>JAHFEJ010000003.1:27752-93576 GCA_023248535.1 Nitrospinales bacterium | reverse complement strand
GGTGTAGGTGACGATGCCGGGGCGCTCCCCCCTGCGGGATCGCCTCGAACACCTCCTTCTCGGCCCCGCGATGCGCGGCGGAGTAGCGCACATGGAACACATCGAAGTGCCCCGCCTTGGCGAAATCAACAAACACCGCGCGGTTGTGCCCCGATATGGCGATGTGGCGCACCCGCCCCTGCCGCTTCAGCTCCAGCGCGGCATCGATCACCGATTGCGGCGGCATGGCGTTGTACCAGCCGAGCAGCAGCACATCGGCGTAATCCAGCCCGGTCTTTTTGAAGAAACGGTCCATGCTCCAGCGCACCAGCCACCCCCCGCGCAGATACACCTGAGCCGTGACTATCAGTTTTTCGCGCTGCCCCTTGGCGGCGATGTTCTTGATGGCCTGGTTCATGCCGGGGCGGCGGACGGAGCCGTGATAGAAATAGTTGCAGCCCCGCTCGAAGGCCATCTCGAACGCCGCGGCCGGAGCGCCGTAGCCCCCCGAAAAGCCGAGCCGTCCCGCCGTCAGTCCGCTTGTCCCCAACATGTTTTCAGGCGCGCGCATCTCCATCCTCCTCCGTGATCAGCGTCCGGGCCGTTTGGCCAGTTCCTTCAGTACCTCGTAAAGTTTTTCCGCCACCGCTTTCGGCCCCTCCTGCTCGAAGCCGGGAATGCCGAGACGCGTGCGCACCTGCCCGACCTTCACGCCGGTCTCGAACATCCGCGCAAAGACCGCCGCCGCCACCTTCTCGTGCTTCGCCTCGCGCTGCTGCGCGCCGAACGGATTGGCGAAGTAGGTGCGGACCAGCCCCTTCTCGTCGGTGGTTCCCTTGGCCAGGCGCGAGCCGTCGCGGAACACCTGCAGCGCCTCATCCGCGCGGCTGAAAAACTCCACCGCCGGTTTGTCGTCGCCCAGGTGCTCGTAGTTGTTGGCGTAGAACAGCATATCCACCGGGTAGCCCATCACCACGTGGTGGTAGGCGGTTATCGGCATGATGAGCCGGGCGTTCTTCCGGTCGGGGTTGATGAAGATGGAGCGGTCCACTTCCTCGTAGGCGTATTTCGGGTGGAGGTCGTCCAGCCGGACGAATGCGCCGATCTCGGTGCCGTAGCCGTGTACGCGGCCGTCCTCCTTGATGGCGAGGCTCCCCATATCGTCGAAGATCACCTTGATGTCGCTGAAATATTCGTCGGCGATGGTGCGCAACGCCTCCAGCGTTTCGCTCTTGCCCGCGCCGGAATCCCCCACGAGGACGATGTTGGCGTAACCCCCCGCCTTCAGCTTGATGTGCACCATCGCGCCGTGCAGCGGCAGGCGGCCCCGGTTCAGCATCGCCACGTTGTGCAGCGTCAGCGTCATCTTCTTGAAGTAGCCGAAGTAGCCGACATCGGCGCTGCGCTTCACCATGCCGGTGATGATGCCGCTTTGGCGGTCCTCGAAAAATTCGGTGTACTCCTTCATCCCCTCCCCCGGCACGCCGAACAGCACCGCCAGGTCGGGCGTCTTGCCGTTGATGTCGTCGTATTCCGCCAGCTCGAACAGGTTCGACAACGAGAGCGCCTGCGCGATGTAGTCGAGATGGAAAAAGATAAACGCGGTCAGCTCGCCCACCTTGGCGGGAAAACAGAACCACTCGGAAGGGTCCACCGTGATTGGGCCGTGGGGGCCGGGTATCTCCAGAAACGTCCCCTTGCGCGTGTTGGATTTCGAGTAGAGGATCAGCGGCGGCTCGATGAGCGTGATGCGGATGAACTCCACGTCCCGGAACGCCTGCAGGAACGACGGGCATTTCCAGTCGATCCGCTCCAGCAGCATCGCCATGTTCGCCCCGGCGGGGAGCTGGCGGTAGACCTTGGGGTCTTTGCCGGAGAGGTGCTCGCCGATGAGGCGGTTCGTGCGCAGGATGAGGGCGCGCAGGTCCTCGCAGCCGCTCATGAACTGGTCGTGATAGATGTCGATCGACTTCTGGCCGGAGCCGTGCGGCATCTCAAGGAAGATGTACCGCTCGATGCGCCGCCAGTAGTTGTACAGGTCGCGCCGCAGCTCGTATATCCATTCGCGGTCGTTTCCCACGTTCAGCACGCTCCCGTAATCGGGGTTCAGCGCGATGATCTCTTCCGCGCTGTGTCCCACCAGCAGGCGGAGCAGCCGCAGCACAAAATCGGGGATCGCCTCCGGTTTCAGATCCGGGCGGCGTTCGCGCAGAAAGAGGTAGCCGGGGGTCCGCTTTTCCTCGATGCGGCGGATGAACCGGGTAAGTATTTCGAGGAAGAGCGTGCTCTTCAGCAATTCCTGCGGCGTGCGGCAGTAAATGGCGGCGTAGTCGATGATGATTTTCTGGTCGCCGATGAGGGTGAACGGATTTTTTTTCGCGGCAATCGGTATGTTTTGCATTTGCGATCGGCTCCTTTCGGTAGTGCACTTTGAGTATACCGCACTTTCCGCGGGAGAGGCATTCCGCGTGAAGCATAAACAATTATATTTAGGTAACTTATACCGACTTCTTGCCTTAGCTGATCTTGAAAAATGATAATCACGACCTCAAAAGCCACGAAAACGGCGGGAAATTGATCGGCCCTACACCCTAGCCATAATGCTCATCATTCATGAAGACTGTGTTTGCCGGTAGTCTGAATTCCTTGCAAATAAGCGTTTTGATTCGTGGCTTCATAAGAGATTTTGTCACATGAACGTAGAATTTCTTATTCAACTTTGAATAAACAATCCTCCCGCGTGGAGCGTCATCATATTCTTTGTCTATGTAGGCATCAAATGGTTCAGGATAAATACGGTTCTTCACATTCTTCTTGAACATTACTTTCATGTCACGCCATTCATGGTAGTGGCTAACGGGGTAGTTAATAAACTCCCCATCGTCTTCGCCCAGTTTATAGGGAATCCCAGGAGTTCCGGGTGCATACATCTCAAGCCGTCCAGACTTCTTTTTAAGAAACCAGAAAATGCCCACAGCTGGACACCCGCCAGCAACCAGTTTTTTATGGCGCTCAATTTTTTGGGCAATTCCCTCAATGACCATCTTGAGTTTTTTTGCCGTGTCTTTTTTCATTTACCCTCCGAATCTTAATGGCCAGCTTACACTTCAAAACCAAAGTTGTCCGTGGCCTCATAAACATTGCTGAAATGCTTTTTAAATTCACTTGCGTGCTCAGTATGTATCGGGACAAGCATTTGGGGATTAATTGCTTGGGCCAGCTTTTTCAAATCGCTTAATGGCGCATGTCCGCTCGTATGCGCATAAACATAATTGTTCTTTTCTGCCAGAGCATTGAACTCCTGTACTTTGCGATCCTCTTTCTTTTCAAGGTATCCTCTCCACTGGGAATAAATAATGTTTATCTTTCCATGCTTGGCAAAGGCCTTCATCCTTCTGCATCCGGAAATTCTGGAACAGTATAGGTATCCAGCAGGATTTGCCCGCAATTGCTCTTCTTTGACCCTTTTCTGGAATGCCCGGTGTATGAAATCGTTATAGGCCAGGCGGTTGTTATTTAATGCGCTATAGAAGTTGAAATCTATAAAGACTTTAACGTTTGGGCTGGCCATGGTGGGTGTTTTATCTGAAACAGAAGAAAGGGCTTCCAAAACCCATGCCATATACAAATCAATCACCATGATTTTACCGGCATCCTGACACGCATGATGTGCCCATACTAAGCGATCTATGTTTTGGGCGGAGGAAATCAAAAAGGAAATATTGGCCTGTCCTTCCAGCACTTCCAATATCACTTTAAACACGGAATGTTCAGTTGGGAAGATGTCGTTACTCCTCTGGATGCATGTACCTTCCATAAACATCACATCAATATTTTTAGGAGGATTTTTCAACATCTGCTCAAAAAGCTGGCCTTTGTTCCCATGTCCCCTGAAGTCGCCGCTATAAAAAAGACGTTTTCCATCGGCCTCAATTTCAAAGGCAAAAGATTCGGCGGAGGAGTGGTCAACAAGATGCGGGGTGACATGAATGTCATTATTAACGACAATTGTTTCCCCCGGCTTAAAAATGACAGTTTTATTAATGAGGGGCCTTTTCCGAATGAACATCCTTGTCGAGTCGATCAACTTCTTGCTTAACTGACCCATATATACTGGAATGGATGGATCAACTGTCTCCATCATTCCAAAATGATCGGTGTGCGGGTGACTTATAAAAACCGCATCGGGCTTGATGGAGTTTATATCAATCCCGACGCTGGCATCAGAAAGCGGCATTCCAGCATCAAGAAGCAGTTTTGTTTTGGGAGTAGTAATGGATATGCATGTTCCCCCAATTTCATGAGACCCACGGTGAATTACCACCTTCACATTGTTATTCATTTTCCTAAAGGCGCTTAGGCGGGCCCCGAATATATTTGCTTTGCAAATCGAGCCTTAAATTCGCTCAAAGTGTATATACACTCATTGAATAATCCGTAACCCATAAAATTGCTCACAGCGAATTTTAAATCAAACGGCATGTCAGATAATTTCTTTTCATCAATTTTGCGGAGTTCCTCAATTAATATTTTCGAGGCAGGATCGTGGTTTGCCAATAATAGAATAAATTCGGGTTTTTCATTGCTGAAGCTTTCAATTTCATCGGGAATGTTAATCAATCCTAATTTCTTCTTCAGGTTGACTACTTCTTTCATTTCCTTTTTTAAATTCTCGACGGTGCTTGGCTTAAGGTATTCGCGCATGTCGCGTAAGTGTTTCGATATTCCTGGCCTTTCCATTTTGGCTGGTGTTGATGCACTCCTCAAAGCGCCGTCTAAATATTTTTTCTCAATAAAGGCCAATCTAAGGTACTTGGCATTTTTTCTGTCCTTTGGTGTGCTTGGCCACTTGACCGCTATCAGGTCAAATCGAGCACCTTCCCGATTGTCATATTCTATGTCACAAATAAAATAGTCCGTGCTTCGCCCCAACGCTCCTTGGTTGTTTTCCCTTAAAATAAGCTGCTGAAATTCGCGTTCATTTTTAGGATGCTTTCCAAAAAATAAATCCATTGCATTTTTCAGATCGGGCACCTTTCTTATCCATTCCGATGCAACGTCATTTTCCGCTTTTATAATTTGGGGCAAATCACTATGAGAATTTCCCATGAAATATTTTTTATTGAATGAAATGGCATATTCAAATCCATTTTTTTTATCTTCAATTTTGAATAAGCTTCCACCTCTATAGTAAACATTTATGGCATTGTTCCGAATCTCAAGACAAAGAGTGGAATCCTTCTTGACCACTTCCAGGAACTTGTTTAGAAGACCTCCCTTATCTTCCAACTGCTTGGCAAACTCTGGAGACAAGCCTCTTTTCATGAAATCTCCCCAACATTAATTGTTGATTATTTATACAACTTATTCGTAAGGAGGGCAAACCTATACCGAATCCCAGCACTCTTTAAATCAAGCCACGATAACCATCTTCACCTAACAAATCTTTATCTTTTGGCCAATTAAGGCCTATGCTCTCCATTAGCCTAATCATCAAATCAGCGTTTCCGTCATCTCCCTGCTCTCTGCACACGAAGTACCCCCCATAGGCATATCCCAGAACATACTTAACCGTTAACTGATTTTTTTGTATTTTCGCCCTTTTCATGCGCTTTGCTTGATCGAACACCGCCCGTATCGTCAAAATGGTTTCCTCGATGTCATTAGGATTATTGGCAATCTCCGTTCTCATCAATTGCGAAGACACCAGCTCTGGCGCATCAAGCGATAACCGTAACAATGACTGTGTGATTATTGGATACCTGTTAAGCGACATCACGCTGGTTTTTGATTTCAACGCCCGCTTTATTACCGCCAAATTGCCGTCATTGCACCACATTCTATTACCCAAACCGAGATTGGATAGTTGTAGTTTATTTAAGATGTTCAATGCTTCCTGCCCGGTTTCTTCACATCCCGCAACGCGGATAAGAATTTCTTTTCGATCATTCCTTAATATTGCTGGAAGTTCTTGCATATCGACCTCCCCGGAAGCTACGGCCTCTGCAATGAGCACGGCCAAAAGCCGAAAATCCAGCAACTGATGCATTTCAGGTGCACTTGATAATATTCTAAGAAAAGTAAGCTGGTATTCTGGGAACGATTTTGACGCCTCTACATCGCGCTTTTCAATTCGATCCAAGAAACTATTTATTGCAGGATCGTTGAAGTCGAGGAATGGCAGTTTAGGCTCAAAGTATGGCGCCTCTGGCAACCACACCTCACTGCCATATTGGCATTCAACCTGAAACTCCGTTTCCGCCGGGCCGATGCGCATTAAAAGGCTAATCCACGGACTAAAATCAACATGAAGTGAACCAGTGTCGCGTAAAAAGCTGAAGCATGGACTCGTATTGAGTGTTTCACCGGAAATGACTGGATTATTTGCAATCCCCTTCATATTATCCACTCTTTTTCTATTAGGGTTCTCACCGTCCTTCTCAACATCTTTCTTTCAATATCAGGCATCGCATATTACGGGTTATCAAATCTGATAAAGCTATTTGAAAAAACCAAAGGGATTTTGCCTATCGGGCCATTACGATGCTTAACAATAATGATCTCTGCTGATGAACTCCCTGCTTCTTCGATGAAATCATATATTTTGCGATTAACAAGGCACACCAGATCAGCGAACTGCTCAATGGCTCCGAACTCACCAAAATTGACCTCTTGAGGCTGCTTGCCAAGGGGGCCTTTACCTTTTTTCATGAGCTTTGACGTGACAACGACTGGAATATTTAATTCGCGTGCTAGATCTTTAAGGCAACGGATGATTTCTCGAATTTCATGTGTACGATTTTCGGGTTGGCGATGCTCCATAATAAGTCCAAGGTCATCAATAAATAGTATGTCCAACCCGGCTTTAGCCTTCCTAAGAATTGCCTTCCAACGAATGTCATACACGGTCTGGGCTGGTGCGTCATCAAAATGGATTTTTGAAGCCGTGAGACTGTTGCCCGCAGCTTTTATCTTGCACCAATCGTCTTCCGACAGGAAACCGGCTCTCATTTTCAGGATATCGATAGCGGCCATAGATGAAATCATACGTAACACCACCTGAATGCTGCTCATTTCTAATGAAAAATAGGCAACACTCCTTGCTTCATATACGGCCATATGTTCCGCCATGTTACTGCAAATGAGACTCTTCCCCGTTGAGGGAAGGCCCGCGAAGACGATGAGGTCTCCACCCTGAAATCCAGCCGTCATTTTATCTAGCTTTTTAAAACCCGTTGGAATGCCGTGGATTGATTCTTTTCGATGGTAGAGCATTTCTAAATGCTTGATTGCTTCATGCACGACTGCACTGACATCAGGCAGATATTTATTGTAAGATTCCATTGGTCTATATAAACCATATTTACTTGCAGGAATTTTTCACTTTTCAAATTAATTGAGGGACAAAGAGAAATATTTAAGAATTATGAAAGAGGAATTCCTGTGCTCTCTTCAGCGCCAGATTCTTTAATTCGACAGGTTGCAGCACTTTGACGTTATCACCGTAGCTCAACACCCAATTAATCACTTCGTCAAGAGAAGATACGGTAAAGGTGAGCTTAATCTCTTTGTTTTTTAGTTGGACTATCTTTTGAGTTTTATGCCAGAGCCTCTCCTTGATTTGCTCCGCAACGTTCTTTTTGAACAATAGCTCTACATGGAAACTTTTGCCCCCTTTCATTATCCCGAACGAATCTGATACAAGCTTTTGGGGAGAATAATTGCCAGGGTAATGGAAAGATTCCTTTAAAACCTTTAACTCATCGATACGCTCGATTGCCAAGTAAATAATCTTTCCCATTTCTTGGCGTGTGCATTCCCCCACCAGATAAAGACCTGACCTGTAATGCAGCACAGTGTACGGCTTAAATTGCTTTATCATCTCTAACGATTTAGACGTTCGGCTTTTGTATTTAACGTCGATTTTTCGCTGATTTAAGACTACTGAAATAGATTTCTTCAAAATCTCGCTTTTGCCGGCGTAAATTTTGGGATGTAGCAATTTTGAATATATTTTTCTGTCAAGATATTTGACCCCTAAAATCCTCATGCCATCGCTTGAATGGATGTGACCCAATTGCTGTAACGACTCATAAAAAGTGGTTCCTTCAAGGAATTCCAATAAAATCCCAGATAAAAATGCCAGCGCACGTTGTTCTGAAGTTTTTGAGCCGTCTATCATGGAAAGTTTCAGCCGAAGATATTTAACGCCTTCTCGGATATCTTCCATGACGAGCGGGTCACCCAAGTCATCGGCCAAATCCGGTATGTTTTGAAAATGAGTCAAATAATTTCTGAATGTCCTATAGGATAATTCGTAGTCCCGCATGAGTGCCGAAACTGCAATGCCTTCAGGCGAAGCAAGAAGTCTAAATATGATTGCTATCTGTTTCTGGCTCGGCGTTAAAAGTGGCCGTGAATCCTTTTTCATGAAATCATTTTACGTCCTTTTTCTGCGTATCGCACATATCGCAGATGCCGCTTTATGCTGGTTCGTCAAGCCCAATGAATGGAGATGGCTCTTTTCGGTCTTGGTAGAAGAAACCTAGGATTTAGGATTTTTGAAATCTCACAATTTTGTGACAATTCATGCCCAAACAATTTATCCTTCCGCGGGGGTATTTTCCGGTTTTTTGGAGCGGCTGGAGGATTTGGAGGGGATGGGCGCCTCTGGCTGAAAAGAACGAAAAGCATGAAAGCCGGTTATGCCGGTTTTTCCGCCGCCGCGGGGGTCATGGCGTACCGCGTCCCCACATAAACCAGCACACAGGCAAACAGCATCCGCAGCCAATCGCCGTCGATAGCCGCAGCCGCCCGCCCCCCGGCAAACGTGCCCGCCACGATCCCCGGCAGCAGCCACCACAACGCATCCTTCGCCACGTTCCCCAGCCGGTGGTGCGCCGCCCCGCCGGCAATGCCCGCCGGAACCATCGCCAATAGCGCGCTCCCCTGCGCCACATGCTGCCCCATCCCGGCCAGCAGCACCATGGCGGGAACCATGATCGATCCGCCGCCAACCCCCATCATCCCGGAGAGATACCCTGTGAAGGCCCCTGTGGCCAGCAATAAAATAATTTTAGTCCACACGGCGGGAGCGCCCCCTTGCACAAGCCACGGTTTCGCGAAGAGCAACGCGGCGATCCCCAGTTGAAAAATCCCGAAATACCGCTTGAGCTTTTCCGCCGGAAGGTGATGCGCGTTCCGCGCGCCGGCCCCCGCCGAAAGCACGGCGGTGGATGCCAACGCCGCCGCCGCCAGTAAATCAACCGCGCCGGACAACGCATATGTGGCGGCCCCCGCAATACCGGTGAAAACCAGCGCAGCCAAACTGGTGCCATGGGCGCGGCGTTGTGAAAATCCCGCCGCGCCGGTTAACAGCGGCACCATGACGATACCCCCGCCCAGCCCGACCAGCCCGCCAAAAAACCCGGCGGCGGCCCCAATGCCCAGATAAAGCCACCGCTTTGTTCGCATATAATCCACATAATAGAGGATTATCCAAGCATCGCAAAATAGGGGCCTTACCCTTATGCGGTACAACCCTTCTGGAAATAAAAAATATAATTTTCCAACTTTTGGGGATTGTGTTAGCATTTAAGCGTTAGTCATGCTCCGCATTTAGGGATCCATTAAGCGTGGGCTTAAGTTCCGGTCGGCGGGGTCAATTATGTTACGTGTTTTTTTGGAGTTCTAATGGGTAAGAAACTGTATGTGGGCAACCTGCCTTATTCCACAACCGACGAATCGCTGCGCGAACAGTTCGAGCAAGCGGGAACGGTGGAATCGGCAAAGGTAATCATTGACCGCGAAACCAATCGCTGCAAAGGGTTCGGTTTCGTTGAAATGGCTACCGATGAAGAATCGGAAGCGGCGATAGCCCAACTCAACGGTGTCAGTGTTGAAGGGCGCGCCTTGCGCGTGGCCGAGGCAAAACCGCAAGAACCCCGCACCGGTGGCGGTGGCGGTGGCCGTGGCGGCTTCGGCGGCGGCGGCGGTGGCCGCGGCGGCCGTGGCGGCGGTGGTGGTGGTTACGGCGGTGGCGGCGGCGGACGCTACTAACCCATAACGAGCTTTTTCAAAAAGCCCCGTGTGCTTCGGCCACGGGGCTTTTTTTATTACTGCTTTCCGCTTTTTTGGGAAACAAGATTGGGAAACTGCCGAATTATTTCCCGACCTGTAGCGGAAGTGGCCTCCACCCATTTTTTCGAATGAGCCTATCGAACCACTTTTAATGGTGCCGAGAGGAATAGTGGTGCCGGAGGCCGGACTCGCCATCACTCGCCTGCGCGTCACGCTTCGGCTCGTCCTGGCCGGCTCGCCTCCTAACCGGACGTCCCTGTCCGGTTGCGCTCCCTCTTCGGTCGCGCCGGAGCCTCGCTTCAAGCCCGGTTCATGATCCTTGGAATAGTGGTGCCGGAGGCCGGACTCGAACCGGCACATAGTCGCCTACGGGGGATTTTGAGTCCCCTGCGTCTACCAATTTCGCCACTCCGGCGGGAATTGCAATTCGGGAATTCTAAACTGATTGCGGGGGCCTGTCCACCAATTTACACGTGCCACCAATACGCAACATCAAGCGTTGGCGGGGGAAACACGGCGGGCCATTTTAGTTCCCATGTGGCGGAGCAAGGAGGCAATAGAAGCCTTCAGCTCATCGCGCTTCACGATGATATCCACAAAACCGTGCTCCACGAGGAATTCCGACTTCTGAAATCCTTCGGGAAGTTTTTGGCGGATGGTCTGCTCGATGACGCGCGGGCCGGCAAAACAGATGAGCGCGTCCGGTTCGGCGATAATGACATCGCCCAGCATGGCAAACGACGCGGTGACGCCGCCCGCGGTTGGATGGGCCAGCACTGACAGATAGGGCAGCCCGGCCTCTTCCAGTTCGGCCAACGCGGCCGATGTTTTGGCCATTTGCATAAGCGAGAACGCCCCTTCCTGCATGCGCGCGCCGCCGGAGCAGGAGACGATGATAACCGCCGCGCGGTTGTTCACGGCGCGCTCGATGGTGCGGGTGATTTTTTCACCCACCACCGCCCCCATCGATCCCCCCATAAATCCGAATTCAAACGCGGCGATTTCGACGGGATAGCCGTCCAGATTGCCGTTGCCGCAGACGATGGCATCCATTTCGCCGCTCTCTTTTTGCGCGCTCTTGATCCGGTCGCGGTACCGCTTGGTATCCTTGAATTTAAGCACGTCCACCGCCTGCATGTCGGCATCGGCCTCCTCAAAGCTGCCTTCGTCGATCAGCAACATGATGCGGCGGCGGGCCGGCATGGTGTGGTGCTTGCCGCATTTTTTACACACGCGCCAGTTGGCTTCGAACTCGGCGGCATACACCATCTCGCCGCAGCCTTCGCATTTCAGGAAGAGTCCTTCGGGAACCCCTCCCCGGCGTTCGCTTTTCCCCAGCGGGATTTTTTTCTTTGTAAACCAGCTCATTTCTTTCCCTGTCTTTCCGCCAGCATCCGGTTGAGCGCGGAAACATACGCCCGCGCGCTGGCTTCCACCGTATCGGTGCTCGCGGCGCGCCCGCGCACCACGCACCCCTTGCCAAATTCCACCTGCACGGCGACTTCGCCCACGGCATCCTTGTCGCCGGTGATGGACCGCACCTGATAGTTCAGGAGCTTTCCCTTCACGCCGGTTATCCGGTCGATGGCGTGATAGACTGCGTCTATCGGGCCGTCGCCGTTTGCCGATTCCATCATTATCGCACCTTTTTTGTCTTTCAGCTTCACCGTGGCTGTCGGAACGATGCCGTTTCCGGTGGTGACCTGGAAATATTCCACACTCCACATGTGACCGGGCTGGGCTATCTCGTCGCCGATCACCGCTTCCAGATCCTCGTCAAAGACTTCCTTTTTCCGGTCAGCCAGCGTTTTAAACCGCTCAAAGGCCATATCCAGCTGTTCTTTGTTCAGGCTGAATCCCAAATCGGCCATTTTCTTTCCAAACGCGTGCCGTCCGCTATGCTTGCCGATCACCATCCGGTTCTCAGAGAGGCCGATCTCCCGCGGGGTCATGATCTCATAGGTTTCCCGCCGTTTCATGACGCCATCCTGGTGGATGCCCGATTCGTGGGCGAAGGCGTTCGCGCCGACAATGGCCTTGTTTGGCTGCACGGGAATGCCGGTGATGGCGGTGAGCAGCTTGCTGGTCTTGTATATCTCCCGTGTGCGGATGCCGGCGCCATGCTTCAGGTTATCGCGGCGGACCTTTAACGCCATCACCACCTCTTCCAGCGAGGCGTTGCCGGCGCGCTCGCCGATGCCGTTGATGGTGCATTCGATCTGCCGCGCCCCGTTCTGCACGGCGGCCAGCGAATTCGCCACCGCCAGCCCCAGATCATCGTGGCAATGTACGCTGATGACCGCGTCTTTGATGTTCGGCACGTTGCTTACAATGCCGGCTATCAGCGCGCCGTACTCCGCGGGGATGGCGTAGCCGACCGTATCCGGTATGTTCACGGTGGTGGCGCCGGCCCTTATCGCCGCGGTGATGATCTCGTACAGAAACGCCGGATCGCTGCGGGTGGCGTCCTCGCACGAGAACTCGATGTCCTTGGTGTATTTGCGGGCCATCGCAATGCCGGCTTTGGCCATCGCCAGCACTTCGGGGGGCGTCTTTTTCAGCTTGTGCTTCATGTGTATCCCGGACGTGCTGATGAACACGTGGATGCGCCGCCGCTTGGCCGGCTTCAGAGCCAGCCCCGCCGCCGTGATGTCTTTTTCCACCATCCGCGCCAGGCCGCAGATAACCGGCCCCCGCACTTTTTTTGCTATCAGGTTCACCGCCGCGAAGTCCCCCTCACTGGTGACCGGAAAACCCGCCTCTATCACGTCGACGTTCAGCGCCGCCAGTTGATGGGCCATTTGCAGTTTTTCCTCGATGTTCATGGAAAAACCGGGTGATTGCTCGCCATCGCGCAACGTAGTATCGAAAATGGTTATGTTAGCCATATTTTTGTCCTTTACCCTGCCTATATTAAACGATTGCCGCCATAAATGGCGAAAAAGTGGCGCCTAAAGCCGTAGGGGGATTAAAGGCTTAGGAGGAGAAGGCGGACAGGAAAGGTGAACGCAACGTTCGAGCGCGCAACGCGCCACTTGCCCGATGAGATGGTCAGCTTCGGATTGGTGTGTATTCGCATATGTGCACATTCTATTGCATTAGCTTGCCGCCTCATAGCTTTTTTTCGGCGCGGCGATCCCGCGCTGGCACTGTCGCTGGCAGATGTATAACTTTTTCCTGCACAAATAATACTTTTGTATACACTCGCGGTTTTCCGACCTTATGCATGACATTGACAATAAAGGGAAAACCATTGGCACGGCGATTGCTTGGTTATTGGTGCAGGTGGAAATACCTACTATTTCCTCCTCTCCGGTTAGGGGTGGGCACCTCCCACTGTCCACCCCATTTTTTTCATCTTCAAAAGATTCCCTTAAAAGCCTGATAAAAAGCCCACCGGGTCAAATCGGACGTAGAATATAAGCATGAGCGAGGCTCGCTTATCCGTGTTGTTAACCGATAACGGAAAGGAAAAAGCCATGTTTGATAAATGTGCCTCCGATAAAAAAGAGTGCACCAACCGACCCTGCTACTGCCGCTGCTTTGGCTGCGTTTTATTTGCCGGTGCGGCAATTCTGGTTGTCGGATTTGTGGTGCAACTGCTCTGGAATGCCCTGTTCCCTGCCGTCTTCGCCTTGGGAACAATTTCCTACATGCAAGCGTTGGGATTGTTGATCCTGGCGCGGCTGCTGTTCGGCTCCATCGGACATCGGCACGGCCATCACGGACACCGCTACGGCGGATGGTGCGGATGGACGAGGAAGGATGCCGGCGAATGCGGCGACTGGAATCACTATGATGCCTGGTGGCATGAAGAAGGAAAGGAGTCCTTCAAGAAATACGCCGCAGGCAAGAAAGAGAACAAGGACGCCCCGATCCTCTGATGAAGTGGAACTTCTGAGGTCTTGCTTTGCAGCCTTTCGGAAAATGCTAAAAGCAAGACCCCAGGCCCTTTAGCCGCTTCCATGCCCCATACGTTTATGGGTAGGGTGCATCCTCCGGAATTTCAGAATTATTGAAAACGGCGCTAAGGGTTTTTGCGGTTCATACGCTGGATGATGCGTTGCGCTTCCGTCTCGTCGATCAACACGAACCCCAGCTCTTCTTCGTAGGCGAAAACCTCGGCATGGGCTATATCGAACCACCAGCCATGGAAGGAGAGTTTCCCGGCGTCCATCAGCCTTTTCACGGAAGGGTAGCTCTTGAGATGTTCCAACTGCTGGAGGACATTCGCCTGCGAAAGCCTGTTATGCGGCGCAAGCTTTTGGTCTATCCATGTGGCGGCATCCATCCGGGCCAGCGAAGGATAGCCGTTGTACAGCCAAGTCTTGAACATCGGCATATCGACCCCCGCGCTGGTGGCTATCAATTCCTTCATCGCGGCGCATTCCGAGTGGCCGCAGACGACGATATTGGAAATGCCGAGAGAGAGAACCGAATACTCGATGGCCGCCGCCTCCGACACGTCCCCCAGCGATACGCCGTCCGCCCCGCAGGGGGAAATGAGATTGCCGACGTTGCGGATGACGAAAAGATCGCCGGGATCGGTGGAAGCAAAGAGATTGGGCACCACGCGGCTGTCGGAGCAGGCGATGAAGAGGGTATCCGGGTTTTGCCCCAATGCCAGCCGGGCGAATGTCTCGGCGTACTCCGGGCGCAGCTTGCTCCGGAACTCGACAATACCGCGTATCAGCTTTTTCATGGCACGGTGAGTTTACAAGACGAGGGGAAAGGAAAACAGCCAAAATATTTCTGCCCCATTACGCCGCCAATTATCTTCTTTGAAACCGTGCGTTGGCGGGCGGGACGGATGGCGGTTTCCTGGAGGCGGGGGGTTCGTAATAATCGTCGGTCCAATCCAGAAGCGTGAGGCGGCGGGGGGCCGTCTTGCGCACCACCACCCGCACCGAACGGATTAAGGCGCTCCCCTCGAAGCGGCCGGTGGCGACGATCGCAAACGTATCCGACTTGCCGTTCGGGTCGGGAACGGCGCCGTGATCTCTCGCATCCATAATGGCGCTCACCTTATCCTGCGCCATACCGGACGCCAACAGAACTTCGGGCGTTGCGGTGTTTGGGTTCAGCGCCCCGGCTGAATAAACCGTGAGAACCTTTTCCAGCGCGGCGAATATTTGGGGAGAAACCCCTTTTACCCGCCGTAACTCGGCCACGCTGTCGAAATCGCCGTTCTTCGCCTTATAGGGGGGTTTTAGTGATTGATAGTAATCACTCTCAGCACCGTTTGGGCGGTGGAAGTCGTCGGCGTCCGCCCAATCGAGGATGCTGTCGATGACTGTATCTTCACCTTCAATCCCGTCCGGGAACAATGTTTTGAAGAGGCGCCTCAGCCCACCTTCGTCGCGCGCCAACGCGTTGAGGTTCAGCTTCGCGTTCTCGTCGGTAATGACATACGCCGCCAGCCCGCCGCCGAACTTTACCTGGCGCGGCGAAAACTCCGGCTCTTTCAGATCATCGCCCGCGCGCCCCAAAATATCCTGCCCGTCTTTGATATGAACGTAATCGAAATCCTCCAGCAACTCCGCGAACGCCATCTGCACACCGGCGCGGGCGAGATAATATGCCTCACGCCCCTCCTTGAAGTTGCGTACCGCCCCTATATCGCCGCGCGCGCTCATCGCCATCTCTGCCGCCAACGCCGCCAGAATCACCAGTACCCAGATCACCAGCAGCAGCGCAATGCCCCGCTCGCCCCGTGCCCGCTTCACCGCGCCACCTCCGGGGCCACAGCGGCGCCCGGCTCTATCCGCACGATAAGCGGCGGCCAGACAAACGGATCGTTGCCCTCCTCCACTGTCAGCGAGAGACGTACCGCCAGCGGCATTGCGTCCACATCCTTGTCGCCCGCGCTTTTTTCGCGCCAGACATCCTTTACATCACTTCCCGCCCCTTCGCGGTAAAGGTACTCGCACTTAAAGCCCTTGACCGTCCCCTCCCCCATAGGCACGTCTGTCCATTTCACTTCCTCAACCGGCGTATGCGGATTAAACGGCGCTTCGGAAAAAAGGAGACTCTTCTTCTCCGCGTCGAACGACAGTCTTTGCAGATAAAAGCCGTCGGCATCCGTCAGCGCTTTGAGGCGCGGGGCGTTCGCCACAAAGAGGAGTTTCTCCGCCTCGCCGTGGAAGGCGATGACTTTTTCGTTCTTTTCGTTCACCAGATTGACCGCCCTCGCGCTTTTGAGCTGGCCCGCGATCAGGCCCATCCCCTCGGTGAAATCGTAATGCCCCTCCATCCGGCCACGCCCCGCCTCCCACGAACGGAGCGAAAGGTGGAATCCGGCGGCGAGAATGGCGGTGATCGCCGCCAACAGGGTGATGGCGATCAGCAGCTCGAGCAGGGTGAAACCGCGCTGGTTCCTCACCGGTTCGGCTCCACCACCGCCTTGAGGGTGTTCAGGACAAGCTCTTTTGTGGCGGTGCCGTCTTTCCATTCCACCTTCACCGCAAGGCGGTAAAGGGCCGTCCGCTCGGCGGCATCGCGCGGGATATTTTTTTCCTTCCGCCCTACCGGCTCCTGATATTCCTCTACGGTTGTTTTGTATGAATAGTCCGGATTGCCGGGAAAAGCCCCCTGTTCGCCCGGCGGAGGAAAGGGGCTGTGGGCCAGAAGCTCCTCCAGTTTTTCGCCGCCCAGCACGGCCGCCCGCGCGTGACGTTCGCCCCGCCCGATGTTGCGGAGCGTGCCGCCATAAAGATGGAAGATGGCGGTGAACGATACGGCGAGAATGGTGACGGCGACGAGTATCTCCAATAACGTGAAACCGAGATGGGAAAAGATCGCCCTTTTCATTTGTCCGCCGCCCCATTGCGGATCACCCGGGCGCGACCGGAGAGCGGATCAAGGGTCACGCGGTAACCGCCTTCGTCATCGGCGCCATCCGCTTTCGCGGAGGTGACGGCGAGGTCGCAGGCGGTGGCGGTTCCGGCGGGGCTGAATTCCAGAAGCAGCAGCCCGCCGCGGGGCGTCCATACCTTTGCGGCATCGGGAATGTTCACTGCTTCGCCGTTGAACGGCCCCGCCGGGTTCCCGGCATCGAACCGCCCCTCAATGGCGTAGGCCGTTTTGCGCGCGGGGTCTATGACGGTTGAGAAAACCGTTTTGCGCGAGATCGCCTCTTGACGGGTCAGCCGCATCAGTGCCGCCATCTCCCCGGCGGCTGATTTCAGTTCCGCCCGCTCAAGCGAGCGTGCGAAAAACGGCACGCCCAACCCCGCCACCATCGCAATGACCGCCATCACGATGAGCAGCTCCACGAGGGTATAGCCAGATCGCCCGCCGTTCCGCATCATGGAAACAGGATACCGGGTGAGCGGGCGGCGCGGCAAGAAAAAGGGGATCGTCACCCCTTGGCCGGTTTTCCGCCACGGAAGACGGGTGCGTGAAAACGCCGCCCCAGCACATGCTTGACAGTGTTGGGAAATGGGGGATAATGGCTGCTGACCGGCCGGTTGGTCGGGCAAATCATGGAGGAGTTGTGGCAAAAACCGTTTCCGTTAAAAAAGTTGCGGTCAAAGAGTGTTGCCCCGTCGTGAGCCGCATACTTGCCGCCGCGGAAAAGCTTTTCTCCAAGCACGGCTTCGCCGCCGTATCCATGAGCGCCATCGCCAAAGAGGCCGGAACGAGCAAGGCCAACATCTATCACCACTTCCGCGCCAAGGATGACCTGCATCAGGCGGCGCTGCGCTTCGCCGCCGAAAGCATTAAAAGCCTGCTGGAAAACGTTGAAGAAAGCGGCGGGACGGTATCGCGCAAGCTTGAACTTTTTGCGCAGGCGCATATAGAGGGCATGCACAGTCATCCCGACATGTCGCGGCTTATCCTGCGCGAACTGCTGACGGACAGCCGCAAACGGGGGCGCGAGATCGCCGAAAGCGGCTTCGCCCGGAATTTTTCCGCGCTCACCACGCTCGTACGCAAAGGGCAAAAAAACGGCGAACTGCGCAAAGACCTGGATCCCGCCGCGGTGACGGCCCTGGTGCTGGCGGCGAACATATTTTTCTTTCAGAATAACGATGTGCTCCGTCATTACCGCGAAGTGACCTTCGCGGATGACCCGGAAGGCTATGTAAAAACGGTTTCTGAAATATTGCTCAACGGCATCAGGCCGCGCTAACGGTAAAAGGGAGAAACGCGCAATGGACATATTCGGCTCCGGACGGAACAGGCGGATGGCGGCGGCATTATGCGCGGCGGCATTGTTGCTGTCGGCCGGCTGCAAGAAAAAAGAGGCATCACAGGCCGGCAATGGCCCCCGTCCCGTGCCGGTTATTGCCATGAAGGCGGAGCTGCGCCCCGTGGAAATCCGGGAGGAATCGGTGGGCTACATCGAGGGACCCGAGGCTCCCGCCGTATCGGCCGAAGTGGGCGGCCGGGTGAGCGCCGTGTTGGTTGATAATGGCGCGGCGGTGCGCGCGGGTGAGGCGCTGGCGAGAATCGACGACGGCGACCTGAAGCTGCGGCATGAAGCGGCCCTCGCGGCGGCATCAAACGCGGAAAAAAACATATCCCGCCTGAGAAATCTGTTTGCCGAAAAGGTTATCCCCGAGAGCCAGCTTGATGACGCGCAGACGCAACTGACGGCATTGCGGAGCCAGCTTGCCGCCGCCACGCGCGACCTGAAAAGGGCCACCATCACCGCTCCGCTCGACGGGAAGGTGCAAAGCCGGCTGGTGGCCGAGGGGGACTATGTAAATCCCGGCAAGCCGATGTTTGTCATCGCCGGGAGCAACCGCCTGCAGATACATCTGCCGTTCCCCGAATCCATCGCCCGCCGCTTCGCGGCGGGACAGGCCGTCCGAATAACCAGCCCCACAACCCCGGACACCGTGATCGAGGGGAAGATATCGGAAATCCGTCCGGTAATCACCGCCGGCAGCCGCTCCATAGACGTGATCGTGAACAGGGACAACCCCGGCGGCTGGATGCCGGGCGCCAGCGTCACCGGCTCGGTTCTGCTGGATTTCCGTAAAACGGCGGTGGTGGTGCCAGCACTCTGCGTGGTGCTCCGCCCCTCCGGCGAAGTGGTTTACACAATCACCGGCAACACGGCACACGCCGTACCGGTGAAAACGGGCGAGCGGCAGGGGGGCATGGTGGAAATCACCAGCGGCCTCAAGGGGGATGAAACCCTTGCCGCCGACGGCGCCAGCTACCTTGCCGACGGGGCGGCGGTGAAAACGGCTTCCGCCGCGGACGGATCGAAATGACGCTGCCCGAGCTGTCAATACGCCGCCACGTTCTGGCGTACATGATGAGCGGCGTGCTGATGCTGCTCGGTTACATCGGCTACACCCGGCTGGGAATCGACCGTTTCCCGCAAATCGAATTCCCCGTCATCACCGTTATGACCACGATGGCCGGCGCAAATCCGAATGTCATCGACTCCAACATCACCAACGTCATCGAGGCGGCAGTCAATTCCGTGCCGGGAATCAACCACATCCAGTCCACCAGCTCGCCCGGCGTATCGATGGTGGTGATCGAGTTTGATCTCAGTAAAAACGTCGACGTCGCCTTTAATGAGGTGCAGGCAAAGGTAAACCAGTCGCTGCGCCAACTGCCGAAAGGAATCGACAATCCGGTGGTCGCCAAAGTGGAAGTGGGAGCGCAACCAGTGATGTGGCTGGCCCTCAGCGGCGACCGGACACTCGGCGACCTAAACCTGTACGCCCGCAACGTCATCAAGAAACGGCTGGAAAATATCGACGGCGTGGGACAGGTGATGATCGGCGGCGAACGCAAACGGCAGATACGGGTGAACCTGAACCTGGCGGCGATGGCGGGCCTGGGAATCTCGGCCAACGACGTGCTGGGGGCCTTTGGCGGCGAGCACGTGGTGCTGCCGGGGGGGTTTCTTTCCGGCACCAACATGGAGTACCTCGTCAAGCTGGACGCCGAATTCCACAACCTAGAAGATATGCGCGGCATGATCATCGGCTTCAAGGAGAACGCGCCGATACGGATGCAAGACGTGGCGCGGGTGGAAGACGGCCTTGCCGATTACCGCCAGGTCGCCAACTTCAACGGGAAACCGGCCGTGGGGCTGGGCATCGTAAAAGTGAGCCGCTCCAACACGATAGAAGTCATCCGCAAGGTGCAGGAGCGGCTTCAAAGCGAGATACTTCCCCAGCTCCCCCCCGGACTGATCATCCAGGAGGCCTCGAACGACGGCCTTTTCATTCAAGCGATGGTGGACTCCCTTAAGGAGCACATCCTTGAGTCGGTAATGCTGGCGGCGCTGGTGGTCTTCCTGTTCCTCAAGAGCTTCCGCGCAACCTTTATCATCGCCACCGCCATACCGGTTTCACTCCTATCCGCCATCGCCGCAATGTATTTTTCCGGCTTTACGTTCAACACCCTCACGCTGCTGGCGTTGCTGCTGCTTATCGGCGTGGTGGTGGACGACGCCATCGTGGTGCTGGAAAATATCTACCGCCACCGCGAACACATCGACCGCGACCCGATATCGGCCTCGATCAACGGGTCGCAACAGGTGGTGTTTGCCGTGTTGGCGGCGACGCTTACCTTAATATCCATTTTCTTCCCCGTGATATTCATGGGGGGGATCATCGGGCGGTTTTTCCAATCGTTCGCGGTGGTTGTCACCGTGGGGGTCATTGCCTCGTGGTTCGTCTCCATGACGCTGACGCCGATGCTCTGCTCGCGCTTTTTGGTGATGACGGACAAGGAAACGCACGGCCCGATCTACCGGTTTTTTGACCGGGCATTCCACGCGATGGACCGTTTTTACATAATGATGCTGGAATATGCGCTTTTCCACCGGTGGAAAGTGGTGCTGTTTACCATGGCCGCCGTCCTCTCCACCGGCTTTTTCTTCGCAATGGTGGGAAAAGAGTTCGCGCCGAAAGAAGATGAAGGACGCTTTATAGTGTTTTTGAAAACACCGCTTGGCTCCAGCATCGATTACGTTGCGGGCCGCCTGACGGCGGTGGAAAAAGCAATGGCCAGCCAAAAGGAAGTCCAGACGTATTTCACCGCTATCGGCATGCAGGGCCAGATGAACCAGGGGATGGCATTCGTCCGCCTTAAACCAAAGGGGGAGCGCGCGCTCAAGCAGCATCAAGTGATGGACGCGCTGGCGGCGAAATTTGCGATGATACCGGGGGTGATGGCGTTTCCCTCCGCCGTTCCCATAGTAAGCGGAGGACGCGGCGAACCGCTCCAATTCACCTTGAGCGGCGTCAACTTCGACCAGGTGGCCGCGCTGGCGGATCAAATAAAGAAAAAGCTGGCCGCCGACGGCGCGTTGGGACGCCTCGACCTCGACCTCCAAACCGACATGCCACAGGTGAACATCAGCATCGACCGCGCCCGCGCGGCCAACCTGGGACTTTCCGCCATGGATATGGCGATGGCGGTGAACGTACTGGTAGGGGGCTTCGACGTGGCGAAATACAACGACGAGCCGGGGGACGGCGAGCGGTACGACGTCCGCATCAAGGCCGCCGACGGGAACGTGGAACACCCCGCCGACCTTAAAAAGATATACGTCAGAACGCACGACGGCACGATGGTGCGTCTTGATTCCATTGCATCGTTCAAAAAAGAGCTGGGCCCGGCGGTCATCAGCCGCCTTGACCTCAAATATGCCGCCAATTTCTTTTCCGATCCCGCCATTCCGTTGGCCGCCGCGGCGCAAAAGGTGAAAGATACCGCCGCTTCAATCCTCCCGTTGGGCTACACGGTGATGATGCGCGGCCAAGCGGAGGAATTCGCCAAAACGGTGGGCTACATGATATTTGCCTTCACCACGTCGATTATCCTGCTGTACATGGTGCTGGCCAGCCAGTTCAACAGCTTCACGCAACCGCTCATCATCATGGTGGCGCAGCCGCTGGCGATCATCGGCGGCCTTGCCGCACTTTGGATCACCGGCAGCACGCTCAACATCTTTTCGATGATCGGGCTGGTGCTGCTGATGGGGTTGGTCGCCAAGAACTCCATCCTGCTGGTCGACTTCGCCAATCAGCTGCGCGCGGAGGGGAAGGATATCGAAACCGCCCTGCGCGAAGCCTGCCCCGTGCGCATGAGGCCGGTGCTGATGACCAGCTTGACGGTGATCTTCGCCATGCTGCCCTCCGCTATGGGATTGGGCGAAGGAAGCGAAACCAACGCCCCGCTTTCCATTGCCGTCATCGGCGGCATGATATCGTCGACATTCCTCACGCTGTTGGTGGTGCCCAGCGTTTATTCGTTGGCGGAGGGGTGGTTTGAAAAACGCGCCGCCCGCCGCCTGGCGCGGCAACAAGGCCCGCGCCCCCTGTAAGCGGGCGAAGGGTTAAGCGGCGGCCGAGCCGCCCTCCATCCTGATCCTGATCACCGCGCGGGAGCCGCGGTTCTCGCCTTCGCTCGTGAGGGAAAATTCGGCGTTGATTTGTTCCATCACCATTTTAACCAGCGTCAATCCCAATCCCATCCCGCCACTTTTGAAGCGGTACTTGCCCGACGAGTGGAGAGCGATGTCCTCCAACGCGAAATACGGCTCGAACACATAGCGGCCGCTCCCTTCGGGAATGCCAATGCCGGTATCGGTTACCGCAATGACCGCCCGGTCTCCGTCGACGCTGGCTTCCAGCGTTAGCGATCCTCCGTCCGGCGTGAAGCGCACCCCGTTCGCCAACAACTCGTTCACCGCCCAGCCAAGCATTTCCTGATTTGCAGGTACGGTGGAAAACGCGGGCAACCGTGCCAAGTCGACGGTGAACGTAATTCCTCTCCGTTCCTCGTCGATGCGCTTGCCGGTATGGGCGGCGCACTGCCGCAAAAGAAAATAAAGATGACAGGAGGGGTGTTCTTTCTGCAGTTCGCCGCCGCTCAACTGCGCCAACAGGTCGGTGGTGGCAAGGATGTCATCGAAATCCTTGCGGCAGTGCGCCAGCCCCTCAGCGGCCTGACGCAGAATTACCGGCTGATCCGGCGGGGCGGTTAGCGCCGAGGTTATCAACGCCTCCACCAGCTGCAGGCGGCTCAAGGGGGTGCGCAGTTCGTGCGAAGTGACCGCCGTAAAATAGCGCCGGGCGCGGTTGAGCATCTCCTCCCGCGACACATCGCGCATCACCGCCACATGGTGGGTGGCCGTTCCATCCGCGCCATACACCGGGGAAATCCCGGTGAGCTGCTCAAAGAGGCTGCCATCCTTGCGGCGGTTGATGAAGCGCCCCTCCCACATCTTGCCATCTCGCAGCGTTTCCCACATCGTCCGGTAAAACTGTTCCGTATTTTTGCCGCTGTTCAGGAAGTCGGGCGTTTTCCCCAAAACTTCTTCGGCGGGATAGCCGGTGATCCGGGTGAAGGCCGGATTGGCGTACACGATCTTGTTGCCGGCGTCGGTGATATACACGCCCTCGCCGGTCTGCTCTACCGCGGCGGCAAGCCGCAGGTTAACGGCGGAAGTTGCGGCCTTCTCGGCCTGATGGCGGGCATCAACCGAACGCAAATGGTTGATGAACGCGATGATAAGCAACGTCACCCCGCCCGACACGAAGAACGAAGCAACCGCGCCGGTGATCAAATAGTCGTCCGTCACCACCCCGTTGAAATGCAGGCTCATGGCGCTGGTGATGAACTCGGATAACATTACGGAAAGCGCAACGCTGATCCAAAAGATATGAATGAGGGGGGTGCGGTATATCCTTTCGATAAGCCGGTTGATCATGCCACGGCCCCCGCTGGCTGTCACATCAGGAGCGATTGTAAAATTCCCCAACCGTCGGTATTGCCCAAAATCGGCTCGGCGGCGCGTTCGGGATGCGGCATCAATCCAAACACGTTGCCGCGCTCGTTGCAAATGCCGGCGATGTTATTGAGCGCGCCGTTGGGATTGGCCTCGCGCGTTATGTTGCCGCTTTGGTCGCAATACCGCACCACTACCTGGCCGTTGGCTTCCAGTGCTTGCAGCGTTTCGGGGGGGGCGTAAAAGCGCCCTTCGCCATGGGCGATGGGAAGTTTCAGCACATCCCCTTTTTTCAACGCGCGCGTGGCGGGGATGTCGTTACGTTCAACGCGGACATGAATGTTCTTGCAGATGAATTTGCGCGACTCGTTCATCAACAGCGCGCCCGGCAGCAGATGGCATTCGGTAAGCACCTGGAAGCCGTTGCAGATGCCGATGACGATCCCCCCTTTTTCCGCAAACTCCACGACCGACCGCATTACCGGTGAAAAGCGGGCTATGGCGCCGCAACGGAGGTAATCGCCGTACGAAAAACCGCCGGGAAGGAATACCACGTCGAGGTTCCCCACCGAGGTATCCTTATGCCAAATGTGGCGCACGGAAGCGCCGGGAAGCAGTGACGCGGCATGAATCGTATCCCGTTCGCAGTTCGCGCCGGGAAACAGCACCACACCGATTTTAGGATTCTTCATGGCGGCCATCAGCGCTGGTTGTCGGCGAAGCGGCTGCCGAGGTGATCCAGGCGGTCGCTTATGGTCGAGGCGATATTGCGCAGTATCTGTATGGCGATGGAAGGATTTTTTTCTATGAGAATGTCAAAATTGGCGCGAGAGAGAAAAAGCGCTTCGGTCGGTTCAGTGGCGACGATGCTGGCTCCGCGCGGCGTTGCCTCGCCCCGCACCAGCGCCATTTCACCCACGCTTCTCCCTTTTCCATGCTGGGCAAGCATGGTGTACTTGCCGTCAAGGCTCTCTTTGCGTATCTCCACTTTTCCGCTGGTGATAAACAGCACGGAATCGCCGGCGGATCCCTCCTTCGCCACCATTGTATCGGCCGGATAACGGCGGTGTTCCAGCTTGCTGGCGAGAATAACAATGTCTGATTGCTTGATGTTATCGAACATCGGTATCTCACACATGATGTTCTTGATCCCGGCGATGTCCACTTTATTTCCCTTCTTCCACGGTGACCCGGAAATTTTCCATTACCGGATTGCTTAACAGCTTTCTGCAGATGTCATCCGCTTGCCGCTGAACGGCCGCCGCGTCCGCGCCGTCAACATCCATCTCGATATGTTTGCCGATGCGGACGTTTTTAACCCCTGTGAAACCGAGCGAGTGGAGCGCGTGCTCCACCGCTTTCCCCTGCGTATCCAGAATGCCTTCGCGCAACGTCACCGTCACTCTTGCCTTCATTGCCCGCATATCCTCCGCACAACTTCGCGATACGATTCTTCCACTTTGCCCAAGTCGCGGCGGAAGCGGTCCTTATCCATCTTTTCGCCGCTCTCCATATCCCACAGGCGGGAGGTATCAGGCGAGAACTCGTCCGCGAGGATAATCTCGCCTTTGAAGCGTCCAAATTCCAGTTTGAAGTCGACCAGCCGGATGCCATGATTTTTGAAAAGCTCCAGCAACAGGCCGTTCACCCGCAGCGCCGCCGCGCGAATGGTGTCCAGCTCGCTTTGGGTGGCCCAGCCGAAAACCAGTACATGGTCGGGCATGATCATCGGGTCGCCCAGCGCATCGTCCTTGTAATAGTATTCAACCACCGGATGGGCCAGCTGGCTCCCCTCGTCTTTGCCCAGTTTTTTGGCTAGCGAACCCGCAAGCACGTTGCGAACCACCACTTCAACGGGGACGATGGACACTTTTTTCACCAGCATGTCGCGGTCGTTGAGCTTTTTCACGAAGTGGGTTTTCACCCCGTTCTTTTCCAGGAACTCGAAAAGGTGGGCGGTGAGCATATTGTTCATCACCCCTTTGTCCGCGATGGTGCCGCGCTTTTGCGCGTTGAACGCGGTGGCATCGTCCTTGAAATGCTGTATCACCTGATCCGGGTTGTCGGTGAGGTAAAGGATTTTGGCCTTCCCCTCGTAAATCTTTTCCAGCTGTTTGGTCACGGTTTCCTCCCGATGCGGCGGTCAGCCGCCAAATACACGTTTGAAAATTTCGTCCACGTTCCTTAGATAATAGTTCAGGTCGAACAATTCTTCAATCCGGGCCTGGCCCAGCCGCCCCGTGATTTTCGGCTCGTCCATCACCAGGTCCTTGAACAGAAGCTCTTCGCGCCAGCAACGCATTGCCAGTCCTTGCACCAGCGCGTAAGCCTCTTCGCGGACCATGCCGCTTTCCACCAATGCCAGCAGCACTTTTTGTGAATAGAAAAGGCCATAGGTGGCGTCGATATTCCTGAGCATCCGCTTGGGGTACACATGCAACCCCTCGATAACTTTGCGCATCTTTTCAAGCATGTAATGCAGCAGGGTGGTGCTATCCGGCACGATAACCCGCTCGGCGCCACTGTGGCTGATATCGCGCTCGTGCCACAGCGCCACGTTTTCCAGGGCGGTATGCATGTTGCCGCGCATCACGCGGGCCAAGCCGCACATCTGTTCGCACTGCACCGGGTTCCGCTTGTGCGGCATGGCGGAAGAGCCTTTTTGCCCCTGATGGAACGGCTCTTCAGCCTCCAACACCTCGCTGCGCTGGAGATGCCGTATTTCAAGCGCTATCTTTTCGATAGTGGCAGCCGTGATGGCAAGAGCCGCCATGTAATCGGCGTGCCGGTCGCGCTGAATGATCTGTGTGCTGATGGGGGCGGGAACAAGGCCCATCTTTTCACAAACGTACTTCTCGATCTGCGGGCTGCAATGAGCGTGGGTGCCCACCGCGCCGGATATTTTCCCCACGCTGATGGTTTCGATGGCGTTTACCAGCCGCAGGCGGTTGCGCCGCATCTCGGCGTGCCAGAGCGCCAGCTTGAGGCCGAAGGTCGTCGGCTCGGCATGGACGCCGTGGGTGCGCCCCATGCACGGCGTCATTTTGTAGGCGTGCGCCTGCTTTTCAAGCGCGGCGAGGAAAAGGTCCAGCTTTTCCAGGATCAACCCCCCGGCGCGTTTCATCAACGCGCAGAGGGCGGTATCCACCACGTCGGACGAGGTAAGCCCCATGTGGACATACCGGCTTTCGGGCCCGATGAATTCGGCCACGGAGGTGGTAAAGGCGATCACGTCGTGCCGCACTTCTTTCTCGATCTCATCTATGCGGGCAACATCGAACTTGGCCTTTTGTTTGATGACCGCCAGCGCATCGGCGGGGATGTTCCCCAGCTTGTGGTGGGCCTCGCACGCGGCGATCTCCACTTCCAGCCAGACGGCGAATTTGTTTTGCATCGACCAGAGGGTGGCCATTTCCTTCAAGGTATACCGCTCAATCATCGATTTGGCTCCTTATACATCGTGCAATGCGCCCGGCTGATCCTGCCGTGCTATTTCATATGTTATCCGCTGGCCCGCCGCGGCGATAAAGCTGTCGGCTCCCAGGCGGACGAGATTCGGATTGTTATTCTGCCGGCTCAAGTGGGCGAAGATAACGGTGCCGAGGCCTTCCCCAGCCGCGTCCGACAACAGCCGCATGCAATCGTCATTGGAAAGATGCCCCAGCTTGCCCTTAATGCGCTGCTTCAACGGCCACGGGTAGGGGCCGATAGCCAGCAATTCCGGATCGTGATTGCTTTCCACCAGCGCGAGATGCGCAAGGCGGAAATTTTCCATGGCGCGCACGGTAACGCACCCCAAGTCCGTCATTACCAGCGCGCGCCTTCCGCCGCATTCGCTCAGGTACGCCACCGGCTCGGCGGCGTCATGCGGAACGGGAAAAGGGTGCAACGTGATGTCCCCCACGGTGAATGGTTCTTCGGGGATGACGGTCTCTATCCGGCCCGCTTTTTCCAGTTGACCGTTGCCGGCCAGCCGCGTGCCGTGGGTGAGGTACAGCGGTATATCATACCGGCGCGAAAAAAGGGCCGCGCCGCGGAGGTGGTCGGTGTGTTCGTGGGTAATGGCGATGGCCTTGATTTCCCCCGGCATAAAACCGGCCAGCTTGAGGCGGTTTTCCAGTTCCCGGCATGCGAACCCGGCGTCGATCAGCACCGCGGTGGTTTCAGAATGGATAAGGGTGGCGTTTCCCTCGCTGCCGGAGCCAAGCACGCGAAGCTTCATCAGAAATTACCGTTTTCATACAGGTGATACAGCAGAGGCAACAACAGCTCGTGGTGGCCGGTCACGCGGAATCCCTTGCCGCCGGTGGTGACGGGGCGGTGCACCACGTTCACGCCCGGGCGGTAGTGCATGGTCATGTCGAAATCGACGGCGGTGAAATCGCGCACATCGTCCCCCAAATTACGGGCGGCGGAAAGCGCCTTGATGAAAATTTCCGGCAGGATGACCGCCGAACCGACATTGAAATAGCAGCCGCCGCCGGTGAGCGTTTTGAGCATGGCGGTGAAAACGCGGAAATCGTCGAAACTCTTTCCGCCTACCAACGCGCCGTCCGTCAGCGGGTGGATATGGGTGATCTCGCAGCCGATGGCGGCGTGAACGGTGGCCGGTATCCCCTTGGCCGCGCAGGCGGCGAGGATGCTTTTGCCGGCGTATGGCATTTTCCTGTCGAGGATGTACTGGCCGATACACTGGCCGAAGCCCATATCGGGGTAGGCGCGCAACGCCTCCATCGTCATGGCGGCGGTCTCTTCCACCATGCCGAAGCGGCCCGTTTTTACTTCCTCTTCCACGTCCTCACTGGTCTGGCCGATGAGGGCGATCTCAAGGTCGTGCACCGCCCCCGCGCCGTTCATGGCGATGCCGGTGATGATGCCGCGCTCTATCCAATCGATGAGGATGCTGGAGCAGCCGACCTTGATGACGTGCGCGCCGATGGCAAAGATGACCCCTTTGTTGTGCTTTGCCGCGGCCCGCAGGTGGCCCACAATGGCCTTGAGATCCGCCGCCTTAAGCTGTTTCGGCAACAGGTCGGCGATGTTTTTCGACGCGCGGTAGCGGCCGACGTTGGCGAAATCGGCAACCTTCACCTTGTTCGTCCGCTCGCCGATGGGATAGTTGGTTATTTTCCCGAAATCCGCCCGCTCATGCTTTTTCGTCATATACGCCGCTAATTATATTGCAAAGCACGGCACGAGACCTTTAAAAAATGACCTTTACTCCGGGCACCTCTCAATAGCCGCTTATAAGCGCGCCGATCCACAGGCGCTTTATAGGCGGTTTGCCTTGCGGCGGCGGTTTGGCGCATAATGGGCGCCGGGGGACTATATGGGGAATTACGAAGCATCGGTGCTTATCGTCGATGACGACGAGGTGGCCTTACTAACACTAGGAAGCATCCTCAGGGGGGAAGGCTTTCAGATATTCACCGCCCGCAATGGGCTTGAAGCGCTCGGCATCCTGGACCAGGAAGACGCGGATATGGTCATTGCCGACCAAAAGATGCCCCACCTGGATGGGCCGGGTCTCCTTAAAGAGGTGAAGAAGCGGAATAGCTCGTTGCCGTTCATCATGTTGACTGGTCACGGCAGCATCGATATGGCGGTCGCCACCATGAAGGACGGCGCCACTGACTACATGATAAAGCCGTTCGAACCGCGGGAACTGGTTGCAGCCATCCGGCGCAGCCTGGAATTCCGGCGGCTCAATGAAGAAAACGTAAAGCTCAAAAGCCAGTTAAAAGAGCAATACAGCTTCCACAATATCGTCACCCAATCCGCCCTGATGAAACGGGTGCTGGAAACGGCCGAAAAAGTGGCCGCCACCATCAACACCTCCGTGGCCATTTACGGGGAAAGCGGAACCGGCAAAGAAGTTCTGGCCCGCGCGATCCATTTCTCCGGCCCCCGCATGGCAAACAGCTTTGTGGCGGTGAACTGCGCCGGCATACCATCCGCCCTGCTGGAATCGGAACTGTTCGGCCATGTCAAAGGGGCGTTCACGGGCGCGGACCGTGACCGGGACGGCAAGTTCGACCTCGCGCAAAAGGGAACCATCCTG
Organism: Nitrospinales bacterium; assembly: GCA_023248535.1. GTDB lineage: Bacteria > Nitrospinota_A > UBA7883 > JACRGQ01 > JACRGQ01 > JACRGQ01. The sequence continues at coordinate 63,742 of JAHFEJ010000003.1, read as the reverse complement.
CTTGATGAAATCGGCGATATGCCACTGGACCTGCAGGCAAAATTGTTGCGGATATTGCAAGAACGGGTATATGAAAAAGTCGGATCTCACAAACCGATAAAAGCCGACGTCCGGATCATTGTCGCGACCAACCGCAATCTTGAGGAGATGGTGGCAAACGAAAGTTTCCGGGTGGATCTTTTCCACCGTATCAGTTCGTTCCCGATCACGCTGCCGCCACTTCGTGAGCGGAAAGAGGATATCCCGCTCCTGGCAAACTATTTTCTGGGACAATTGCGGAAAGAACTGGGAAAACCGCTCCCCGGCCTTTCGGAAAAAGCGATGGAAAAGCTGTTGCGTTACGAATGGCCCGGCAACATCCGCGAGCTGAAAAACTGCCTGGAGCGGGCAGCCATCCTCACCGACGGCCAATTGATACAGCCGAAACACCTCTCTATCAACGATGATAGCGGCCACGGCGCACCCGGCAAAAACCGTCCGGGCAATATCCATCTGGTAATAGACCTTCCCGAAGAGACATTTTCGATGGAGAAGGTGACAGACGAGGTGCTGAAACTGATCCTTGAAAAGTGTAACGGGAACAAGTCAAAAGCGGCCGATATACTAAAACTGGACCGGAGCATATTTTATCGCCGTCTTTGATCCCCCTTTAATAGAACCCACTTAAAAAAAATAAATTCATTACGAGTTACCTCGTTTTCAAATCAATTATGATAACGATACAAATCACCCCTGAGACTTAGCCAATAGATACGACATTGCCGCACTGCAACCTTTTTACCACACTTACCAAAGTTGCGCACCTAGCTATACAATTGATTTTTAACGTGATATTTATGGCACGCATCATGCATTATAATTTGGCATAAGGCTGAGGGCAACATCAAACATGTTTTCCTTGGCTCCCAGAGAACGCCAAAATAAAAAAACGGGGGGTTTCCCCTCCCCCTCCCCTTCCCCCCGTTTTTTTCCTTTTTCCCTCCCCCGGGTTTCCCCCATTTTGCTATAGTAGGCGGCAGACATTTAAGTTAAAGGGGAATTGTGATAAAAAAAGGGTGGCTCACGGCGGTTTTCCTGATCACGGCTACTTGTGCTTTTGCAGAAACGGATACTCCACCCGCAGTCGATGCCGCACAAGAAGAAGCGGTGCCGGCTCAAGTTGCCACACCGGAACCGGCGAAACCCGCAGTGGCTCCCGCCCCGAAATTGGGATCCCTTTCCATAACATCGTCCCCATCGGGAGCCACCGCCGTACTCGATGGCAAACCGGCTGGCTACACACCGATGGTGGTTGAGCAATTGGCGCCCGGCGATCACCTCATCCAGGTCATAAAAGAAGGAAGCATCAGCCATACTCAAAGCGTGACAATCACCGGCGACACCCGCGCCACTGTGGCGGTGACGCTTAAGCCCAAAGAAGAAGAGGATAAAACCCCGCCCCAGATCATCCATTCGGTAGGGCAAAAACCGCGGGAAGGGCGATCCTATGCGGTGCGAACCTCGGCGCGCGACAATAAAGCGGTAAAGGAAGTGTTTCTCCACTTTCGCGCCAAACAGGCCGGGGGAGAGTACGTAAAAAGCTCCATGTTCAAAATTGCGGAAGGCCTCTACGAAGGGGTTGTTCCCAGCAACGTGGTCAAAGGCAATACGCTGCAATATTACCTGAGCGCCGTGGACGCCGCCGGCAATGTAGGCATCGATGGCACGGCGGAATCGCCATATGAGTTGGCCATTCAAGGGCAGGATAAAGAACCTCCGGTGATCCTGCACGAGCCAATGAAAATAATTTCCGACGTTTCCGAGCTGATCATTTCGGCAAAAATCACCGACAATTCCGGCGCCGCCACGGCACAGATCGTCTACCGGAAATCGGGAGAAAAGAATTTTGTAAAAGAGGTGCGGCCCGTCCCCGCTACCGGCGCGGTTTCCCTTAACATCCCCGGGGTGGTGATGGGGGGCAACGCGGTTGAATACTATATTGAAGCGTGGGACGAGGCGGAAAACCGCGCGGCGGCCGGTTCCGCCGAAAAGCCCTTCTCCATTCAGATACTGAAAGTAAAGCCCTATGCCGAAGGAATGGTGATTGAACGCAAAGAGGGAGCCAAGGAAGCGGTTATCAACATTGGCTCGCTGGATGGCCTGAAAAAAGGGGACATCCTGAGCGTTATCCGCGCCGACGAAAAAATCACCGATCAGGCAACCGGCCAGATCCGCCAGATAAAACAGGTTTTCACCGGGAAAATCAAAGTCGTGGCGGTCACTCCCAAAACCGCGACCGTGGAAGTGGCCGCCGAGGCCGCTCCCGAAAAAATCGCCCCGAACCAATTAGTGCGTTTGCGTTGCGGCCCGGTGAGCGGACTTACCGCCACCTCCACTAAAATCCGCGCTGTCGATCTTGCCTGGATGCCGGCCAAAGAACCGGAAGCAACAGGATACGCCATCTACCGTGGCGTAACGCAAGATGGAAAATATGCCCTCATCGCCACAATAAAGGCAACCGAAGCCCCCACATACTCCGACATCGACAGCAAGGCAAGCCCGATCAACGATGAAACAACCTACCATTACAAAGTGGCCGCCATTAATGCGGAAAAAGTGGAAGGCATCCCTTCAGAACCGGCCAATGCCACCACCAAAGGAGGCCCCGCCGCCCCCACCGCTTTCAATGCGGTTTCCAATGAAATCCAACAGGTGACTTTTACCTGGGCCAAGATGTCCGATCCCGACACCACCGGCTATACACTTCAAAAAGCCAACACGGAAGACGGCAAGTTCACCGATGTGTTTTCCATCAAAAGGGGTGAAGATGTTCAGGCCGTGCTGAAATCATCAAAGGAAGCTCCGCTGGAAAACGGCCGCGCCTATTACTACCGGCTGCTGGCGGTAAACAAGGTGGGAAGGGCGGGCAAACCCTCGGCAACGGTGAGCGCCTCTACGCATGCCCGGCCGGAAGCCCCGGCCGCACCGCGCATCACCAAGGAGTTCGTTCGCAGCATCTCCCTTGGCTGGGATCAACATCCCGATAAAGATGCCGCAGGCTATATCGTTTACCGGCAAGATGCGCCGGGGGCCGAATTTAAAAAAATAGGCGAAACGAAAGAAGGAACGGCGGCCACCTATATCGACAAGGGAAACCACCTCAAAGACGGCGCCGAATACCACTACGCCATTTCCACATTCCTCAAAGGGGGAACCGTTGAAAGTCCCCTTTCCCTGGCGGTCAAAGCCACCACTTTCGGCCCGCCCGAAATCCCCCAGGAACTCATGGCAAGCACCGGAAAATTCCGGGAAGTGCAATTGGCCTGGGCCCCCATCAAGAAAGAGGAGATAGCCGGATACGAGCTATTCCGCTCCGTTGATGGAAAAAAATATGAGTCAATAAAAAAGCTGGCTGGCCGTGATATGGCCGCTTTCACCGACAAGGGAGGGATTTTTGGCGCACTGAAAGACAACACCACCTACCAGTACCGGATCACGGCGTATAATGTGGCCGAGGTGGCAAGCGCGTAATCCGAACCGGTGAACGGAGTTACCAAACCGTTGCCAGCCAAACCATCCGGTCTTGCCGGAACCAGCGGCGAAGTAAAACAGACATCCCTTAAATGGACCGCCAATGCGGAACAAGACATCAAAGAATACCTGATCTACCGGAGCACAAATGCCGACAAGGGGTTCTCTTCGGCCGGCAGCGCAAAGGAAACCTCTTTCACCGCCGGCAAGCTGGATGATGGCGCGACGTACTACTTCCGCGTGACGGCGAAAGATACCGACGGCCTGGAAAGCGCTCAATCCGATACCGTCAGTATCGCCACTAAACCGTTGCCAACCCCCCCCGGCAGCCCGTCAGCCACGCTGGACCAGACTGGCATCAATCTTTCATGGAGCCCTTCCCCCACGGGAGACGTGGTGAAATACAACGTCTACAAAAAGGGGTTTTTTGGCGGCTCGGTCCTGGCGACTGTCGCGGAAACTTCTTTCATCTCGAAGGATGTGAAACCCGATTCTTCGTACGGGTTCTATGTCACGGCGGTCGATTCGACCGGGCTTGAAAGCAAACCATCCCCGGCCGTTGAAATAAAAACGCCGAAATAACGTTCTTTACCTTAAGCGGGAGCCTTTACGGGTTCCCGCTTTTTTTTCGTCTGGAGTTATTGGCCGCTTATTTGCGGTTGATGGCGCGGTGGGCGATGTCTTTGCGGTAAAACATCCTCTCAAACTTGATAACCGCGGCCCGTGCATAGGCACGCCTTGTTGCTTCTTCGATGGTCGCCCCCCCGGCGGTCACTCCCAATACGCGCCCCCCGGCGGTTATGGTATTACCCGCTTCCCGTTTTGTTCCGGCGTGAAAGACCATTACGTTTTCAGCGGCGACGTCCAATCCCTCAATGATAAATCCCTTTTCGAATTCGCCGGGATAGCCCCCCGAAGCGATCACCACGCAGACGGCGGCATCGTTCTTCCATTGCGGGGTTACGCTGGTGACGTTTCCCGCAACCGCCGCTTCAAGCACCGCCAACAGGTCGCCGTGGTAGCGGAACATCAACGGCTGCGCCTCGGGATCACCCAGGCGGACGTTAAACTCCAGCACATACGGCTCGCCGTTGCTGACCATGATGCCAGCATAGAGGAAACCGGTGAACGGGCATCCTTCTTCGCGCATTGTTTTAAGAAGCGGCGCGATGACCTTCCGCCTGATTTTTTCATCCACCTCTTTTGTCACCACCGGAGCGGGGCTGTAGGCGCCCATCCCGCCGGTGTTTGGCCCCTTGTCGCCGTCGAAAACGCGCTTGTGATCCTGTGCGCTGGCGAGCGGCACAAAATCCGTTCCGTCCGCCACCACGATGTAGCTGGCCTCCTCGCCGGGAAGGAATTGTTCGATGATGATGGCGTCGCCGCTGGCGCCAAAAACTTTTTTCCCCATTGCGGCATTGATAAACTCCCGCGCTTCCGCTTTGTCGTGCGTGACCAGCACCCCTTTGCCGGCGGCCAAGCCATCCGCTTTTATGACCAGCGGAAACTCGGCAGTGTCGAGATGCGAGATGGCGGAAGCGGCGTCGTCAAACGCTTGGTAGTGCGCGGTGGGAATGCCCGCCTTGACGAGCATTTCCTTCATAAAGACCTTGCTCCCCTCGAGCCGCGCTGCGCTTTGGGTGGGGCCGAATATTTTCAGGCCGTTTTTCGCAAACAGGTCCACCACCCCTTTGACGAGGGGGATTTCGGGGCCGACGACGGTGAAATCGATCCGTTCTTTTTGCGCGAAGGCAAGCAGCCCTTCCACATCGTCCGCCGCCAACGCCACATTGCCGGCGATGACGGCGGTGCCGGGATTCCCGGGCGCGCAGAACAGCTTTGTCACGCGGGGGCTTTGGCTCAAACGCCATGCGATGGCATGCTCGCGCCCGCCGCCGCCGATCACCAGAACTTTCATAACGGGCAAGAGTATACCACCGATGGCGGCGCGGCGGCGCGGAAATGACGAAAGTCATTTGGCCCGCGCCCCGCTGTGGTAATCTGAAGCCCATGCCAATGAAAAAGAAACCGCTCACCAGCGGGCGGGTGCGCCCCGCCACGTTCGCCCCCTACATGCCGGCGGGGGTCATTACCATTGGCGACCTGGAAAAGCTGGTGGGGCAGATGAAAGAATCCGGCGCGGAAAAAGTGAAATTCGGCGGCGAGATGGTATTCGTCTGGAAAGGGCATGAACGCCCGCACGAGCCCGCCCCCGGCTATCAATCGAACAACTTTAAAGCGCCGGTCGTCCGCCCCGTGCGGCTCTGCAGCGCCGAGGTGTTTTGCCAGCGCTTCAAGCAGCCGGTGCTGGACCTGGCGCGGACGATTGACGAACGCTTCCGCGGCACTCCGCTGCCGGTCAAACTGCACATCGGCATTGCCGGCTGTCCCCGCAGCTGCAGCGAACCGGCGGTGAAAGACATCGGCATCATCGGGCACAACCAAGGGTACGAAATCCTGCTGGGAGGCTCGGCGGGCCTTGGCCCGGTGCTGGCCCAAAGCGTTGGCCTTGCCAAGGACAAAAAAACGGTGCTTGCCGTGATCGAAAAGGTCATCGCCTACATGCAGCAAGGGGGCAAAAAAATGCGGCTTGGGCGCCTTATCGCCAAAATCGGCAAAGAACGTTTTCTGGAGGAATCCGGCCTTACCGCGCTGCTGCAGCCTTGGCAAACTCCCGCCAGGGAAAAATCAGAAGAGGAATAACCTCCGGTTTTGAATATTCGGCCGGATACGGTAAAATGACGCCACAATCAATTACGGACATTGAAATCGTCAGCGCACATTAAAGCAAACGCGGGAAACCCGTGTTTGCCGTTTTCAACCAAATATCAATAATCCGCAATGAGAGCAATGAATCACAAAACCGGCCGGCGCGCCCCCAGGCGCGTTTCATAATCACCGATCCAGCCTCTTTTCACGCCACACTCCCGGTATTCCCTCTTCATTGCCTCACATTGCGCCATTCCGAAAGGGAATTTTATGGCTAAAGCAGTCGGCGTTTATGTGGACCTGAGCAATCTGAACATGGGGGGCGGCTACGGCATGCGCTTCGACGTGCTGCGCGATTTCGCCAGCCGTGACGGCTACAACCCGGTGCGCCTCAACGTGTACGCCGTGTTCGACGAGGAAAAAGGCCGCACCGACAACAACTACCGCCATGGCACCAACGATTTCTATTCCACCCTGCGCGACTGGGGCTACAAAGTCATCGAAAAAAAGGTGAAATGGTTCACCGATGAACTGGGCAACCGCCACAGCAAGGCGAACACCGACCTGGAAATGGCCGTGGACGCGCTGCTGCAATCCGAGGGGATGGAAAAGGTGATACTGGCCACCGGCGATGGCGACTTTGTGCAGGTGGCGCGCGCACTGCAAAGCAAGGGGCTGCGCTGCGAGATCGTGGCCTTTAAAAACGTATCGTACGATCTGAAGAAAGAGGCCGACCTCTTCGTAAGCGGCTACCTGATCCCAGGCCTTCTGCCGATCGACGGCGGCGGCGATTGGGGCAAACCGGGAAGCAAGGTGCGCGGCACCTGCAACAAGTTCTTCAAGGACAAGGGGTACGGCTTCATGCGTTTTCTGAACAAGCTGGACAACCTCTGGGTCACGGATCCGCGCAAACCGGTCTCGCCGTATGTCAGCGCTTTCGCCCACCTTTACAGCTTCCGCGACCAGTCCGTGGCGGATGAACTTCCCAGCCGCGATATCGTTTTTGAATTCGACCTGGTACCAGGGGAAAAAGGAATGGAAGCGCGCAACATCGTGCCGATAAATGAAGGACGCAAGCGCGGCGGCGGTTTTGCGGCGGTCGATAAACGCTCCCCGGCGGATCATGAGGATTATCCCGCGGGCGACGAAGAGCTTCCCGAATATTCCGCCAACGCCGATACACAGTAGAATAACGCCGCGTGGTGTTTTAATGCGCCCGCACATGAATTGTGAAAAAAAATGTCATGCTCCTGATCGCCGCCGGGCTGGCCGGCTTGATTCTTGCCGCCGCACTGGCCGTGGCGCTTGAAACAGCCAAACGCGATCCGGCGTTTTGCGCCACCTGCCATTTGCCGGACGGCACGACACTCCACGCCGAAAAGGGCCGGCTGTTCCGGGAACGGCCGCAACGCAACCTTGCCGCCCTGCACCGGGCGAAACAGGCGGATTTCAGTTGCGCCGGATGCCACGAAGGACGAACATCCGGGCAGCGGCTCGCCATCCGGTGGGAAGAGGTTAAAAACACCGCGGCCTATTTGCTAGGCGCCTACAAGGAACCGGAACGGATGCAGGCGGGCATGATGCCGGACGATACGTGCGAATCGTGCCACCAATCGCTCCATGCGGAACACGGCACCTTTCACGGGATCAGCGCGCATCGGCCAAAGATCAAATTTCCCTGCATCGATTGCCACCCCGCACATTCCCCCGGCGACCCCGCCTACCATTTCATGGATATCGAAAGAATGAAAAAAACCTGCGTGCATTGCCATCCGAACATCCCGGGCACATTTCAGTTTTTTAAGATGACCCTTGCGGCTCCCGGCATTGCTCAATGACCGATACCGCCAAAAACCGTTTCATCCCCATTCCCTGCCGGAGGCCTTGCATGCCGGAATAAAAAAAGGGCGGCGCTGTGACGCCGCCCTTTAAAACTAATCGCGATTGGCAGTGATTATTTCTTCAAAATCCCTTCGATTTCCAGTTGCAGCTTTATCTTTTCGCCAACCACCACGCCGCCGCCATCAAGCAGCTTGTTCCAAACCATGCCGTAATCGGCGCGCACGACTTCCCCTTCGGCGGTAAACCCGGCGCGCTTGTTCCCCCACGGGTCGTTGGCGGTTCCCAAAAATTCACCGGTGAGGGTCACCGATTTGGTGACGCCGCGTATCGTGAGATCGCCCGACACCTGCATCTTGCCGCCGCCGAGGGAGCGGGCATTCTTTAACGCAAAGGTTATTTCGGGAAACTGTTCCACGCCGAAAAACTCGGGCGAGCGGAGATGGTCGTCGCGTTTCTGGTCGCTGGTGTTGATACTTACCGCCTTGATGACCGCCTGGGCGCTGCCAATGCTTTTCTTTGCCTCATCAAAGTCGAAGCTCCCTTCGAAGTCGTCGAACTTTCCTTTCACATTGGAAATAACCATATGCTTGACGGAAAAGCCGATATTGCAGTGTGATTTGTCCAGGACGTAAGTAGCCGCCCCCGCTGATCCTGCCCCGCCGATGATGAAAACCATGAGCAATGCCAAAACTTTTTTCATGTTAGCCTCCATAATGATTTTGCGTATCATTCTAGCACCACTTGCATTGCGCCCCTTGAAAAAGGGGGTGGTGTTGATACAGAGAGTCAGCCGGCGCAAACGCGGTTTCGTCCGCCATTCTTGGCTTCATACAGCAGCGCATCGGCCCGCGCGATTGTTTCCTCCAGCGTCGCCATCGGTTTCATACAGACCCCCACCGATACGGTGAAGCTGAAGGAGGCATCGCCGCAACGGGTTGATGAGGCCTCAACGGCCTTCCGCGCCGATTCAAACATTTCCAGTATCGCCGCCGGAGTCTTTCGCCGCGCCAACACGCAAAACTCCTCGCCGCCAAAACGGGCGATTGCATCCGCGGCTGGAAGATGCCTCGTCAACAGGGAGGCCAAATCCTTTATCGCCACATCGCCGGCGTCGTGGCCATAGGTGTCATTCACCTTCTTGAAATGGTCGATGTCCAACATCCCCAGCGCCAGTGTCTGCCCATGCGCCACCGCTTCGGCAAACTGCCGCTCAGCCGCCGCATAAAAGGCGCGGCGGTTCAACAGGCCGGTCAGGTAGTCGGTATTGGCCGTCCGCCGCAACTGCTCCATTAGCTCCAAATGATCGGCGTTGAGATTGATCCGCCAGCTAAACTCTTCGCTGGAAAACGGCTTTTTGATGAAGTCGTTTGCGCCGAACTTGAGAAACTTCGCCGCCACGTCCTCCTCCCGCGCGCCGGAGAGAACGATGATGGCAAGCTTCTCCTGCTTGTGATTTTTCCGCACGCGGGTGACGAACTCGAAACCGTCCATCACCGGCATATAGTAATCGGTTACGATGATCTTAATATCGGGATTCTTTTCAAGCTGATCCAACCCCTCCCGCCCGTCCGCAGCCTCAAACACCGTGTAAAGCTGCCGTTCCAGCATTTCACGCATGGTGACGCGGTAGGGGGCGGCGTCGTCCACCAGCAGTATTTTGAGGCCCCGGTTGCCCAGTACGCGGCGCACCGCGGTGGCCAGCACGTTAAGGTCTTCAGTGGTCCGCTTCAGCAGCAGATCCACTACCGGCTTATCCGCCAGCCGTTGACGAATTGATTCGTCGTACTTTTCGCACAGCGCGATGGTGGGGATTTTTTTATCAAGCAGGTAGTCTAGAGCGGCCCCGCCTGGAGAACCCGCCTGGGAAAATCCGCATACCGCCATGATGATGTCTTCGACGCCTGATTCCAGCTGGCGGCGCGCCTCGGCCAGATTTGCGGCAATAACGGTATGGCATCCGGCCTCGTTGTGAAGCTTGGCGGCGATCACCCGGGCGAAAGCCGCATTTTCCTCAAGAAGCAGGACACTTTCCATGTTTCCGGAATGACTCCTTTTATTACACGCGTGCCTATGCGGGCGATTATAGCGCAAAAAGGAAGAATTACCGCACCGCGAGATGAATGCCGACCGCGGCGGCGGCCAGCGCGAAGCCCGCCAGCCCCACTAACGCGATTTTGTGGCCGCGCCAACCGATGACGGTGCGCCCAAACATGAGAAGGGCATAGACGAACCAGACCAGAATGATCGGCAATACCCGCACCGGTTTCGGCCCCATCAGCGTGCCGAACAGTTTATTGGACCAGATCATGCCGCTCAAAACGCCAACGCTGATCAGGGGGAAACCGAATACCAGCGCCCGGTTCAGCAGAAGGTCAAGGGTGCCGAGATCCGGCATCCGTTTGAAGAGGCCGCTGAAGCGGTGGTGCTTCAGCTCGTTCTCCTGGATAAGATACATGGCGCTGGCGGCGAATACCACGATAAACGACGAGAGCGCCAGGAACGAAACGGTATAGTGCATGGTGAGCCAGAAGGCGCGCACTTGCCCGCCGCCGGTCTCTTCAGGCAGCAGCATGGAATACGCCATCAGAAGAAATGCCAACGGGGAAACAAACGCCCCTACCGAAGCGATGCGGCGGAGAAAAACGGCGAACACCAGCAACACCGCCATTGTGGTCCAGGCAAAGAACGACGTGTATTCGAACGGGGTGGTATACGGGCCGTGGCCGGTCTTGGCCGAAATCGCCATCAGGCCCGCCGTGTGCAGCCCAAAGCCGATCAGCGACATGGTGACAGCCAGGGCGTGGAAAAATTGCCGCCGCACGGCGAGATGCATAAAAAATTTGAGCATCGCCAGAAAATAGCAAAAGAGCGCCAGGGTCAGCAGCGTCTTCATCCGGCGAATTCCCTATACACTTCTTCCGCCGAGGGGCGCGCGCCGCCGCGAAGCCGCTCCAATACATCGCTGTTTACGATGGCGGTCAGCAGCTTCATCCGGCGGTCCAGGCTCTTTTCCCGCGCCTGCGCCAGTAGCCGCACCTCGCCGAGCAGATTCAACATCACGCCGTATTCGGGGCCAAAGTGTTTTTCCATCTCCTTGCGGATACGCTTGGCCATCGCAGGACTTTTCCCGGAGGTCGAAATCGCGATGGTAAGGTCCCCCTGCTCGACAACCGCCGGCACGATGAACGTGCAGAGATCGGGCACATCCACCACGTTGACCGGGATACCCAGCGCGTTGGCGTCGGCATAGACCGCGCGGTTTACCACCTCGTTGTCGGTGCTGGCGATGGCCAAGACGGCCCCGTGCAGGTCGCCCGCGCCATAGCTGTGCGGGAAGTGCGTCACCGCGCCGCCGCTGATAAGCGGTTTCAGCGATGGATCGACCGCCGGGGCGATCACGGTCACTTTCGCGCCGCATTCCACCAGCGATTCCACCTTGCGGGCCGCCACTTCGCCGCCGCCCACCACCACACACCGCTTCCCCCGCAGGTCGAGCATCATTGGATAAAAGCGGGGCATTATTTCTTTTCCCCCAGCAGTTTATTGAGTTCATCCATGAATTCATTCACGTCGCGGAACGAGCGGTAAACCGATGCGAAACGGACGTACGCCACCTCGTCGGTGTTTTTCAGTTCGTCCATAATGGCCTGCCCGATAGCGGCGCTTTTTATTTCTTTTTCACCCAGGTCCCTCAGCCGCTTGGTCACCCGGTCAATGATCGCTTCTTTCTGCTCCACACCCACCTGCCGTTTCTCAAAGGCCTTGTCCAGCCCCTTGCGGATCTTCTCGCGGTCGAATTCCTCGCGGCGGCCGTCTTTCTTGATGATGAGCGGCAGCGTCTCCTCGATCCGCTCGTGGGTGGTGAACCGTTCGCCGCACTTGTCGCACTCGCGGCGGCGGCGGATGATGTCCCCTTCCTTGCTCACGCGCGAATCAACCACCTTATTCTCGGTATTGCCGCAAAAGGGACATTTCATCCAACACTCCTTTGCCCCGGCGCGCCGCCCGCGGCCGCCGGGCGTTTCTTCATCGTTCCCCGCCCCCAGCTACAGCCGGTTGGCGTACAGCGGGAATTCCCGCGTGAGCGTTTCCACCTTTTTACGGACATCGGCCGCGACGGAGGCGTTGTCCGGCGCATCGAGCGTTTCGGCTATCCACTTCGCGATTTTGCGCATCTCCCCTTCTTTCATGCCGCGGGTGGTGAGCGCCGGGGTGCCGATCCGGATGCCGCTGGTGACCATCGGTTTTTCGGGATCGAAGGGGATGGTGTTTTTGTTCACGGTAATACCCGCCTCTTCCAGCGCGTGCTGCGCCACCTTGCCGGTGATCTTTTTCAGCCGGAGGTCAACGAGCACCAGATGAACATCGGTGCCGCCCGATACGAGGCGGAAACCATGCGCGGTCAATTCCTCGCCCAGCGACTTCGCGTTTTTCAGTATCTGCTGCTGATACGCTTTGAACGGGGGCTGCAGCGCTTCCTTAAACGCGACCGCTTTGGCGGCAATGACATGCATGAGCGGCCCGCCTTGGATGCCGGGAAAGACGGCGGTATCAAGCTCTTTGGCATATTGCGCACGGCACATGCTCATGCCGCCGCGCGGGCCGCGCAGCGTTTTGTGAGTGGTGGTGGTGACGAAATCGGAATGCGGCACCGGGCTGGGGTGTAACCCCGCCGCCACAAGCCCGGCGAAGTGCGCCATATCGGTCATCAGCATCGCCCCCACCTCGTCGGCGACGCGGCGGAAAGCGGCGAAATCGAGTACGCGCGGATAGGCGCTCCATCCGGCGATGATAAGCTTGGGGCGGTGTTCTTTGGCCAGCTTCATCAACTCGTCGTAATCGACCTGTTCGGTGTCGCGGTTAACGCCATAGGCGGCGATCTTGTAGAGGCGGCCCGACAGGTTGAGCGGGTGGCCATGCGTGAGATGCCCGCCGTGGGAAAGATTCATTCCCAATATGGTGTCGCCCGGCTTGAGCGCAGCGATAAAGATGGCGGTGTTTGCCTGCGATCCGGAGTGCGGCTGCACATTGGCATGATCGACGCCGAAAAGCTGCTTGGCGCGGTCGATGGCGAGCTGCTCCGCCACGTCGACAAACTCGCAACCGCCATAGTACCGCTTGCCGGGATACCCTTCCGCGTATTTATTGGTTAGCACCGAGCCTTGCGCCTCCAGCACCGCCTCGGAGACGAAGTTCTCGCTGGCGATCATCTCCAGCGTATGCGCCTGGCGGCCGGTTTCGTCTTTGATGGCCTTAAATATTTCCGGGTCGGTTTTGGCGAGTTCGGACATGGCGCCCCTTCCTTAATTAATTATTTATTGTTATCTTCTTTTTTGCTGTTCAATAGCTGGTTCACCGAATCGTGGATCATCTTTTCAATTGCCTTGCTGTCCACTTCATGATGCTTATCGAGGTAATGCGTCACCACTTTTTTCACCACGTTTTCCACATTGGCGGTATCTATCTTTTCAAGGCGGCGGGCGTGGCGCCCCCCCTCGAAATCGGTGGTGAGCCACGTCATCACGATCTCCTCGGCGACCGCCGGGCCGATGACGCGCCCGCCGATAACCAGCACGTTGGCATCGTTGTGCAGGCGGCTCATCCGGGCCGAATACAGGTCGTTGCACAGCGCGGCGCGAACCCCCTGATGGCGGTTGGCGGTGATGCTCATGCCGATGCCGGTGCCGCAAATAAGCACCGCGCGCTCGTTCTTGCCCGAAGCGATCCGCTCGGCCACTACATGGCCGTAGTCGGGATAATCCACCGAGTCGGTTGAATTGGTGCCCAGGTCATCGACTTCATACCCCCGTTTTTCAAGGAGTTCCACCACAAACTTCTTCATCCCGACCCCGCCGTGGTCGCAGGCGACGGCAATTTTTCCGTTGCTAATAATCCACCCCTGATTCTGTTAAAGGTTAAGAGTTAAACGGTAATAGAAGATGGTATTTTATCCCCGCCCCAAAATCAACCGCTAAGCATACTTTTTACGGTGATGGCATTGCCGTTGGCGGATAGAAAAAGTAGGGGAATTCCCGGTCGGCCAGCGCCTCATGGCGGCCCAGCGCCTTTTCCGCCGACGCTATGCGCCGTTCCAGATCGTGCCTCACCGGCCCCATCAGGTTGTTAAGCTCGATATTGATTTCGCTGATCCGTTTGCCGATCCCCTTTTTATCGGCTCCCGGCGCGGTAATCGCCGCCCGCAGATTTTCCTTTTCCGCCACCAGTGCCGGCGGGGCGTTTTCCAAAAAACGCTCCGGATGGAAGGCGGCCTCCCGCAGCCGTTGCCGCAGCGCGGCCAATCCCGGCGCTGGATCGTCCAGCCCCGGCAATTTGAGCGTGGCGCTGGCAACCGCGAATGGCGGCGCGGTGATGCCATGGAAGCGGGAGATAAACAGGTCGGTGATGCGGTCGTACTTCGCGCCGCCGGTGCCGTGCACGAAAAGGTCGGCCACAAAAAGCCGGTTCAAAACCGAAAGAGCCATTGCGCGGGGCCACAACTGCAATTCCCGCTTCCCGCAAAAATCCCGCAACATCCCCACATCCCGCATTTCATGCATTCCATCCACCAGCAACGCAGGAAAGCCGCCGCGCATCGCAACCGACAGCGGCTGGCGAACACCGTTTTTGCACACCCAAAAAAGGGTCTCCACAGCCTGCCCATCCGAGGCAAGATCGGGAAAAGGGTTTGCCTTCGATCGTATCCCATGTTCGGCACGGTAGGCCGCCAGCGTCTCGTTGAAAATTGCCGCCGCCTCCGGCGCGCGCGTCAAGAGACCGAACGCAAAAGTGAAAAACGGCTCCGTGCGGCAAAGTTCCGACAGCGGCAGTTCCAACACCCCCCCCGGCCAATGCGACGTGTACGTCCGCCGCAGATGCACCGCGGCATCGGCCATCAGCGGCGGGAGTTCGCGCCGCAATTCCGTTTCCGCAAATATCTCGCCAAAACTGAAAATCCGCTCCGGTATCGAGCGGAGGTCGCGCAGCACGTTTTCGGCGAAAGCGGTAATCTCCCCCTCCCGCACGGGAGCATCCAAATAAAGCATGTTCGCCGCGGCGGGGGCGGCGTAATGTGCAATCCGCCGGTACTCTCCGCCGGAAAATGAAGGGACTTTGACCAAAAACCCTTCCGACGGATCGGTATCCACATTGAGGTTGATCGCCGTCATTCCACGCGCGGCGGCTTCCGCCAGCAGCCGGTATTTGTACAAAACGCCGGGATGATAAAAGGAGGGCTGATGCCCCGCCATCACCAAAGGCAAGCCGGGAGCGGCGGAAGAAACCGGCAGGCCGAGCCGCCGGGTATAACGCTCCGCCGATTCAAGGGCGGCCCGGCGCATGGCATCACGCAACGGGACCAGCGGCTTAAACGCCACGCCATTTTCCCGCGCCGCCGCCTCCCAGTGTTCAAACGGCGGCAGCGTCAGCCGTTCCCCTGAAGCGGGCGTGGCCAAGGTCATAATAAAAACGGGTCGAACGAGCGAACGCCCAGTTCTTCCACCGCGAAAAACGGCTCGCCATAGCGGACGCGGATAAGCCCGCCATAGTATCCGGCCTGCGCGCGGAGCCGGGCAATCAGCTCATCGCCCCTTTCCTTCCCCCCGGCGTAGAACTGGGAGTGGTATGCCGCCACCGCCTGAAGCTTGGTCTCCAGGGTTTCGGAAACATCGAAAATAAACGACGGCGTTACCAGCTTTTTGAGATGGATGCAGAAATAGAAGAACACGCGTGGCACGTAATAAGGCTCCCCCTTCATTTCCGTTTTGGTGTACTTGGCGATGAAGCGGGCCGCCTGCGCCATCTCCGAAGCCGCCACATGATCCGGATGGGCGTCTTCCCAATGCGGCAGCAGCAATACCTTCGGCTGCAACTGGCGGTAGACTTCCGCAATGGCTATGCGCCTTTCTTCGGTATCGCGCAGCCAGCGGTTGGGCAGTCCCAGATTAAGCCGTTGGGTAAGGCCAAGTATTTCGTTGGCCCGCGCGGTCTCCGCGCGCCGCAGTTCCGGCGTGCCGTGCGGGGTCGGCTCGCCGTTGGTGAGGTCGAGCGCCGCCACGTTTCTTCCCTGGCGGATCAGCGCGGCCAGAGTGGCGCCGGCCCCCAGTTCTATATCGTCGGGATGAATTCCGACGGCAAGGATATCGACCATTGGGCAAGCTCCTTCCGCAACACTTCAAAATAGTGGTTAAAACGCCGTTGTGGATCGTCCAATTCGCCGCCGAACTTCCGGTCAAGGTTTTTATAAATCCGCGCTATCGGGAATTCCTCCACCGTCAGCCCGAAATGAAATGCCTGCACCCAAAACTGCAATGGGAATGCATAACCGTTTTCGGTCAGCCGGAGCGGCGTCAATACCGCCACGCGGTACCCCTTCATGCCGCAGAAGCTGTCGGTGAGGCCGTAGCCGGTAATGCCGTTGATCATCTCCGTCATCTTTTTATTGATGGCGAAGCGGTCCTTCGGCGGGGCGTCATCCGCGGCGCTGGATTGGAGATAGCGCGAGCAGGAAACTATGTCCACGCCGCCCCGTTCAAGGCGGCGGAACAACGCGGGGATATGCCGGGGTTCATGCTGTTCATCGCAATCGATGGTGATGAGTTGATCATATCCGTTGGCAATGGCGTAATTGAATGCGTCGATAAGCGAGGCGCCGTATCCCCGGTTGACCGGGTGGCTGATGAGGCCGATACCGGGGATCGAACGGAGGATTTCGCCGGAGCGGTCGGGGGAACCGTCGTCAATTACAAGTATATCGCCCTTGTGGAACTCGCGTATGCGTTCCATCACGCGCGTGATATACCGTTCTTCGCTGTACACGGGAACGGCCACCAGCCTCGCGGGCATGTCAGGCCTCTCCCGGCACCGGCCGCGCCCCGCCCTTCCTCCGTTTGACCAAGGTCACTTCGTTCCCTTGGTCGTTATAAGAGACCTCGTCCATGAAATGCTTCATGAGGTAAATGCCCCGGCCGCTGCTCTTGTAAAGGTTCTTGGGGTCGGTCGGATTGGCAATGCCATCCAAAGAGAACCCATCTCCCTCATCGGCGATGACGAAGCGCGCCTCGTTATAGTCGATTTCCGCCCTAACCCGAACCTTCTTCCCGGGATCGCCGCCGTTGCCGTGGCGCATGCTGTTCACGATCGCCTCGTACAGGGCGATGACGAGGTTGGACAGCTCCGATGATTCACACAACTCGACATCCTTAAGAGGTCCCGTGAGGTAGTGGATGGCGCCGTTGATGTTTTCCGTGCGCGAGGGGATATCCCCTTCCAATTTGAATTTAAAGAAAGGGAGGATTTTGCGGTTTTCCTGGCGCACCTTGCGGGTCTCGAGCAGGCGCGAGACGGAATGAAATACCTCCTGGGCGCCAAACGGCTTCGCAAGAAAATCGGAAGCCCCCGCTTTGAGGGCCTTGGCGGTGGTCTCGACATCGGCAAAACCGGTCATGACAACGACCGGAAACTCGCTGGAATGCTCTTTAATGCGGGAGAGCAGCTCCATGCCATCCATTCCCGGCATCTTGATGTCAATGATGGCGAGATCGACCCTTGCATTCTCGACCACCTTGATCGCCTCGAAACCGTTGGCGGCCTTGATGACGCCGTATCCCTTGCTGGTAAAAACGGTTTCCAGCACGTTGCGGATATTTTCCTCGTCATCGACGACCAAAATGGCCAGTTTGGCGCTTTGCTCCTGCATGGCTGAATTCATGGGTATTACGCTTCAAGCTCCTTGAGGGACAGAAGCACCGGATAGGTTCCGCGACACCAAATCAGCCACCGCGAATTTACGCATTGTATCCATTTTGTCCGGCACACTCCTTTTGTTACATGCTGCCATCAGCTTGCCGCGGAACAATCAAATAAGGGGTATATTACCCTTCAAAGCTGGTTTCCACAACAAATGCGGCGCCATCGATGTCGAACGGAATGGCGATAGTGGGCCCTTTGGTCATGCTTTCGACGATATGCCCTTTGCCTTTGATAATGCTTGGCAGGCCGGCCTCGAATTTGAACCCCTTGGTGGCCAATTCGCGCCGGGCATCGCCGGATATCATGTTGGTAAGTTCGCCAACGGCGTCGCTCACCTCGGCATTAAGCTCGGTAAAGCTTTCCGACAACATTGAAGAAACAATTTTCAACGCCGCCCCTTCAGACAGGCTGAACACCACCACTCCCCGGGCGTGCCCGGTCATGCCGATAACGCCGGAGATATCCCCCTGCGCCTTGTTGTCATGCTTTAAAAACGGTTTTCCCGGCACCGGCTTAACAAACGCCATCATGGACAGAACGTTCACGGTTGCTTTCAGGAATGGATTGATAAGTTCGGCGTTCATTACTCCTCCGTCAGTTGATATCGCGAAGCGCCAGGGGGCGCGTCCTCCCTTGTCCTTAACCGCGCTAATTGTACGCCAACGGGCATCGGCGTGGCAACACGCCCTTTTTTACAGCGATGCCATGATTCAATACGTTTCCACATCTCCTGCCGCAATTAAATTTTGATGCCCAAAACAGGTAAAATGGCAATAGGATATGAAGTAAATCGGGGGATAAAGAAGACTATGGAAAATTGTATTTTTTGCAAAGTTATCGCGGGGGCATTGCCGTCCGATAAAATATTTGAAACCGACACCATACTCGTTATAGAAGATAAATTCCCCCAGGCGCCAAAACACTATCTCATACTCCCCAAAAAGCATGTGGATGGCGTCACCAGCCTTGGACAGGACGATAAAGAGCTGCTCAACGACATGTATCACGTCACGCGTGAAGTGGTCAAAAAGAAGGGGCTTGAAAATAACGGCTTCAGACTGGTTGTCAACCAAGGGGTTCATGGCGGGCAAACGATTTTCCACCTCCATATGCACCTGCTGGGGGGAAGACCGATGCACTGGCCCCCCGGCTGATACTTTCCCCTCCCTCACGCCAGGAAATCCCCGAAGCCTCCGGCGTGACCATAATGCCGTGCGGCGGCCCAGTGTTGGGCGCATCGGCATCATTGCTGATCTAGGCCCTCAACGAGTTTGAGAAAATCTTTTCCAGAGAAAAAGCGGCCACGGCCTAATCCTTTTCAGACTTGTTTTCCGCTTCAAACGGCATCGGGCAACACCGCCCTTTAAAAAAGGCGGGGTCGGCTCATAGGCCCCTCATCATATCCATTAATATCTATACATTCACAACCTCCGCAAGCCATTTTTAGCTACTTCGCAATGTTGGTATCAGGGAATTTGGAGTCGCTTTGTTTAAAAGAAATCAATCATAGCCGCCCAAAATTAGAGTCGACCCACTTATGATCCTTAAATTACCAACATCGTATCAGGCTAATTTACATTGTCATTACAATTAGATGCACACTTGCTTACCATTTGATAAGTGATACGAATTGATTAATATCTATCCGTCTAGGGACGCCAGGCCTTACATTGGCGCATTAAATACATTCGCCCTAAATTCGCTTTGAAAAACCACCAACAATATGGCAGGACAAAACAGCCGGGAACGCATAGAAAATAACCTATGACAAATAGGACTTATTAAGCATTTGCCGGATCGATTGTATTTTCAACCTTCCCATGAAGCTCCGCTCTACGCCCAACCACCTCACCGAGACTAACCAGCAATGCCATAACAAGAGACAATGCCTTGAACTACCAAGCAATATTGCCACGGGAACAGGTCGCCGCTACTATAACAATATCCTCAATTGTTGCCAGCCCGCCAACCAACAGACAACGCATCAATAGATATTTTTCTATTGATAAAGCCTTTAAGCGATGCGGAATCGATTATCCCAACATCGTTTTTTTTAGCGCAGTTAATCAATTATTTTCCATAATTTAAAAAACCGCCCCGAAAGCCGCATTTCACTTTTTAAGCGTTGCGCGCCCTTACGGGCTATGTTAGTATCACTTTTTCCCATTGATGGGAAAAGGCGCAGAAATCGTTACGTTAACCTTGTAGCCGTTATTATTAAATAATTGAGAGGGGTGAGTTGTTTGCCCGGTATAAAAGTACGGGAAAGCGAGCCGTTTGAGCTTGCGCTGAAACGTTTCAAGAAGCAGTGTGAAAAAATCGGCGTATTGTCCGAAATTCGCAAGCGTGAGCATTACGAAAAACCGTCCGTGAAGAAGAAAAAGAAGATCATCGCGGCGCGGAAAAAGAAATACAGCCGCTATTAATCGCGGAAAAGGGGTTTCACATGCCGCTGAAAGCACGGATCGAAGAGGACTTTAAGGCCGCTTTCAAGGGCCAGGACAAAGCGGCCGTGGAAGTGCTGCGCATGGTGAAATCCGAGATAAAGAACCGCGAGATCGAAAAGAAAACGGCGCTGGACGACACGGAAGTATTGGCCGTGATCTCCAGCGCCATCAAAAAGCGCCGCGAATCGGTCGAAATGTTCACCAAGGGGAACCGGCCGGAACTGGCCGAAAAAGAGCAGCAAGAGGTGGAATACCTTACGCGCTACCTCCCCACCCAACTCGGCGAAGCCGAAATCCGCGAAAAGGTGAAAGCCGTCGCCGCCGCCATGGGCAACCCCGACATCAAGCAGATGGGGCAGGTTATGAAGGGGGTTATGGCGGAGATCGGCAAACAGGCCGATGGGGCCGTGGTGAGCCGCCTGGTGAAAGAAGTCCTCTCCGGGAAATGAGCCGTGGGCGGCTCCGGTATCCGCCAGTTGGGCGTTGAGAAGCTTTTTATGCATGTCATTCCGAGTGCAGTCACGGACTTTTTTCGACAGCCTGCGGGAAAGGGGCGATGATGGCGGGTCTGTATCCGCAGGAGTTGATCGACCGCATCCGCGAAGCGGCCGATATCGTCGATGTCGTTTCCTCCTACCTTCCCCTTAAGAAAAGCGGGGCGAATTTCACCGCGCGCTGCCCGTTTCACACCG
Source organism: Nitrospinales bacterium (assembly GCA_023248535.1). Taxonomy (GTDB): domain Bacteria; phylum Nitrospinota_A; class UBA7883; order JACRGQ01; family JACRGQ01; genus JACRGQ01. The sequence continues at coordinate 42,795 of JAHFEJ010000003.1, read as the reverse complement.
AAAAAAGCCCCTCGTTCAATGTCAACCCGGCGCGCCAGATATGGCACTGCTTCGGCTGCGGCGAAGGGGGAAACGTTATCACCTTCGTGATGAAGCACGAAAACATGAGCTTTCCCGATGCGCTGGCGTTGCTGGCCGCGCGCGCCGGCATCCCCCTGCCGCGCGACAAGGAGGGGGAAGACAACTCGTACATATACAACATCAACAAAATGGCCGCCGAGTTTTACCAACAGCAGCTCAAGAACGCCCCCCCGTTCGTGGCCGAATACATTAAAAAACGGGCGCTGGCCGCTGAGACGGTTGAAAAATTCCGCATCGGCTACGCCCCGGACGCGTGGGATTCGCTCTACCGCCACCTCGTCGACAAAAAAATCACCCTCAATGAAATCGGCAAAGCGGGGCTGACCAAGCTCTCTTCCGCCGGGAACCCGATCGACCGGTTCCGCAACCGTCTCATTTTCCCGATAATGGACGAGCATAACCGGGTGATCGCCTTTGGCGGACGGGCGCTGGCGGACGATGAAAAGGGGCCGAAATACCTTAATTCCCCCGAAACGCCGGCCTACAACAAATCGCGCGTGCTCTACGCGCTCAACTTCGCCGCCGCCAAGGCCCGCGCCGCCAACCGGATAATGATCGTGGAAGGGTACATGGATGCCATCGCGCTGCACCAGGGCGGCTTTGAAAATGTAGCCGCCACCTCCGGCACCGCATTCACGGCGCAGCAGTGCCGCGCGCTCAAGCGGTACACCCACAACCTGGTCATGATCTTTGACGGCGACGAAGCCGGCCGCCGCGCCGCCGCACGCGCCACCGAAGTGGCCGCCGAGCTCGAAATCCGCCCCAGCGTGGCGATGCTCCCCGGCGGGGTGGATCCCGACGACCTGATAAAGCAGGGAGGCCCGGCGGCGTTTGAAGAGATCGTGAAAAACGCGCGCCCCTATATGACCTACCTGATAGAACAGGCCTGCCGCAAATTCGATGTCGCAACGCCCGAGGGAAAAGCGGACGCCATCCGCTCATTATTGCCGGAGCTTTCCCGCGTTGCCGGCCCGATAGAGCGGGCCAGCTATGTGGAGCTTCTCTCCGAGCGGACCGGTATACCGGCCTCCGCCATCAGCGGACAGATCAGGAGCACTACCCCCCGCCACACCCCGCCACAAGCGCAAGCGGCCCAGGGCGCCCCTGCTACGCCCCCACCGGCCCGCCGTCCGCCGCGCCCAGCCTCGCCGATGGAAAAATGGATCGTCCAGATCATCCTGAATTTCCCGGAAACGCTGGCCGGACCGCTGGCGTCCCTCAAAGCGGAAGATTTACATACCCCCGAATACCGGCGGATGCTGGAGCATTTTCAGGCGGAACTTGCGATAAAAGGGGGAACCTCCACCGGCGAATTGATAGAAAGTTGCCCCAATCTGGAACTTAAAGGGAATATGCGGGCTCTAATAATGGAGACACGTGACGAGGACGAAGGAAGAAAGAGTCAAATTATCAATGACTTCCTCAAAAAACGTGATGGCGAACGTATGCGAAAAGAGGATATTGCCGATAAGAAACGCCAGGCGTTTAACAATCTGGAGCGGAAAGAATGATTGTTTGAGCCTGAATTTTATGGTACGTTAATCTCTTATTTTTCATCGAGAACCCTTATTTAATAAGGATCCAATTTGATATGAGTATTAAACAGTTGCGGAATTTACCCGAAGTAAAACAGCTTCTTTCCTCCGGCAAGGGAAAGGGTACCCTTTCCCAAAAGGAATTTGATACCGCCCTGCCGCCCAACCTGTTCTCCGGCGACCAGCGTGACCGGATCCTGCAGCACCTTGAAGAGCACAAGATCAAGATCGTGGCGGCGGAAGAAACCCGCAAGAGCACCCGCGGCAAAGCGAGCGCTGGAGGGGAAGAGGTTGAAGAAACCGTATCGCTTTCCTCCGAAGACCCGGTGCGCATGTATCTTAAGGAAATGGGGAGCATCCCGCTGCTGACCCGTGAAGGGGAAGTCACCATCGCCAAGCGGATCGAAGAGGCCCAGAACCGCGTTATCGACGCGATGATCACCTGCCCCATCACCATTGAAGAAATCAAGGCGCGGGCCGAAGAGCTGAAGAACGGCTCCATCACCATCCAAAGCATCGTGAACTGGGGCGACGTGGAAGAAACGCCCACCAGCAAGATACTGATGGAGACCAAACGCGTCGCCAAAGCGGTTGAGAAAGCGGATGAATCTTTTGACGTGTGGACCAAGAGCGTTGAACAGGCCCAAAAGAAAACCGGCGCGGCCGATAAAGACCGCATGGAAAAGAAAAATGCTAAATTGCTTGAAGCGTTGCGCAAGCGCGTGCTCGATGTGAACCTCAACCAGATGCAGCTTGATGACATCATCGGCGTGATCGGCAAATTCAACCGGCAAGGGCTTGACATGCTGCACGAGTTGAAGAAGCTTGAGGATCAACTCCATCACGCGGCCCCGGCCAAGCCCAAAAAAGGGGCCAAGAAGGACGCCAAAGCCCACGCCCACGCGCCGGTCAAGACAAACCCGGAAGAACTCCGCAAGAAAATCGCCGCCGTGAAAGCGCGGATGCGCGTGCTGGAGAAAGAGGTCGGCGTCGATCCCGCCACGCTGGCGATCATCAAACGGCGCATCGACAGCGGCCGCATCGACGACCGCCAGGCGAAAAAGGAACTGGCCGAAGCGAACCTCCGGCTTGTCGTCTCCATCGCGAAGAAATACACCAACCGCGGCCTGCAGTTCCTCGACCTGATCCAGGAGGGGAATATCGGCCTGATGAAGGCGGTTGACAAATTCGAATACCGGCGCGGCTACAAGTTCTCCACGTACGCCACGTGGTGGATCCGCCAGGCGATCACCCGCGCCATCGCCGACCAGGCCCGCACCATCCGCATCCCGGTGCACATGATCGAGACCATCAACAAACTGATCCGCACCTCGCGCCATCTGGTGCAGGAGCTGGGGCGCGAACCGAAGCCGGAAGAGATCGCCGACAAGATGAGCATGAGCGTGGAAAAAGTCCGCAAGGTGCTGAAGATCGCCGAAGAGCCGATCTCGCTGGAAACCCCGATCGGCGAAGAGGAAGATTCGCATCTGGGCGATTTTATCGAAGACAAAAAGATGATCTCGCCGGTGGAATCAGTGATCAAGATGAACCTGAAAGAACAGACCGCGAAGGTGCTGCAAACCCTCGCGCCGCGCGAAGAGATGGTGCTGCGCAAACGGTTCGGCATCGGCCTCGATTCCGAACACACGCTGGAAGAGGTCGGCCAGGATTTCGAGGTGACGCGCGAACGCATCCGGCAGATCGAAGCCAAGGCGCTGCGCAAACTGCGCCACCCCAGCCGCAGCAAACGCCTGCGGAGTTTCATAGAAAGCTGAACGTCAAGAGCCGCCGCGCCAGCCAACGGCGCGCGGCTCTTTTTTATTGTGTGGGCCTATAGCTCAGTTGGTTAGAGCTCCCGGCTCATAACCGGGCTGTCCCAGGTTCGAGTCCTGGTGGGCCCACCATTTTTCCTCTGACCATGTCCCACAATCAAGACCGCTACATCCCCAATCACGCTTTTACGCTGGCCCCCAGGACTCGAAAGCGAGCTTCCGCACACGAGCGATAAGCGAGTGTTGGCCCGCATGGATGCGGGACAAGGAAGCGAGTCGGGGCCGATGGAGGGCGAGCGTGATGCGAGCCCGAGAGTGGCCGAGTCCTTCGGGTGTGGGCCCACCATTTTTCCTCTGACCACGTCCAACAAACAAGTTCGCTCCATCCCATATCCCAAATTGCGCCGGCCACCAGGACTCGAACGGCGGTTTCGTGCGCGACCGGTAAGGGAGTGACGCCAAACAGGATGTTTGGCGGGAAAACGCCGGGGGCCGCGCGAGCGGCAACGTGATGTTGCCGCGAGTGTGGCCGAGTCCATTGTGAGTGTGCCCGCCAACAAAGACAAACATCGACACTGGGTGAAAACAGTGGCCTTTTGACGTGTTTTAGCCATTTCCCATAATTTTCTGGATGTGCTAATTTAAGCTTTAGATGATTACAAAAAAATTGCTTTAAACCGAAAGGGTATATGGACAAAAATATAGAATGGAGATCAATACTAATAAATGCTAGCGTTCCTCTAATTCAACTTGATTCGGAAAATTTGCCAATTGCTTATGCGTCAGGTTGCTTGGTGTCTTATAAAGGAAAGAATCTGATTCTTTCTGTTTTCCATGCTTTGAGGCCCAATGAAATATGGTCTATTCAAAGTAAATTTGTTCCTGGAAGGGGGACATTAACTATTCCCTTGGGCAATATGACCTATTTGAAAATAATTCAACTGGATGAAAAGAAGGTTGATGATGTTGACTTTACGTTTAAAATAATAGCTGAAGATGTTCAAGCTTTCTATCAGGAGATATCCAAAGAAGGATGCATTTTGAAAGAAACGCAAAGAAAGATCACCCCCCTTAATTGCAATATAAAACCTATGTTAGATTACAAATATGGGTTCGCAGGACTACGAAATAACAAATTGGATGGAAGTGTAAAAAATGCTGAACTGCACACTGAGATTGATCTGAACTACATCAAGGAAGATAAGGACTATTACATTTTTAAATGCAATGCTCAGTATAATGGCCCGGATTATTATTGGGGATGCAGTGGGGCTCCAATAATGGATACTTTTGGGAATATTGTTGCTTTACTTGTAGCAAGCGAAAATTCTTTTTTTTATGGATTGCCCTTTTATAAATATCAATACGCACTTGACATTGAATGTGACGGTACTTTGGACGAATTTACCTCGTGAAATAATGGTTCGCGCCAGTCGGCTCCGGCCTGCGCCGATAGGCTCAAGATGGATGACGTATTCTTAGCCGCCGGTGTGTGTAACATGAGGGTTTAGCCATCATCCCACTTCACCCGAATAAATCGGAGATGAAGCGGTTTTCAAATATAATGGTGGCGGACAATTAACGGAGGACACCGTCATGGAAGAAAACCAGTTGAATGCCGTTATCCTGAAGCGGGTTGAAGTCGCGCCCGGATTGATAATTTTAACCGTCCGGCCCAATGGATGGACGCTGCCGGATTTTGAAGCGGGCCAGTACGCCGTGCTCGCCCTTCCCGGTTCCGCCAAACGCGCCGAACTTTCCGATCCCGAAACGGAGGCGCCGCCCGCCGACAAGCTTATCAAGCGGGCCTACTCCATCGCCTCGTCGTCAAAGGAAAAAGAGTACGTCGAACTGTACATCACCCTCATCCGCAGCGGATCGCTTACTCCCCGGGTTTTCGCGCTCAAGGAGGGGGACGCTGTTTTTCTGGGAGAGAAGTTCAAGGGGATGTTCACGCTGAAGGAGGTTCCCGAACAGGCGAACATTGTCATGGTGGCCACCGGCACCGGCATCGCGCCGTACATGAGCATGATCCGCACGGAATTCAAGGAACGGCCCAACCGGCGGTTTGCCGTCATTCATGGCGCGCGCCATTCGTGGGACCTGGGATACCGCGCCGAGCTTTCCACGCTGGCGTATTATTTTAAAAACTTCGCCTACCTCCCCGTCATCAGCCGTCCCGGCGACGAGAAGGAAGGATGGACCGGCCATGGCGGCTATGTGCAGGACGTGTGGCGGAAAAAAGTTCTTGAGCAGCGATGGGGCGCTCCGTTGAAACCGGAGAACACGCACATCTTTCTTTGCGGCGCCCCGGCGATGGCGGAAGAGATGTCGCAGCTGCTGTCAGCCGAAGGGTTCAGGGAGCACAAGAAAAAGGAGCCGGGCCAGGTACACCTCGAACGGTTCTGGTAACCGGCCATCACGTTTCACGCCGTTCCGGAACACGGAACGGCGTGAAAAACGCTTCTTTCTTTTCACGCAAATCCTCCGTGAGGCCCCAAAACCTCCATCTCCGCCAGAACCTCCCGCTTTGAGGGCGCGCAAACTTTCATTTGCGCCAACCGCGCCAATTTCACCTTTTCCGCCACGCATGCTTGATGTGCCCGCGTAAAAATGGGGTGGAAGAACTGTAGAAAAAACCACTGAGACACGGAGGCACAGAGAAAACCTTCATTGCTCTATCCGGAAAGAGATACTTCGGTCGCCAGCCCTCCCTCAGCATGACAACCTTTCAGGCTATGCCCCCTCTTTCCCCTCCGTGTCTCTGTGACTCTGTGGTCTATCGCCCCTTCAATTCCATAAATGCAACCGCGATAAAACGACATGAATTAATCCGGCCTTAAACGCTAACTCCGGGCGGCGTGTTTTATGCGGGCAAGGGAGGCGATGACTTCCGGCGATCCGGGATTTATCAGCGCAAAAACAGGAAGCTTGCCTTTCAAGCGGGGTTTTTCAACCCCCCGCTATTGGAGTGAAATCCAGTGTCCATCGCTTTGTTGGCCCACCATTGGCACCTTGTAAATATGAACTCCAAGCCCATCGAACGAATCCGTCAAAGCGCCGCCTGTAATCATGGCGTATCTTGATTCGTTTACGACGTTTGCAAAAGACACCCCGGTTGGCAAACCGGAAAGGATGGCCGTGACCGGCAAAGGCGACGAATTGACCGCAATCACCAATCGCACCCCCGCCCAATCAAAAGCCGCCGCGCGGACGGATGGAAAATTCTGGGTTGGTTCGCCATGGTCGGGAGTAAAAAACGGTGTCGTGAGCGATCCACTCGTGATGACTACCGTCAAATCGCCTTTGCTCTTTCCCTTTACCACCCACTCGCCCAACGCCTCGGTACCCATGACCAAGTTTATTGTTTTGGCGGCCGCCGCTGGAGTATCCGCGGCCGTTGAAAGCATTTGCTCGTAGCCATAGACCATAATGCCCTTCAATCCCGCCGCCAGTCCGGTAAAGGTGTCGTGAATGAAATTGGCTCCAGCGGTGCAACCGCGGGGTGAACAGAAAGCTTCGGTGACCAGAATCGGGGTTTTCTGTTGCGTGGTGTAGCCTGCGGCGATGATCGCATTGACTTCGGCCTCCGCCCTCCACCTCACCCATGCCGATGGCTGGCTATTGTCAATTCCGTAAGCGCCCGCTCCAATGATGTCGAGGTAAGGGACATAGTTCTGGATGTCCTTGGCTGTATAATTAGACGCGATATACATGTATACGGGACGTTTCATGGGATCGTGGGCATGCGCGTATGCCGCGATGGTTGTCATCGCGTTCATCTGCGAAGAAATGAGGTAATCCATTTCCTCGGGGATGTCCCAAATCAGAAAATTCGCGTTCGGCGCCATGGCATCTATGGCGCTTGTGCAGACCGAGGGGGCTGTAACGCAGCTATTAGTGGCCGGGGTGGAAGCGGAACCGTTTATATCATAATCCATCGAGGCGAATGCGCTTAGTCCAGACGCTTTTGCCGCATTGATATAATTCAGCCTGCCGTTGGCGGTGCATGCAGGGCAGTATTCATGGCTTGCGTTCACATAGCTTAATGCTTGAACCGCCGCAAACCTGTTCGTACTTACCGAGTAGAAGCCATACATAAACCTGTCGCCCAAAGGGTAGATTCCCGTTGGCGTGGACACCGTGAATTGCCTTGAGGCCGTTTGGGTTGTTCCATCTGGCAAGGCCGCCGTGAGCGTTAGCGTAAGAGTCCCGGCAACGGATGGAACATATGCGCAACTGATAAGTCCTGTGGCGGGATTATAACTACAGCCCAAGGTGGTTTGCGATTGATCTTTGACCGTCGCGTTTAATGCTCCTTGAGCCTGGGCCATGAAGATATAGCTGCTGCCGGTGTAAAGCATTTGAGATGCGTCAGGGATAAGGAAGTTGACCAAGGCCGCCCCATTGGCGTCATTAACACCCTTGCCCCCGCTACAACCCGGAAGGAAAATCAAAACTAAGCCATAGGCGGCCAAACTTCGCAATACAACGTGTTTCATCCGGCATTTTCCAGATGACCCCATATCCCCTTCCTTCCTTAACACCGGGATAATACTCCACGTCCCGGGTAATAATAGCTATTCACGCCAGTACACACAATTTACCATCTCATCCTCCATATTCTGAATCAAAAAGCCGTTCAGCTTTTGGGAGCCGGGCATTTTGCCGTTTTCGGAACATGCCTTCCCGCCGTCGCAGCAAGCTAAAGCCGCTTCTATGGTTGGAAATCCACATCGCCCTTGACCCGTTAATCCGCGCCAATTCAGGGGGCGCGTTTTATACGGGCAAGGGAGGCGAGGACTTCCGCCAGAACGCCGAACGAAAATATCTTCGATCTGCCGTGGGCGCGGGGCCGGATATTCATCCCCGCGTGGGCGAACCGCTTTCCTTCGCGGTGCGCTTTTAACAGCGCCTCGCTCTGAAAGGTGTATCCCCCCGACAGCAGTTTCGCCGACCGTATCCATGCCGCGGGATAGATGACAATCCCGTTGGTATACCGGAAGCGGGTACCGAACAGGAAGTTGAAGAGGCCGAGATAGAGGAACGAGATGACGCGCCGGTGGCACGGGCGAAGCCCAGAATTCACCACATGGGTGACAATAAAGTCCGCCTCGCCGCCGGCAAGAGTGGCGACCGCGCGGGAAAAAAAACCAAGATCGAACTCGTTATCGCCGGGGACGATGAGACAGTACTCCTTTCGGGCGATGGCGGCGCCGGCCAAGAAACTTTTGCCGACCCCTCTTCTGGTTTCGTTGCACATGAGCGTGATATTGCCGTAGCGCGCGCAAAGCTGCTCCACCGCCGCGACGGTCCCGTCCGTGCTGCCGTCGTCCACCACGATGATCTCGTAATCCGATACGCCCCCCGCGCGGGCCGCGGACACGATCTCGGCGATGGCGGCGGGAAGATTTTTTTCTTCGTTGAGCGCGGGAACGATGAAGCTGAACGAGGGAACCGGGCTGCTCATCGTACGGTATTCAAATCCCAGTTGTAGGGGAGATACTCTGCCGCATAGCCGGGGGGAATGCTTCCACCGCGGCTGTTGATAAAGCCAATGACGCCGCCGGACGCGTCGAAATCCTTTTCATACCAGCCGAATATTTTTGAAAGATGCGCCGTCATTTTATCCCTGTCGATGCGCAGCCCTTTACCGCCGTTGGCGAGGAAGAGGACGGCCTGGGATTTCAATTGGTCTTTCAACGCCGATGCCGTATACGCCTCCGGCCGCAGGTCGGGGCACGATACCGAGGCGCAGACGATGGCGAAGTGGATGCCCGGCTCCTTCATCGGGCGCAGTATCCCCTGCTCGATATCGTCAAGCGAGTAACTTTTTCCGCCGACTTTTCCGGCGGGCTTCTTCCAGACCGGGGAAAAAAGGCTTCCCACATCCTTGATGCCCGCAACGGGGTAATGATCGCGCACCAGCTTCACCGCGAAAATGTTGTAGACGTTTATCCAAAACGCCAATGTTTCATCCCTGCCGTGCAGCTCCGACGGCGGGAATGAGTCCAGTCCGGCGAACAGCGCGTCAAACTCCCGCGAGCCGCGGAGCGCCGCATAATCGAAACCGGTATATTCGATGCCCCCGTAATTCGCGGGCCTCGTGTTTTTCTTCAGGATCGCGTCCCACCCGCTGAAATCGAAGGCGTACGCGGATGCAGTGAGAGAGAACAGAAAAACCAAAACAGCCGCCACCGGCATCCGCGCCGCGCGCGGAGGGGGATTTTTAAAAAAATCCCCCCTGGCCCCTCTTTTCCAAAGAGGGGAAGGAAGGACATTTGCCGCGCGCTCCTCAATAGCCGCCATGCGCGTTATTTTACCCCGTTATCCGGCGAATGAAGCGGGCTGCACGCTTTTCGGCCAGCAGCCAGCAGAGAAGCGGCGCGCCAATGGTGGACAGCCAGATGAGGGCGGGGATATCGTCCCTCTCCTCCCACACGCCCAGAAGCGCGTAGTTGATAAGCACGCGGTAAGAAAGCAGAACCGCCCACGTCATCACCAGCCCGGCGGCTCCCGGAACAAACGGCAGAAAGCAGGCCAGATAAAGCGCGTACCACGGATGCAATGTCGGCGTGAGCAAAAGGAAGGCCAGCGTGATGCCGTAGGCGGCCTGAAACGCGGCCGGAAACAGGGAAAAAGGGGAAACGTCCTTTTCCCGACCCTCGCGTTTGCGGAAAAGGGAGAAGTAGACAAAGGCCGTTATGAGGAGAAAAAAGGCCGCAAGCAGCCACCGCGCGGCGGCCCCGGCGGGAATCAGGAGGTGAAGCGCCTGAAACGCAAATCCGGCGAATTCCCAATTGCGCACGTAGACATCCAGCGTGGAGAAGATGTTAAAGACATGGGGAAGAAAAGGAACCGTCAGCATTGCCGCGCCAAATGCGGCCCCCGCGATGAACGCCCCCCTCCCCTTCCGTCCGGCCAGAAAAACAAACAACGGAAACAAAACTAACGGGAACAGCTTTACCAGTGCGGCGGCGGAAAAAGCCAAGCCCGCCAGCGCGGGGGGCAGCCAGCTTCTTGAACCGGGGAGGCTTGGCGCATTCTTGGCCGGAATCAGGAACATGAACGCCAGCATCAGGAAAAAAACTCCCGCGCCATCGATATGCCCCGACGAGGCGATCTCCAGAATGGGGAGCGGATGCCATGCGTAAATGACCGCCCGCGACGGCGGCAATTTCATCCGCGAAAGGAGGCGCAGAATAATTGCGCAGACGGCGACATCCGCCGCTACAAGCAGCGCCTTCATTCCCAACATGCCGCCCAGCAACGCCCCCTCGGCAAAAATAATTTGTGCGGCGGGGGGATAAATGGTAATCAAATGCGGGTGGTTGACATGGGCAAGAAGTCCGTCGGCTGCCGGTTGCGCGGCGGACGGGGCGAAGGCGTAAGGGTTGCCGCCGTGGGCCGATGTCAGACCGTCCCATAGGTAGCGGAAGATGTCGTCGGAAAGTTCCGGCGAACGGAACAGGAACAATAACCGGAGCGCGGCGGCGATAATGATAACCGTGCGCGGCGACCAGCCGATGTTTTTCGACTCGCCGTAATAGAGCGAGAAGGCAAGGGCAGCGACGATGAGGGCGGATGCCCCCACCAGGGCGGGGATGGAATAACGAAGGTCGGCCTGAAAAGCGATGAAGCAATAGGAGAGCGCGACGATGACGGGAATGCCCATGACAATGAATCGATGCGGCGGATATGGATTGAGACTGCCGCTGGCGGTATTATTCACCATGACCCTAACGCTATTTTCGGGGGAACACGCAATGGCCGGCACCATAAGCCTGATCGAACCTTCCGCGCTGAAAGGCGGCCTCTCAAAATTCGTGATCCTTGACGCCCGGCCAAAGGCCGAGTGGCAAGCCGGCCACATCCCTGGCGCGCTGTCGTTTTCATGGGAGAACTTTACCAGAACCGACGAGAAAGGAATACCGTTCCGGGCGCTCCCCCCGCGGGAACTGGCGGCGGCGCTGGGGGAAATGGGGATCGGCGAAAAAACCTCCATCGTCATTTACGGCGATGCCGACAAAAGCTGGGGCGGCGAGGGGTGGGCCGCATGGACATTCGCCTGGCTGGGACACGGCGGCCCCGTGCGCATTTTGAACGGCGGCATTCAGGCGTGGCGGAACGGCGCACTCCCGGTCACATCAGACGCGCCGAAAGCTGCGGAAAAAACCGTTTACCATTACACCCTCCAGCCGCAGCTTGATATTTCCACCGCCGAGATCGAGCAGCGGAAAACCCCGATGGTATTGGTGGACACCCGCTCGACGCTGGAGTGGCTGCGCGGCAGGATACCGGGGGCGATCCACATCGAGTGGACCAACTTCTACACCGGCGACGACCGCCATCCGCTGAACGCGGCGGCGTTCAAACAGCTGCTGAAGGAGAATGGCGTCGACACCGCAAAACCGGTCGTCTACTATTGCCGGGGGGGCGTCCGCAGCGGCTATGCGTGGATGGTGCACCGGCTTGCGGGGCTGCCCGATGCGCGCAACTACGAAGGGGGGATGGAGGCGTGGTGGAAACTCTCTTCCCAGTGATCCGCCGTTGCGATGCCGCCGCATTTCCAAAATGGGTATAACCACAGAGACTCAGAGACACAGAGGAAACCTTCATTGCTCTTGCCGGAAAGAGATACTTCGGCCGCTAACGCTCCCTCAGTATGACAACCTTCCAGGTTATGCTCCCTCTTTTCCCCTCTGTGGCTCCGTGCCTCTGTGGTTCATTAACCGGCGGCCTTACCTCAGCGGGGAGCACTAACCGTGGCGGAGACACGCCATGTCGGCGAGGTCTTTCATTATCACCAGCATGAACCCGGCGGGAAAGAGCGACAGGAACGGGATGGCGAGCCAGGTTCCCCTTTGCCACGAAAAGATGATAGGTATAAAACTGTAGAGCAGGAAGAGGCTGTTCATAAAAAGGTACGGCACCGCCTTTTGCCGGTAGAGGAACGCCAACAGCGGCGGCGGCTGGCTCCCCTGCAATCCGAATTTTGGCGTCCGCTCAAAAAAGCCGCCGTTGCTCAGCGCCCCCTTGATGACGGAAAGGGCGATGCTGGGGGACATGCCGATGCTGAAGACGGGAAGGATCGGCAGCCACCGCACGGTGCGGCCCGCCCCGCTGGCAAGGGAATACGCGAAAAAGTAGATCAAAATGGCAAAACTGGTTCCGGCAAGCAGCGGCACGTCGACCTTCAGCAACTGATACGGCCCGATGCCGACGCGCCAGGCGATGGCGGCGTACAGCGTAAGGGTGGTGACCGTGCCGAGCAGCCAGCCGAGGTTCGCCAACAGGTGCGCCGCCGCCTCGGCCTTTACCGCAAACGGCAACCGCGAAACAAGCAGGCGCGGCAGCACCTTGCGCGCCGTTTGTATGGAGCCTTTGGCCCACCGCTGCTGCTGGCTGCGGAACCCCGCAAGGGTGATGGGAAGCTCGGAGGGAACCGCGATATCGTCGCGGTAGACAAACTTCCATCCTTGCATCTGGGCGCGGTAGCTTAGATCGAGGTCTTCGGTGACCGTGTCGGCCTTCCAGCCGCCGGCGGATTCTATCGCCGTCCGCCGCCAAATGCCGGCCGTTCCGTTGAAGTTGAAAAAAAGTTTGCGCCCGCAGCGCACACGGTGTTCGATGCCGAAATGCGGGCTGAGCAGAAGCGACTGCACGGCGGTGAGCCACGACGCCTCGGCGTTAAGGAAGGTCCACCGCGCCTGCACCATGCCGACTTTCGGATCGGCGAAGCAGGGCGCCGTTTTTTTCAGAAAGCCGGGTTGCGGAAGAAAATCGGCGTCGAAAATGGCGATGAGTTTTCCCGCCGCTTTTTCCATCCCCTCCTGCAACGCCCCCGCCTTGAATCCGTTCCGGTTAGTGCGCCTGAGCACCCTGATATTCACCCCTTCAAGCGTTAGCCGCGCAACGGTTTCATCGACAATGCCGACGGTATCGTCGGCCGAATCGTCCAGCACCTGTATCTCCAGCTTCTCCTTCGGCCATTCAAGGCGGGCGGCAGCTTCGATTAGGCGCGCGGCGACGAAGCGCTCGTTGTAGAGCGGTAGTTGAACGGTCACCTCGGGAAAATAGGCGGGGCTGGCGGGAGGGGCCGGACTCTTCTTGCGCCGTTCCGCGTACCAGCAGGCGATGAGCCATATCCGGTGCAGGCCGTAGCAGAGGAGTCCGCCGAGCGAGGCGAAATGGATGACCGTCAATATCCGCAGGTGATCAATGCCCATGACGCTCCATTGTCCTTGTTGTCGCGTGTGCTCAAACTGGTGGAAGTTTAGCATAAAGCGGATTGCCGGATGCGCAGCCCGGCGGTCAAAGCCGGCCGTTTCTGGCCGGCCGGCAATGAGATAGGTTAAACTGGATGCATGAATAGCGGAAGAGCATGACATGAGCCAAAAGAGGTTGCACACCGCCAGAATTCTCTTTGCCCTAACCGTGGTTTCAGCGGCCGGCTATGGCGTGTGGGCCTACAGATCGGGGCACTTCATGACGGTGGCCGAGCTGCGCGGCTGGATCACCGGGTTCGGCATGTTCGCGCCGCTGGTGTTTATCGCGATGTACGGCCTGCTGGTCACCTTCGGCTTTCCCGCCGTCCTCTGCTCCACGGTGGGGGGGCTGGTCTTCGGGCGGTTTTACGGGACCTTCCTCAACCTGTTCGGCGCCTGCTCGGGGGCCAGCGGCGCGTTCTGGATCGCCCGGCTGATCGCGCGGGATTTCGTGGCGGATAAACTCTCCGGCGCAAAGTGGTTCGACAGTTTCTCCAAGGGGATCGATAGGGACGGTTTCTATTACATGCTTTTCGTCCGCCTGCTGCCGGTGTTCCCTTTCAACGGGACCAACTACGCATCCGGCGTCACGAATATCCGGTACCGGCATTTCCTCCTCGCCACGATGATCGGCATGCTGCCGTACGACTTCGCCTTGACGAATACCGTGGTGGAGGTGGGGGAAGCGGCGGCGAAGGGATTTAAGATGAGCCCCGGCCTCATAGCGGCGTTATCCCTGCTGGCGTTCGTCAGCCTGGCCCCTATCCGCATAAAAAAATACATCGAGGGAAAAAACGCCCGGAAGTCCGCCTGAGGGGATTTGGCCGGAGACGGCGGGTTATAATACCCGCATGAACGGCTACCTTTTGCTCAGCGCCGTGCGGCGGCGCGTGCTGTGGAACAGCGTCACCCGCGCCCCGCGCCACCAGCGCCACGGGATGATCCTGCTCACCCTGCTGGCGATCGCATTCATCGCCGGCGACTACCTTTTCTTCCGCCGGGTGATCGCCTATATCCTCACCCTGCCGCTGGAGCTGGCCGACATCCTGATCCCGCAGTTCCTGATGGTGATCTGCCTAACCTTTTTTTCCATGCTGACGTTCTCCAACATCATCGCAGCCATCAGCACGTTCTACCTTTCAAAAGACCTCGACCTGCTGATCGCCTCGCCAATCGGCATGGGGGCGATATTCGCCCAGCGATTCCAGCAGACCACCGTCAACAGTTCGTGGATGCTCTTCGTCTTCGGCCTGCCGATCTTCGTGGCGCTGGGGGAGTGCTACGGCGCGCCGCTTCTGTACTATCCGGTGATGCTGCTGGCGCTGATGCCGTTCATCCTGATACCGGCCACGCTGGGGACGGCGGTCACCATGCTGCTGATGCGGTG
>JAHFEJ010000003.1:0-27742 GCA_023248535.1 Nitrospinales bacterium | reverse complement strand
AAAACCTACCAGTTCCTCTCCATCATCGGGCTGGTGTTCATGGGAAGCCTGGTGATGTTCTTCCGGTTCATGCAGCCGGAAAAGTTTTTGGGCAAGAAGATCCCGGTGGCCGAGATACAGGGCTACGTCGAGAAGCTGAAGGTGCCGTCCTACCCCTGGCTGCCGAGCACGTGGCTCACCTCGGCGCTGGATGCCGGCACGAAGGGGAATTTTGGCGAGATGTGGTTGTGGACGGTTCTGTCGTGGGCCGCGGCGGGTACATTGCTGGCGCTGCTCTTTTTCGGCGTGTCGCGCGTCTATTACCGCGGGTGGTCGATCGCATATACCGGGCGCGAGGGGGTGCGGGGACGGCGCGCGAGCCGCTTTTACCCGCGGGTGGAGGGGCTGCTTGAGTGGCTGCGGCCGCCGCTGCGAACCATCATCTTGAAGGACATGCGGATATTCTGGCGCGATCCGGCGCAGTGGACGCAGATATTCATGCTGGCCGCGCTGGTGGTGGTCTATATTTTCAACATCCGGTCGCTGCCGATGGATTCGCTGTTCCTTAAAAATTTCGTGTCGGTGATGAACATCGGCCTGGCCGGCGTGGTGCTGGCCGCCATCGCGGTGCGCTTCGTCTTCACCAGCACCTCCATCGAGGCGCGCAGCTTCTGGCTTATCAAGTGCGCGCCGGTCGATTTTTCGCAATACCTCTGGACGAAATATTTTTTCTACGTCGCGCCGCTGCTGCTGCTGGCGGAAACGCTGGTGGTGGTAAGCAACCTTTTTCTGGATGTCGACCCGTGGCTCATGGCGATCTCCGCCGGGGGGATTTTTTTCATCACCGTGGGGCTGACCGGGCTGGGGATAGGGCTGGGAGCGCTCTATCCGGTGTTCGAGCACGAAAACATCGCCGAGGTGGGCGTATCCACCGGCGCGATCTATTACATGATCCTCGCGCTCGGCTACCTCGGCGTTATGGTGATGTTCGGCATACGTCCGGTCTGGGTTCACTTTTCCGAAAAATTCCTGGGGCGCGACGTGGGGGGATGGGAAGTCTACGCCTGCTACGCCATCGTCGTCGGCCTCACCGCGCTGGTAACGGTGCTGCCGATACGGATGGGCGCGCGCGCCCTCGCCCGCGAAGAGCACTGACCGTAACGCGGTATTTTATCGAAAAACAACTTGTGAGCGTTTGATGTACTCAACAAAATTTATGCAAGAAACATTTACTTCTTGCATTCCGCACACAGCCGGTATTTTCCTCTTTCTAGGCTCATTGGGCAGAATAGCCTGTGGACGCTCATCAGTCACCAATTCAGCACCATAAGCACGCGCGGTGGCAATAATGAACAAATCGTTCTCGCCAACCCCGTTGCCATGATAATTATCGGCCACAATCCCAATCAAGTCCTTGATCCGCCTTGCATCCTGTATTATTGAATTGCTTGTTTCAAGCGGATTAAGCCCCCGTTCTGATAGCCACGCATAACAATCAGGATCATTCTTTTTCACCTCATCAAAGGCTACGACTGACATAACAAGATTTCCTTGTTCAATTTGTTTCGCAATCCAATTCCAGAGAGATGGAAATTGGCGTTCCGGATAGTTATCCCAAGCATATATCATTGATGATGTGTCAAAGACGTGCATAGTATTGCTCTAACTGGTGCAGATCTTTGATTTTTAGACTGTCCAAATAGCTGCTTGCCTTGGTTAATGTGATGTGGCGAGCATTTAAGGCATCAAATACCGTGCGAACAAATATGTCGCCAAAAACATGTTTTGGCTCACGGTTACGGTACTTACGGTTTCCTCCTTCTTCTTGTTCAATAACCGGCTGCGCCCGCCATTGCCGATAAGCCTCATATTGGTTTTGTGTTATGCGACCCGCATCCAACAGCCGGCGTAAAATCACTTCCCCACTCACGCCCCATATTTGGCGCGGCCGCGCAAGCCAATCATCGTATTGGGATACCTCATCGGGCCGTTCCGCATCCCGGATACCCGCCAGAAAAGTATCCGGCACCAGCAAGTGGCCTGCGAAGGCATTAGCTTCGGGTTCCAATCCTTGATGGGATTGGAAATCCCGCTCATCATCAATCGAACTGGTCTGATGCAACAGCAGGTGTCCCAACTCGTGCATTAGCGTAAAAGACTGCCGGGACTCCGCAGGCTGTTTCTTGATGACGATCACCGGGCAATTCTGGTCATACAGTGTAAATCCGAGGATTGGGCTTTCCTTGGCAATCTGCCACTTCCCGCTGTAACCGTTACTGCGAAACACCAGCACCCCTTTAGCTTCTAGTGCCGCGCGGTAACTATCAAAGCTGTTTTCACTGCCGAGACCCAGCCAATTGCGGACAATGCGGGCTGCTTCGCGCGAATTTTGCCGAGGTATATCTGGTGGGTTGAACAAGGGACGATCGGCATCGTCCAAGTCCTCACGCAGGCTCAAATACACTTCTCGCTGTTTTTCAACCCGTTCGATTAGCGCTTTGAGCTTTGGAGACAACTCTGGCTTCTGATTGGCAAGGGTACGGAACTGCGGTGTATGCACTATAGCCTCATCGACCGGACCTGCCTCCAGAAAAAACAGAACACCCCGGCCAAAGTAGTCGGCAATCTTGCGCAATTGGTTAAATGTCAAGCCACCTTCGCCTGCCATCACCCGTTCAATGCTGGCGGAAGCGATATCCAGTTCGGACGCAAGAACAGCTAGCGGGATGCCACGGTCGGCGCAACACCATGCAATACGTTCTGGATTAATCGATTGAATGCGTTCCATACCGGATATTATACCCTAGCGAACAAACCTTCTCCATTTCGCGGAAACTGTAGCGGGAATTTCTATAACTTGAGGGTTGAGTGGAAATAGAGGGTTGAGGAATCAGTCGTTTATCCGGTACGGTGCGGCACACTTTCCCGCCCGTGTTCGATGGCCTTTTTCACCAGCACCGATGCGGCACCGATGCGGAATTGACACACCCCCATATGTGGCATAAAATGCCACATACATGAACGACAAGAAGATATTCCACCGGAAGAAAAGACACCCTAAAATTAAACATATTTTGTTACAGGTAAAAACCATTGATGAGATGGCGGATGATTTTAAACGCACATGGAAAAAGGCGAGCAGCGGTAAACCCGCAGCTGTGGCGGCTGAGACCATTTGCTTTGACAATGCCGAGGAAATGCAGAAATTCCTTTCTCCGGAGAGAATTAGGCTTATACGGGCCATTCACGACAGGAAGCCAAAATCCATTGTGGAACTTGCGGCTTTTCTTAAGCGTGACAGGAAAAATGTGACTGAAGATGTGAAGATGCTGGAAGCTGTCGGCCTTATTGCAAGGAAAGCCCCCAAAAAGAACCTGAAGAACAAAGAAAAGGTTGAGCTTATTGTTGATTATGACCGCATCCAGATGGATATAGCGGTCTGAAAGGAGGCGGTCTTCTTGCGCCTGACGGCGCAACCACAGGATAAATCCTATGGTACCCACCGAGCTTCCGAGAAGGTGCACATTTTAATGTGCACAGCGCCCTATTCCCGGTTCGGCGCGCTTCCCCGCCGCCGCTCGACCACCTTTTTCACCAGCATCGACGCGATGACGAACAGGATCAACAGCGCTATCGCCACCGCAAGGCCGCGGGTCATGTGGAAGCCGTGGGCGGCCGATTCCCCCACCTCCGCCACCGCGTTGGCATACACAAACGCGTGCGGCACCATCCCCAGCAGCGTGCCCATAAAATAGCGCCCGTAGCTGAGATTGGTGATACCCGCGGCAAAGTTGATGCCGTTAAAGGGGAAGAGCGGTATCAACCTGACGAGAAAGATGTAATAAAACCCGTTTTGCCGGATTCCCTCGTTGAAACGCGCGTACCACGGGCTTTCCTTGAAAACCCGGCGTTGAAAAAAATCCCTGAGCAGGAAACGGGAAAAGAGGAATGCGATGGAGGCCCCCCCCATCGCGCCGAGAAGATTAAGCCCGGTGCCGAGCCACTTGCCAAAGACAAGCGCCCCCAGTGTGGAGAGAAAGACCGCGGGAAACCCAGTGCCGGTGAGCAACGCATACGCCGTCACGAAAACCAGCGGCCCCCACACCCCGAAATCCCTCACCTGCCCCGCCAGCTGGCCCGGCGTCAGCCCTTCCGTCCGGTATTCCCAATACACCAGGGCCGCCGCCCCCAACAGAAGGAGGGCAAAAAAACCTTTAAGGAGAGTGACAACATGGCGGTTCATAAATGGACTATTCCAAGCTCCGTTCGTGGTGTTTCAGCCGCAGCGCCATCTGGCGGAGCAGGGTGGCGCTGATGTTGGGATCGAGTTCGCTGATTTTGTTGAAATTTTCGCGCGATATCTCTATTACGCGGCATGAGGAAACCGCGATTGCCGTGGCTGACCGCTCTCCCCCCAGCAGCATGGCGATTTCGCCGAAAAACTCTTTTGCCCCCACCCGCCGCGGCGGCCCGCCCCGCCAACTGATCTCCACTTCCCCTTCAAGCAGGTAAAACATGCTGTTTCCCCGCTCTCCTTCGCGGCAGATGACATCCCCCTCGGCGATATACCGGATGAACGTCCGTAACAGTTTCTCCCGCCGCTGGAAACGGGCGGAGGAGGTGAACACCTCCTTCAGCAGCAAGGCGTCCCGCATGCCGAGGGCGGCCATCAGTTCGGCGCCGAACAGTATCACGATAAATGAAACATACACCCACATGATCACGACGAATACCGCCTTGAGCGAGCCGAACGCCACGCCGTACGCCGGATTGACGGTGATCACGGCCGAGAAGACCTCCTTCATGGCGACCCATGCCACGGCGGCGGCGACCGTGCCGATGGCAAGGTGGCGCGCGGGAATGCGGGGGGAAAAAAGATAATAGAACATGGCCAGAAAGAACAGGATGACGAGAAAAGGGCCGATGGCATAACTGATCCGGTACGCCGACGGAACGCTGTTGAGGAAGCGGGCCTGCACCACCGAGTAACCGATGTTGCTGACCGTGAGCGCCACGAAAAGCGCCAGGATAATGGCCACCGCCGCCGCGTCGAACAACAATCCGCGGACGATGGAAACGCGGCGGCCCACGCGGAAGATCTCCTTGAAAGCGGCGCGCAACCCCCCGGTGAGCGGCGTGGCGGCCCAGAACACGGCGATGAGGCCCAGCAATCCCCAGCTTTTCGCGCTGCGCGACAGGGAGTGAACCTCTTTGATGATGACCTTGCTGAATTCCGGAAAAATCTGGCGGGTGAGCGCATCGATCCCGGTCATCGCCTCACGCGAACTTATGATGTAGTTGCCGAGCATAAGCATCGCCAGCAGCAACAGCGGGATCATGGCGAAAAAGCCGTAATAGGCAAGCGCGGCGGCGGTTTCGAACTGGTTATTGCGGACGAACGACCGCCCCGCCTCCAACACCAGAAAAAAGCCGGTGCGCGCGGCGCGCACTATGCGCGCGCCAGCGGATTCCGGAGCGCCGCCGTTATTCGCCATGAGATGCATTTAGGGAGAATATCACCATCAGCCGCCGGAAAGGAACAAAGAGCCGGCCTGCGGCCAATTCGCGCACACCCCCCTTTTTACCGGCGAAGCGCCAAAAAAAGCCGTTAAACGGTAGCGGCCCTCAAAGGGCGTACCCCTGCTTCACGATCCACTCGTGCGATTCCGCTTCAACGTCATTTACCACTTCTTTGATAAGCGGCTGGGGAAACTTTTCGCCAAAGGCGGTGTTTAACACTTCCTCCACGTAGTAGGGGCCGCCACAGACATACTGATAGCCGTGTTCGGCGCTCATCGAAGGATCGCATTCATCCGGCGGGGCAAAATTCTCGTGGAACCAGACCCACATTTCCTCTTTGCGGGGATCATCATACTTCATGCAACTCAACTCCTTCCTGAAACAGGCCGATCCAATTTCCACCGTCCTATTTAGCTCTCTACTTATACTCTGTTACCACCCGGCATATATGTCAACGTACCGCGGTACAGCGGGGTTTTCTTAAAATATAAGCTTTCTGGCGATGGTAGATTTAATTGCGAAATTGGCAAATAATTGGTTAGAATTGACGGCTGATTGATGGGAAACAGGGGGAGCGGCCATTATTAAGAAAATCACCATTTTAATGCTTTTGGGGCTGTTGTTATGCCCCGCGCCGAAGGCCAACGCGTTCGAAATCGAAGGATACCCCGGGTCGATCTGGGGGGGATTGACCTACGATGACGACAACCGGAACGGGGCAAACTCGTCGGGGATGGGATTTGTCAACCAGGGGATACAATGGCTGACGATCCCCACGAACGCCCGCCTTGTCACCTATGCCGAACTCCGCCGCCGCGTGCGCACCTATAAACCGCAATATTTCGACACCGGCGGCCCGGCTGTTGGCGCGGAACTCCGTTGGGATTACCTCACTCTGGGGGCGGACTACTACTGGGAACGGCATGTCTACGACGCCATCGTCGGCTCGACATCGAACCGCATTCAGTACTACGCCACGCTGTACTATACATGGAACGTCCCTTACCAGGTAAGCTGGGCCGAAGCGCTTCCCGGCGCCGTATGGGCGCAGACGACCGCCGATGACGACAAATACAGCGGCAACAGCATGATGGGATTTGTAAATCAGGGGATTCAGTGGACTACACTCCCCGGCAACATCCCTTTTATCACCTATGCGGAATACCGGCACCGCACCCGCAGCATCAATCAGGGATATTACGACACCAAGGGACCCGCAGTGGGGTTTGAATTCAGGAAATCGTACTTTACGCTTGGGGCCGATTATTACTGGTTGCGGGAACTTGATGGGCCGCAGACCAACACGGTATGGGCCGCAAACAGCCATTGGCAGGTATATCTCACGTTCTTCATGTCGTGGGATTTGAAAGCGAAATAACGCCCCGCGCGCTCATGCAAATCCTGCCGTTCAATTCAAGACACCCCCGTTGATAAAGGGGGATCATTTTCAACAAATCCCCCTAACCCCTCTTTTCCAAAGAGGGGAAGAGCGTACGTTGTTTATGCAGACGCGAATAATGCCGTTACTCGGTTTCGCTTTTCTGCAGTTCAACCCAGCGGGTATCTTTGGCAAGCAGGTAATATTTCTGCCCGCTTCTCAAGACCTTGGCGCTTTGGTTCTCCGCTACATGCTCGGTGGAGGGGAGTTCGTCGAGCATCCGCCGCGGGATCATGCCGTCGGCGTCGAACGGGTTTCTGTTGATAAAAGACGACAGCTGGTGGGCGATGGCCAAATAACTCGTCGGCTTGTCTATAACGGTTTGGTGCAACGGCTTGCCGTTAAAGCCTTCGCCGATCAGCTTGATCCCCACCGGCACGTTGGTTATGGCCGGCAGAGGAATGTCGCGCAGGCCCGGAGCCTGGGTGGTAGATCCCCGCAAGGCGATACCGTGCTCCGGCACGAAAACCACCACCACGTTCCTGCCGCTTTTTTCAAGAAGCGTGAAAAACCTGGTGAAATCATCAAGCAGCTTTGACGAGAATTCATGGTAGAGCGCCTTCCTGTCCTTCTTGAACCAGGTTCGATCGGTCGCCCAATGCGACCCGTCATGGAGGCTGACGGTATTGTAATAAAGGACCGCGGGCTTGTCCGATCCGCGCCGCGCTTCCCACCATTGCTCCAGAACGCCGTAATCGTCATGCACGGGACTGTCGTCAAACATTCTCTGGTTGGCGGGAACGGCGGCGAGGTTCATGGGGGGCGTGGTGAGGTGGCCGAACTTGACCATCTCCTTGGCGAACTCGCCATAGACGCCGTTATGATTCAGCGCGACCCACGGCTTGAAGCCTATCCGCTCAAGTGAATTCATCGTGTAGCATTCTTTAGGCATGTCGTTATAAATGGCGCTGTGCGGAACCTGCCCGCAATCGGATTTCAGCGTCCGGATCATGGCGGGACCGCTGTAGGTGGTAACCGAGTCAAAATCCCGGTAAAGATACTGGAATTGTTTAAAGAAGGGGTGGTTCTCCATGCCGACTTCCTTGAGGTCGTCCCACGAAAGCGAACAGACATGCAGGAACACGATGTCGAAGTTTAATCTTCCGGCGTCGGACTTTTTCAAATCAATAACGCGGGTGGACTCCCCTTCGTAAAAGCCTTCGACACTCGCATTCATTTCCTTTGAATCCGGGGCCGCCATCATATTGACGGGGATAAGGATCATCATGGCCACCACGGTAACGGGCACCAGCCTTACAAACCGGTTGACAATGTAACAGGCCAAAAGCAGCCCAAGCGCCCACGATACCATCTTGTCGTCGTAATAACGGGATGCGAAATTAATAATGTAATCCTTCTGCGGCAAGCCCTGCTGCTTGACCAAGGCGATGGCATCCATGAGGGGGGGCAGCCACGAGTCGTGCCAGAGAAGCAGCACGGCCAGGGCGGCGCTGAACAAACCGCGCGCCCAGCGCACCGGGGCATGTTTATCCAGCCATTTGGGAAGCGGGAGGAGCAGGAAAAGGGCGAATGCGATATTCCACGGGATATCGAGGCGGAGCACCCCTTTAAAGTTCAGGATGATCTTTACAACGAAATAAAAACCCCAAATCAACATAAACCGTTTATTTTACCACTTGTCCCATAAGCTTCAACTTCCCGGTTTTACCTGTGGGTATCGGGAGGTTGGACGGGACTTGCCGACTGGTTGATGGAACGCTTTTCATCGACGTTAACCTGCTTGTTCAGGAATATCCGCATCTGAACCCCGCCGAACACCACCACAATGGCCAAAATGATGGCGATAGCGAACTTGAGGGCAACGGGCATTCCCTCGTCCTTTACCTCCACCTCTTCCTTGCTGTTTTTATCCGCTTCGGCTTCCAGGGGATTCCAGAAAGCTTTATAAATCTTTACCGGCTCCTTCTTCCCCTTGAGGGTGGCCATCTTGATGTAGCGGCAGTATATCTCCGATTTACTTTCAAGCGAGTTATACGTTTCTTCCGAAAAATAGATTTCGCCGCCGTTGGCGGACGATTCAAAACGCGACGCGGTATTCACCACGTCGCCGAAGATGTCTTTCTGCTCGAAAATGACCTTGCCGGTGTGCAGGCCGATACGGATGATAACCGGCACCTTGCTGTTGCTGGTGGCGTTGTAGGCGTCTATCCCCTGCTGGATGGCGGCAGCGGCGCGGATACCGTCCTGCGCCGTCGGTAAGTGGGAAAGCGTACCATCGCCGATGGTCTTCACCAATGTGCCGTTATTCTTTGCAAGCGCCGCGTTAATGATTTCGAATTGGGCCTTGAGGATCATTCGGGTCGCCAGATCGCCCGACGCCTCGGCCATGCTGGTGGAACCCTTCAAGTCCGTAAACATGACGGTCAGGACTTTGGTGAATTTTTCCTCGAACTGGGCATCCAGCTTCTTCCGCTGTTCAAGGAAGTCTTCGATATTCTGGTCTTGTTCCCACTTTTCAGACTTATCGTTTTCTTCGGCGGACACTGTGTACCTCAAAAAATAAGAAAACCACTTCGCGTCTTAACCCCAACCCCTTTTCAAATCAAAATGAAAAATATGGCAATGTTAACCGATTTCCCATTTATCAATCCTCGGAACGTTTCCCTCTACCGGACAGTTTGCCCCATTTACATGCCAAGTTCAACCCCGTTTCCCAAAGCGGAAAAAGGCATATCAATCATTTACCTCAAGGGCGCCGGAAACCCCCAGCATATATAGCGAGTATGAATAATAATTTTGGCCCCCTTCCAACTCCAGCTGTTTCCGCCCCTGTTCCGCCAATTTCGCCGCCACCTCCGCTTTCCCGAACCGGCGGGCGGCCGCGGCGAAGCTGGCATATACTCCCGCGTTGGCGGTGGCGATGGAGAGGCTGTTTTTGTCAAGATCGACCCAAAGGGGGAGTTCCCTGGTCCGCTGGAAATGATCGAACATCCAATCAGTGCCTTTTTCAAACTGGCGGGTTTTCTCCTGAGCTAGATAAAGGATCACCCGGATGGCCTCGAAACCAAACAGGCTCCCCTTCTCCCTGAAAATGTCGACCCCGCTTTCGTACATGACGATCCAATCGGGAGGAAGCGGATGGATCCCGAAATATGACTTTGAAATGACGTAAAAACCGTCGCGGTACAGCTTTTCCCAAAAACCGCGGTCATCAAACGCGGCGAAAAGCCGGTACGCGGGAAAAACGATATATGAGGGGTTGAGAACAACCCCGCCCGGAACCGTGAACCCGTAATAACTTGGCAGAAGCACCGTTTTCCCCTGCCAATTCACGGCCATCCGGGTGCGCAGATCAACCACCGTTTTCAGGGCTTCCGTCCGGTATTCTTCATCGCCCCATTTTTGATGGGCCTTCAGCAGGCCGAAAGCGATGAGGACATCGCCATCCGTGGCGTTGTTGTAATCGATGATATCCCAGGCGCCGGTGTTACGCTTTCCCCAGCGCCAGGCGAACAGGGCGTCATGCCGCACCCGGAGGTTGCTTTTGGTCCACCGCCAAATGACGTCAAACGCCGGTTTGTCGCCATTGGCCACGGCAAGAAGCAGGCCATAGCCCTGCCCTTCCGAATGGCTCCCCTGTTCCTGGTAAAAATCGACGATCCGCCCGTCGGCGGTAACGAAGCGTGCCTTATACCGCTCCCACAAGTTCTCGCCCGGCGCGGGAGCGGCCGGTTCCGTGGCGGCGGACGCCACGCTGCCGATGGCGGCGGCCATGATCAGCGCCGCCACCATCATCCGTGCCCTCCAGCGTCCGGTCACCGGACTACCTGCCGGGTTTGCGCAGGAACATCTCTCGCAACATATCGCGGAACTGGCGCATCACCGGCCGTCTTTCAACAATGCCCTTTTCGGCGGTCCTTGCCAGCCGGAAGCGGCGGGCCGTACCCATCACCACTATGGCGACAATGATGAACATCACCGCGCCGATCACGTAATAAAGATACGGGTTGTTATACACAAAGTATTCCAGCGCGGTGACTTCGCCTTTTTTGCCGGTCAGGTATAAATCCCCGGTGCCTATGGAATCAACACGGTAGTCCGGCGGGGTAAGCGCTATTATCGAGAGGTTTCCCTTCAGTTGGCCCTGCACCCCGGCATCCTGCAATGCCTTGGAAAGACCCAGAAGGCCAGCGGTTGTATTTGCCGTCATGGTGACAACGGTACGCGCCTTTTTCAAAGGGGACTCATATTCCATGATCAAGCCGCTGTTATCCGCCATCCGGCCGGTTTCTTTCACGGTGGCATAAGAGGTTCCGCCCCCTTCCCACCCTTGGGCTTTGTTGACCGGATAGGAGATCTCGGACACCGCCGCGAGTTTCAGGGGCGCCGGCGCCATCAGATTCGCGGGAATGGAGGACACATCCCCCATCGCCAGAATTTCGCCGCGCCAGTTGGCCGGAACCGTGTACCCCAATTCAACGCCGAAGAGGGGGTATCCGTTTTTCTGGGTGATAACCCCCATGACGTTCAGCGCCGCTTCGATGGTGTTATTGTCTTTGGACGCCAGCAGGATAAAGCTTTCATAACCGTCGGGCCAGCGGGTAAGCGGGAACCCGTTGAGCATGAACAGCTCAACCTTCGGCATCTCTATAAGATGCGGCATCGAGGGGATGTAGAAGGACGAATTGTCGAACACCGTGAGGAAGAAACTCTCGGGTTGAATGATATCGCACTCTTTTGCCACCGGGGTGAGGATGGAGACGAATTTAAGCGTGTTCATCCCCGGCTTGAACAGATAGGTGGGAAGCTCGACCTTGTACCCGCTGATGGAATCGCCAGCCGAATTTGACAGATTTATGGCGCGCACATGGGTGTCATTCACCAGGATGTTCAGCGCCGAATCAAGGCGCATCCCGGCGCCATACGCGAAGTTGAGGTTGATCTTCGCGTATTCGTTCTGCTTGATCATGAAGTCCGGCGGCAGCCGGAAAACGATCTCGGCGGGGGCCGGCTGCATGCCGCGGAACGTATGCGTCTTGAAATCAAGCGCGCGGAAGCGGTGCTGCTTTTCCGTGGTGATGATGTTTTTTCCGCTGTACATGGTGACGTCCGGCAGGCGGAATTCGCGCACCCGCACCTCGTCCGATCCCGGGAAGGGGAAATTCATGACGGCCATCGTTTCGGCGGCCATCTTCAAATGGTCAGCGGTGAGGCCGGTTACAATGTAGAGCGCGTGCCCGGGGTCATGGATCACCTTGCCCCCTTCGCTGTGTGGCAACGGCACCACTTTTACCATCGGCTCGGTGACGGGAATATCGGTTTGATAGCCGCCCATCAACTGTTCCACAAACTCCTTCTTGCCGATGAGCACATTGTCGCGGCCCGGAACCACGGCTTCTGAAACGGTGAAGGAAACCGGCCGGTAAATGAATTTCCGCGCGATGCCGGAAGCCACTATGCCGGCGACGGTGACCGTGTCCTGGGCGGTGTTTTCCAGCACCAGGTTGACCACGTTTTCCGTAATAATGCGGGCGTCAAAAGAGTACTGGGCGGCCAAATGCATATCCAGGGGAACCGGTTTATGGTCGTAGTCGATCTCGATGGAAGAAAGGTTCGTGTTTATATACGTCCAGAGGTCGGGCGAGCAGGGGAGTTCGCAACCTGCGCCCGTCTTGAAATGCTGCGCCACCTGCAACGCTATCTCGTTGTAGTCCGCCTTCAGGATGGCGGGGGGAATATCGACCACCAGCGTGTTTTCCGGGAATTCGGGGCTAAGCTTGGTTTGCGCCACCTTGGAGTCGTTAATAATGACCGCAAGCTGTGACATTTCCTTGATCAGGCTGGTTGAGTTTATATAATGGATGTTCAGCCGCGCCGATTTTATCTGCCACCGGTCCGGCAGCGGCAGATACGCGATGCGCGTTGACGAGGTGCATTTCAGCTCGATCATTTTTTCTGGCACAAGTTTGTTGAGCGGAAGCGTCAGCTTTTCCGCCTGGGCGGCACTGGTGCCCAAAAATGTCAGGACACATAGCAATAAGAATCGTTTAGGCATCGGTAGTCTCCCCACTCTCCGTATTGACCAGATATTGAGCGCGCAGCGACAGCGCTGCTTCCCTCGCTCTAACGAACGAAATTCTAACAGAAACCAAAATTATTTCAAAAATGGCTTTTATGCCAAGCACGAAAAAGGCCGAGATCAGGTTGGCCGAGTTGCCCGGCAACTCCGTTTTTTTCCAGTAATCGGCCCATCGCTGGCTGTCGCCATAGACGAACCCGACGGTTTTGGAAAAGGTTTCATAATTCAACGGCAGGAGGGAACCGAGGAAATATCTCGCGCCCCGCTTGAAGGCGCGGGGAATCGTGGCGTCAAACTCAAAGACCGTGCCATCGCTGTTCCTGACGGTCAGATGTACCTCTTCGTTCGGTTTCGGCTCCCACGGCAGATCGGCGTCAAAGCCCAGGCCGGCCAGCGATACGTCCTTCAATTCACCGGTGCAGCGGTAATCCATGCGGGGGAAAAACGCATCCACCTTGCCGCTGGCGGAGATGCGGTGGTAGTAGCGCACCTGTTTGCGCTCCCAGAACGCCCCCATCGAAATAATCACCAGGAACGAGTTGTAAAAGCACCACGCGCCGGTAACGGCGATAACATCGCGGTAGATGGGGAAGTTGATCCACTTGTACACCGCCTCGCTCAGGGCGAATACATTGATGAAGATGATGATGATGAACGGGATGGCCAGGGGGTTGAGCGATTCGGAAAGGTTGGTCTGCCCCTTGGGAGTGATTTTAAATGTCGGCTTCCGCGGATGAAGAATGGTCGACAACACCGCGGGGAGAAGGAATAACGCCTGAACCGTTTCGTAAATTTCGGAAAAGAGCGGTTTGCGGGAACGGCCGTATAAAAAATCCATAATAAAAAAGGTGCTCAGCAGGTGCGGTATCGCATAGGCGAGGATCGGGATCATGGTGGCGTGGTACACCTTCAGGCCGAACATAAGGAAAAGCGCCGGCGCCAGGAAATAGACCATGCGCGGCATGCCGAAGAACCAGAATACGCAGGAATTGAAGTAGGCGATCCGCTGCGGCCAGGAAAGCCCCTTGATGGTAAGCGGGTTGTGCATGATGAATATCTGAACCATCCCCTGCGCCCACCGGATGCGCTGGGTGACATAATCATTGAACGTTTCAGGCTGGAGGCCGCAGACCATCGGGCGGTTGATATACACGCTGTTATAGCCCTTGGCGTGCAGTTTCAGGGAGGTCTCGGCGTCTTCGGTGATCGTTTCGCCGCTGACCCCGCCCACCTCGTCAAGCAGCTTGCGCCGCAAAAGCGCGGCCGATCCGCAGAAGTAGCTGCTGTTCCACGAATCGAACCCCAAATGCATGGTGCGGAAAAACATGTCGTTCTCCGCCGACACGCTCCCGACGTTGGTCACGTTCTTTTCCACCGGGGTGGGATTGATAAAGAAATGGGGCGCCTGCACCAGAAACAGCTTCGGGTCGCTCAAAAACCGTCCGACCATGCTTTTCAGGATGTCGCGGGTCGGCACATGATCGCAGTCCAAAATAAGCACCAGTTCCCCGCTGGTGTGCCCCAGCGCGGCGTTGATGTTCCCCGCCTTGGCATGGTTGTTCGCTTCGCGGGTCAAATATTTCACGCCGACCCGTTCGGCGATCTTCCTCAGGACGTAGTACCTCTTCCAGGCTTCGGCGGAGGTGGCGATATTGTTGCGGCGGGCGATGGTGCTGCCATCGTCTATAATGTAGATATTCATCTTATCGGCCGGATAGTCGACCTGCTTGGCCGCCGTGGCCGTCGCTTTCACCAGGTCTTCCGATTCGGTGAAGGTGGGGATGAATATATCAACCGTGGGATAGGTGCTGGTATCCGCGGGAAGCGGAATTATCCGGCTCTCCAGGGGGGATGCGTTTATGAAAAGCCCCATCATATGGATCATGATCGCGTAGCACTCGGCAAGGAACAGAACGGTCATGGCGATGAAATCAAGCGGGCCGGTGTATTGCAAGGTGTCTGTGGTGCGCCAGATGATGTAGCGCAAGCTGACGAACGCGCCCACAAAAAGGAAAAGCAGCCGCCACACGGGGTTGTCATGGATCAAGGGGCGCTTGAACAACAAAACGATGATTAACAATAGCCCCCAGCCAATCGCCAGAACTTGGAGCGAGCTCATGTAGCCTTCGATGAAGTGGAGCGCGAAAAGCGAAAAGACCAGGCCTATGGAACCCAGTCCCATCGGAGAGAAAATCCCCTCTTTGAGGTTCTGTACCATGACAGCATATTTGGACATCAGTTTCGCATTTTATCGCATCATATCGTTATAAATTAAAATTTTTTTAGGCGCCCTTCGCCCCCTGCCGACTTCGGGGAAAAGACGGCATCAGCCAAGCTTGGGCGCATATCCGCACCGGCAGGCTATGGCTTGACGGCGACTTCGTTTGAGGGGAGGCTTTCGCCAGATGCGGTAACGGCCGTGACAACATAGTAATACCACATTCCAGCCGTGAGGCCGGTATGAACATGGGGAGAGGTAACACCGGTTATCTTTGCGCTGTTGGCGGTGGTGGAAACACCGGCTTTATTTGACCAGTATATATTATAGGAGGTGGCGCCAGTCACCGCGTTCCAGGTGAGGGTCGCCTGATTCGCCCCCGCGGTGGCCGCCACCCCGCCGGGAACTGGAATGGTGGAGATGCTGAAAGCCTCGTTAACCGTTAAAGAGAAACCGCCGTTGTTGGCGGCCATCCAAGCCGCATCCAAAGCCGGATCCGGGTTGACAGTGGTGGCGCCGGAGAAAACACCGTCGCGGCTTCCCGCAATGCCGTAAATCACGCCATCCACCACGGAGGCGTCAAAATCGTCGCGTTGGGTAGGCATGGCCGTTTTTGCCACCCATCTGTTCGTAACGGTATCATATGCCTCCACGATCGTTGTGCAACAAGGGGTGCGGGCAGCGTTGTTAAACGCGTTGATGTCACCGCCGATAGCGTAAATGACGCCG
Organism: Nitrospinales bacterium; assembly: GCA_023248535.1. GTDB lineage: Bacteria > Nitrospinota_A > UBA7883 > JACRGQ01 > JACRGQ01 > JACRGQ01. Next base: position 11,818 of record JAHFEJ010000003.1, on the reverse strand, counting down.
TTCAGCACGGCATAGCCGAAATCGTCGCGCGCGGTTGGCATGGGGGTCAAAGCCGCCCCGGCGGTACCGAGGGCCGTGGTTGCGGTATTGGCGGGAACCGTTGTCGACCAGGTATTGGTTGCCGGATTGTAAATCTCCACCATCGCCAATTCCGGCCAGCCGCCCCATCCGCCAATGGCGTAGATGAGGCCGTTCACCACCGAAACGGTCGATCCATAACGCGGGGTCGGCATGGGGGCTTTCGTAGTCCAGATGTTTGCCACCGGATCGTACGCCTCGATCGTGCCGTAGTAGATATTGAAGCCGTTGCCGTAATACACGTTATGGGATGCCGCGCCGCCAACCGGCGTCCAGCTTAATGTCACCTGCGCGGCCCCCGGTGTGACGGTAAGCCCGGTGGGGGCGCCGGCGGGGGCGGCGGCCTGAGGCGTTGAGGCCATTTCAAGCGACAGATTGGCGACGGTCGCCAGGTTGTCCGTCACGCGGAAATAATAGGTCGTCCCGTTTGTAAGCCCGCCAATTACGGCGTTGGCAGTGGCAGTGTTTACCATTGTCACTCCCGCCCCGCCGATAGTCACCAGCCGCGAAGTGGAATAATAGATATTGTAGGAGGCTGGCGGTGTGGTTGGCGCTGTCCAGCTTAATGTCACCTGCCCATTCCCCGCCACGGCCGTTAGCCTGGTGGGAATGGCCGCCGAGACCGCCGCCTCCGGTATCGCGCAGACTTCGGTTGATAGAGCGCTTTCGGTTGCCCCGGTCACCGCCGAGGTGGCGAAACAGTACACATGGTTATTAAGAAGCCCGGTCACCACTGTCCCGGCCGGGTTCGCCGCGGCAATTTTCGTCCCTTTCGCTATGGTCACACCGGTCGGAGTTTGTATGCAGCCGCCGATAGCGTAGATCACGCCATCCACCACCGCCGTATCAAACCCCCATCGCGGGGTGGGGAATGGGGCCAGCGCCTGACCGTTGGTTCCCGCCGCTATCGTAGCGGCAGTGACCGGAACAATTGAAGACCAGGCATTCCCCACCGGATCGTAAACGGCAATGGGAGAGATCGGCCCCTGGCCGTTGACCATGCTGGTGCCGCCGATGAGGTAAAGCAGGCCGTTCACCGGCGCGAGGGAAGGCCCATAGCGGTAGGCAGGGGTGGCTGCCGGGGTACCGGGAGCCGCCCACGTTGGGACTGAGGCCGTAGCCGACCACGCCGGCATAACGGCCTTTGTCGTCCATGTATTTGCCGCCGGGTCGTAGGCTTCCATCGAATCGAGAATTCCCGTACCGGCGGGTGCGCCCCCCAGGACGTAAATGATGCCATTCATAACGGCATTGGCCGCATTATCGCGCTGGTTCACCATCGATAATTTTGTCGTCCAGACACCGGCTGATTCCGGCCGGACATATACCTGTGCGGATACCGTGCTCTCCCCGCCCGCGTTGACCGCCGTAACGGCGAAGTAATGAATAACCCCGTTCGTAAGGCCGGTAACCGCCCCGCCGGAGGTTGCACCAGCCACTTTTGTTCCATTGGCGGCCGTCACCCCGGAAGTGGTGCGGTAATACACATTGTATGAAGTGGCTCCGGCAGCCGCCGTCCAGCTCACCGCCGCCTGGGCATCTCCGCCGGTAACGGTAATGCCGGTTGGGGCTGTGGGGGCTGCAATCTGCGGTGTTGCGCTCGCTTCGCTGGAAACCGGACTCTCGCCCCCGGCATTCGCAGCCGTCACCACAAAATAATATGCCGCGCCGTTAGTCAAGCCGGTAATCGCGCCGCCGGAAACGGCGTTGGCCACTTTCGTTCCGTTGACGGTGGTTACTCCCGCAGATGTCCGGTAATATACGTTGTATGAAACGGCTCCGGTCACAGCAGTCCAACTGACCACGGCCTGCCCGTTGCCGCCAGAGGCCAAAACCCCCGTAGGCGCGCCGGGAGCCGGAACCTGCGGCGTGGCGCCCACTTCGCTGGACGCCGAACTCTCGCCGCCGGCATTTTTTGCCGTAACGACAAAATAATAGGTAGTGCCGTTCGTAAGGCCGGTGATCGCGCCGCCGGAAACGGCGTTGGCCACAATGGTTCCGTTGGCGGCCGTCACTCCGGAAGTTGTGCGGTAATAGACGTTGTAAGAGGTGGCTCCGGCCACCGCCGTCCAACTGACCACTGCCTTCCCGTTGCCGCCAGAGGCCGAAACCCCCGTCGGCGCGCCGGCAGCCGGCACCTGCGGCGTAGCGCCCACTTCGCTGGAAACCGAGCTTTCTCCCCCGGCATTCGCAGCCGTCACCACAAAATAATATGCCGCGCCGTTAGTCAAGCCGGTAATCGCGCCGCCGGAAACGGCGTTGGCCACTTTCGTTCCATTGGCGGTGGTTACGTTGGCGGCCGTCCGGTAGTAGACGTTATAATGCGTCGCCCCGGAAACGGCGCTCCATGTAATGCCCGCCTGTCCATCGCCAGCCGTAACCCCAATGCCGGCCGGGGGAGAGGGCGCGGCGGGAATACCGGTGGTGGAAACGGTGGCCGATATCGAGGCCACAATGGTTGTAACCGACACATCGGCCGCGCCGATGGATGGCGTGCTGGAAGTGGCGTTGTAGCCAGCCGCGATACCTGCCGCCAGCGCGGTCGCCACGGTTGCAACATTCGGGTTTACCGTTATCTGCGTCATCACCGCGTTCACGTTAACCGGCGCCAAGGCGGTTGAAACGCTTACCCCCGGCTCGCCGGCATTCGCCACGCCAAGCACTTGAGCCAAGACTATCACTTGCGCCGTGGTTGTGGGCGTTATATCCATCGAGGTGCTTGCGGTTACGGACGGCAAAAACGCCTTAAGAACAAGATTGCCGGTTTGAACGCGGATGAAATAGTTACCGCCCGGGGGCACCGACACCGAATACGTTCCATCGGCATGTACCGTGCCGGTTCCGATCACCGCGCCGGAGGCATCAACCACCTGCAGGGTGGTGCCCGCCCAATCGATGCCCGCAACCGCGTTGTTGACTGCGGGGAAATCGGCGGATGGTTTGGCCTTTGCGAGCTGTGAAAGCGAACCGGTAATATTGACCGTCGTTGAAGAAGCGGGAGGGGAGGCGGAGGTTCCACCGCCGCCGCAAGCGTTTAATAACACAATGAGGATAACCGCCAACAAAGACGGAAGGTGTTTGGCCTTTCGTAAGTTTACGGCCGTTGACCGTTTCATGCGGACATCACTCTTGTTCATCACTGAAGCTTATTTCCAACATGCCAATTATTACATCAATCAGTATAAATGATTATTATATCCGGCTTGGCAAAGACATTCCATTATTTTTCAATCAGACGGGGGCGTATAAATCCGTTACAAAAATCCCCTGGTCATCGGGGAGATTGAATATGCCACAGGGGCGTTGATCGCTTTCATCATTAAATCACCTGGCAAAAATAGATACGGGTGTTCCGCGGCGTGTCACCAAGGCGGTAAATCCGGCCCCTTGCGGAAACCTGCTGATCAAAGTCCCGTTGCAAAGGAGAAAAGCGGGGCGAGGCGATGATGCCCGCCCCGCCGCGCTTCTTATCTATTGCCCTTCAATTTGCCCACGGCAAAGCGGGCCAAGCCGTTGCCCTATTCGTCGAGGTCAATCGACTCCTTGGTCTTTTTGCGGCGCTTTTCCTCTTTCTGTTTGTACTTGCCGAGGCAGTCGCCCTTGTCCACCATGGCGCATTCGAGGTATTCGGAGATCTCCACCACGCAGGCGCGGATCGCCTTGCCCGCCGGGGTCTTCTCCTCTTTCTTCAGATTGCCGCCAAGTCCATTTTTATAAAATCCGACATTTATGCCGCCGCTGCCGGACTTTCCCTCGACCGTGCGGGAAAGCTCGATTTCACCCGTGGTGGTATCGATGACCCGGAGATCGACCGCGAGGTAAGCGGTTCCCTTGTCCCCGCCAACACTGATACCGCCAAAACTGAGGCCGCCCCCCGTACTGGAGGTATTTTCTTCATAAGCGGAGACCGTGGCATACACGATATACTGCGCGCCGGTCAGTTGGCCGGCCTTGGCCGCCTTTTTGGGATCGACTTTGCCGGATTCGGCGAGATTCTGCTCATCCAAAACCCCTTGCAACTTATCCCGCTCCACCAGCGAAAACTTGCCGCTGGAGGAAAGCTCGTTGCTCAGCATCGAGGCGAGGTCGGCCCCCACACCGCCATGCCACCACCCGGCATTGGTATTATTGCGAAACTCCTTCACGCCGATTGAAAGTTTGTCCTTCTTGGCGAACGCCGCTGGGGCGGCACAAAAAATCGCGGCCAGAACCACCATACAAACGCGCATCACAATCCGATCCATCCACACCTCCATAATGAATTTTGGTTTCATCCGGCCGTTATTGCGCCGGGGCGGCGCATTTCGCCGCCAGCGCCTCAAAAACGCCAGCCGCATCGGCGTCCGAACAGCCGGGACATTGCGCCTCGTCGTCAAAAAGGTCGTCATCCTTCATCACATCGTAGATCCGCAGCCCAAGGACATAATTCCCCCTCGCTTTCATCACCGTGGGGATCGCCGCGTAAGACGCGCCGAGCGCGTTTGCCACATCCGCCACGCAATGGTCGTCATCGTGGCAGGCGTTCACCTTGTAATTTTCCACAGCCTTGTTTTCGGCGGCTTCCACCTTCTTGCCGCTGAATATCTGATAGCGCTTGCCCAACTCTTTCTCCACTCCCTTGGCGAACAGCTTGCGCACGTCGGGCGGGATCACCCCGTTCACGTTGAGGCTCATCATCACCATTGACGCGCCCGCCGCGGCTCCTTTGGGGGCGCCTTTGGATGTTATGGCTCCGCCCGCGGCGGTAAAAGCTTTCGCCTCCCCCTGGTAGGCGTAAGCCGCTTTTACGATGGCGATGGCGACGCCCCCTTCCCAGACAGGTTCCGCCACCGGCTTCCCCCCCTGATCCATATACGCCTTATTCACCAGCTTAAGCCCGGCATCCAGCATGTTCCTCGCCTGAGGCAGGGGCACCGCCAGAACATCGGGCGGCAGATCGCCCAAGCGGGCCGCCAGCCGGTTCAGCGCGACCTTGCGCGCGAGCGCCAGCGCCTTATCCTCCGCCTCGGCCTTGCTCTGCTTCGGGGTCTTGTTGTCGGTCCCCGGCGTTTCGCCGTACGCGGTCTGCACCACCGGTTTTTTCAGTAAAAACTCCATCAGGGCCGCCTTGCGCGCATCGGCTTCCGCCGCGTCTTTCGGCTCCTTTGCTTTTGCGTACTCCCCGGTTTTAGCGCGGAACTGGTTTTCAAAAACGGGATCCACCCCTTGGATGGAGTTCACGAGGTCACGCAGCTCGTCCATGTCCACTTTGCCGGCGACATCAATGCAGTGGGTATCTTTCGGCTTTTCATAAAAATCCGAAAAACGGGGATCGATGATCCGCCCCGCCACCGTGGTTTCCACGATCCGCATGATGCTCTGATATTCTTCCTTGGCATCCGCGCCGGAAACATCGACAAAAAGGCTTTGGCTCGATACCATCGCCGATTCGATGGCGTTTTTCACCGCCCTATCTTTGGCGATTTTGCGGGCGGCGGCGACGGAAAACGATTCCCCCATCGCTTGGCAGCCGGTCCCCTTTACTGCGGTCATTTCCGCGGCGCGCGCGGGAACGGGCATCATGGCGGGGAATCCCAATAGGGCGGAAAGCGAAATGCCGATCAAAAGTCCATTCCGTTTCATACAACTCCCTCTTAAATTACAAGAGAATCATAATTTATGGATAGGAAATTAACAACCTGCAAAAAAAAGGGGCGGGGGGCGGGTACGGCCCGCCCCCCGCCGCACTTTTATTTATAGCTCTTCAGGAATTCGATTAGGTGGCGCGGCCCCAGGCCGTTGCTGCCGCCGGTCTGGTACGGGCTTGACGGTTTTGCCGTATAGGCGGTGCCCGCGATATCGAGGTGGGCCCACGGGTAATCGGTGAACTTCCTCAAGAAGCGGGCGGCGGTGATCGCCCCGCCGTAGCGGTCCCCCACGTTCTTCACGTCGGCGACCGTGCTTTTGATCTGGTCGTCGTATTCTTCCCACAACGGCAGCTCCCAGCAACGCTCGCCTGTTTTTTCACCGGCGGACTTCAACACGGTCACCAGCTTTTCGTCGGTGCCGAAAAGGCCGGTCGCGCAACTCCCCAAGGCGACCATGCAGGCGCCGGTAAGGGTGGCAAGGTCCACCACCGCGCGCGGCTTGTATCTCTTCGCGTAGTCCAGCGCATCGGCCAGAATGAGCCGTCCCTCCGCGTCCGTGTTAATGATCTCGATGGTGATGCCGCTGGCGCTCCGCACCACATCGCCCGGCTTGACGGCGCGTCCGCCCGGCATGTTCTCGGTGCAGGGAACCAGGCCGACAACGTTCATCTTGAGCTTGAATTCACCAATGGCCGCCATCGTGGCGATCACCGCGCCCCCGCCTGACATGTCAAATTTCATGTCTTCCATGCTGCCGGCCGGCTTTATGGAAATGCCGCCGGTATCGAATGTCAGCCCCTTCCCCACAAACACCATCGGCTTTTGGTTTTTCGGCCCTTTCATATGCTCCATCACGATGAACTTCGGTTCCTCGGCGCTCCCTTTGGCGACCGCGAGAAACGACCCCATCTTCATTTTCTCAAGTTCACGCCGTCCGTAGACGCGGCATTTCACGCCGGCCTTGCGGCAGGCCCGCATGGCGGCATTGGCCAGGAACGATGGGGTTGCCACGTTGCCGGGATGATTTCCCAAGTCGCGGGCGAAGTACACGGCGCGGCAGATAATTTCCGCCGCATTAAGCCCCGCCTTGATTTTGGCCCCTTCTTTCCCCGGCGCGAAGAAAACGGTCTTCAGCCCGTTGGCGCCGTTCTCATCTTTCTTGCGGTATGTGGTGAACGTATATTGTGAAAGTACGATCCCCTCGGCGGCGGCTTGGGCCGCTTCGTCCGGGGGGAATTCATTCGCCAGCCCGTCGAGGGACAGGGCCATCGTTTCGATCCCCGCCCCTTTGGCGGCGCGCGCGGCGGATGCGGCGGCGCGGCGTATGACCTCAAGGGTGCATTCGTCTTTTTTTCCCAATCCCGCCAGCAACACCGTTTCGGCCGGCAGCTTGCCCAAGGTATCGATCGCGCGCACGGAACCTTTTTTCGCTTTGTATTTCTTCCCCTTCAGCAGTGCCGCAATACGCCCCCCCAGCTTGGCGTCAACCGGTTTGGGCGCGGCATCCCCCTCGTACATGAACAAGACGGCGGCTCCCGCCGTGATACGCTCCAGCGGTTTGTCGGTAATTTGCATCTTCAGCATGATTATTTCTCTTTCTTTGTTGTCATCAAAGACGTTATAGAATAGGTTTTAACGAAACCGAGTATAGTACATTTTCCGGGGAAAAACGAAACATGGACAGACGCATTCCGCCGTTGCTCTTTATCGCGTTGATCCTTTCCGCGGCCGCCGCATACGCGGGGGAACGCGCGTTCGATGCGGCTTCGTTTGAGTACAACGTAAACGCCTCGCCGCAGATCAACAGCCGGAAATTCAGTTGCAGGGTGGATTATTTTCAGGAAGGGTTCGTCAAAGTGATCCAGATAAAAAATTTCATAAATAAAAAATCCGATCCCGATGTCATCGTGAAAATAGTATCGACCAACAACAGCGCGGCCAGCATGCTCTATAACGGCAAAATGGAAATTGTGACGGAGTACCCGCGGGGCAAATTCGTGAACGAGAACCTTTTCACCTTTACCGGCGGCGATGCAAACCGGCAGATCACCGGGAGCTGGTTCGTCGACCCCGACTACCTGATGAGCGATTTCGCGATGCGGGACGCCAATGGGGTACTGCTCTATAAAGAGACGGTGGTGTACACCGCCAAATCCCCCTCCCGCTGACCGGCAGTCCACGCTTTAGATTGCCGGAAACGGAAGGCGGGCTTCATTTTTTCTTTTTGGGCTTGGCCTTTGAAAAAACCGCAACAACGGCGGCGTGATTTTCTTTTTTCGCAATAGTCAGGGCGGTTTCATTCCGTTGGTTGCGGCGGCCCGGATCCGCCCCCTTTGCCAGCAGCAATGTGGTGATTGCGGGATCATCCAGTTTCGCGGCCCACATGAGTGGCGTCCACCCGCGCTTATCAACGGCGTTTACATCCGCGCCCCTTTCCAGAAGCGCCTTCACGATACGGGCCTGATCCGCTTCGGCCATATTTATCATGTTCATAAGGAGGGTCTGTTTGCCGTCCTTGTCCATCACGTTGACATCTTTTGAAAGCGGAAGAAGGTACTCCACGATCTCCACAAGTCCTTCGTAAGAAGCGGCCCAAACCGCCGTTACCCCATCCGCGGAGGCCCTGTTGGGATCCGCGCCCGCATCGATCAGCGCCTTCACGATATCCAGATGGTTTTTTCCCGCCGCGCTGATCAATGGCGTATGGCCATCCTTGTCCCCGCGGTTTACATCGGCCCCCTTTTTCAAGAGCGATTGCACGATTGCGGGGTATCCGTCTTCGGCGGCCATGGTAAGGATCGGGGTGCCGTGCGCATCGGCGGTATTGGGGTCGGCTCCGGCATCAAGCAGAATGTCCACAGCGGCATCATCCCCCGCCAGAATGGAAAAGAGAATGGCGGTCTGCCCGTGTTCATCGATGTAATTGGGATCAAAGCCCGCGCCCGCCATCGCCTTGAGCGTTTCGGCGTCCCTCTCCTGCGCCGCTTTCAGAAAAGAGGCGCCGTCGTGGCCCGGCGTGGCGGATTGCTCCCCGTTGGCCGGGACGGCGTCCCCCTCCTGCGGGGGCGCCGCCAATGCGATAAAGGGAACTGCCACAAGAACAAGGATCAGTAAAATCTTTTTCATGACGGTTCCCCCCGGAAAGAAATCGTTATTTTTTCAAATCCTCAAATTCCGCGTCGACCACATTCCCCGGCCCGCCCGCGGCGCCGCCGGGACCCGCATCGCCCGCCGGACCTTGCGGACCGCCCTGCGGACCGCCCGCCGTGGCCGCGGCCGCGTAAATGGCTTCGGCCATTTTGTGGCCGGCGTGGCGCAGCTTCTCGGCCGCATTTTTGATCGCTTCGGTGTCGTCCCCTTCCATCGCCTTTTTCGTGGCGGCCAATTCGGCCTCCACGCTGGAAACGAGGTCGGCCGGAACCTTCTCCTTGTTCTCGGCCAGCGTCTTTTCGGTCTGGTAGACCAGCGAATCGGCCTGGTTGCGGGCGTCGGCCGCCTCGCGTTTTTTCTTGTCCTCTTCGCGGTTGGCTTCGGCGTCCTTCACCATGTTCTTGATCTCGTCCTCGTTCAGGCCGGAGGAGGAGGTGACGGTGATCTTCTGTTCCTTGCCGGTTCCCTTGTCCTTCGCCGAAACATGCACAAGGCCGTTGGCGTCGATATCGAAAGTCACCTCTATCTGCGGCACGCCGCGCGGCGCGGCAGGGATGCCATCGAGGTGGAAGCGGCCCAGCGTGCGGTTGCCCGCCGCCATTTCGCGCTCCCCCTGCAGCACATGGATCTCCACCGAGGTCTGGCTTTCCGCCGCCGTTGAAAAAACTTCGCTTTTGCGGGTGGGGATGGTGGTGTTGCGCTCAATGAGGCGCGTCATCACGCCGCCAAGGGTTTCGATGCCGAGCGAGAGCGGGGTAACGTCGAGCAGCAGGATGTCCTTCACTTCGCCGCCCAGCACGCCGGCCTGCACGGCCGCGCCCAAGGCCACCACTTCGTCCGGGTTCACCCCTTTGTGCGGCTCCTTGCCGTAGTAGTTCTTCACCATCTCCTGAACCTTGGGGATGCGGGTGGAACCGCCGACGAGGATCGCTTCCTTGACGTCCTCCGGTTTCAGGCCGGAATCGCCCATCGCCTGTTTCACCGGGCCAAAACTGCGTTGCAGGTAGTCGTCGATCATCCCCTCGAAACGGCTGCGGGTGAGCTTCAAGCTCAAGTGCTTGGGGCCGCTGGCGTCGGCGGTGATGAACGGAAGGTTGATCTCGGTCTCGGCCAAAGTGGAAAGCTCCATCTTGGCTTTTTCCGCCGCCTCTTTCAGCCGCTGGACCGCCATCGCGTCTTTGCTGAGGTCGACCCCCTGGTCTTTCTTGAATTCGGCGGCCATCCAGTCGATGATCCGCTGGTCGAAATTGTCGCCACCCAAATGGGTGTCGCCGTTAGTCGCTTTCACTTCCACCACGTTGTCGCCCACTTCGATCACCGAGATGTCGAAGGTGCCGCCGCCGAGGTCGTACACCGCCACCATATGGTCTTTGGTCTTATCCATGCCGTAGGCGAGGGCCGCAGCGGTCGGTTCGTTGATGATCCGTTTCACGTCAAGGCCGGCGATGCGCCCGGCATCCTTGGTGGCCTGCTTTTGCGCGTCGTTGAAGTATGCGGGCACGGTGATGACCGCTTCGGTGACCGGCTCGCCCAGATAGGCTTCTGCCGCTTTTTTCAGTTTCTCGAGCACTTTGGCCGAGATCTCCGGCGGGCTGTAGAGCTTGCCCCGGATGTCGATGCGCACGTCGCCGTTGGGCCCTTCGACGACTTTGTAGGGAACCATCTTCATTTCTTCCTTCACTTCGTTGAACTTGCGGCCCATGAAGCGCTTGATGGAATAAACGGTGTTGTGCGGGTTGGTTACCGACTGGCGTTTGGCCACCTGGCCGACAAGGATTTCCCCATCCTTGGAAAAAGCGACAACCGACGGCGTGGTGCGCGCCCCTTCTTCATTCACGATGACTTTGGGCTGCCCCCCCTCCATCACTGCCACAACGGAGTTGGTGGTTCCCAAGTCGATACCGATAATCTTGCCCATTATTCCTCCAAGCTTATATTAGGTGCTGTAATTTTCGTAAGTGATTAATAAGACTTTCTAGGCCATTGGTCAAGGTTTGAGAACGGTGAAAGATAAATAATTTTAATGAGTTGCCGCCAGAGGAGGCGAGCGGGCTATTTATATGATATTTAAGGGGTAAAGAAAATGTAAAGCTGTTAGAATCAGGGGTATGGCACCAAAAAAACCGCTTACCCACCTCAATAAAAAAGGGGAAGCGCGCATGGTGGATGTTTCCGGAAAAAAACCGACCCACCGCCGGGCGCTGGCGGGGGGTTTTGTTAAAATGTCCCCCGGAACCGTTTCAGCCCTTAAGGGAGGGAGGGTTCCCAAAGGGGATGTTTTCGCCGCCGCCCGCGTGGCCGGCATTATGGCGGCAAAAAAGACCGCCGACCTTATCCCGCTATGCCACCCGTTGGGGCTGGATTCATGCGAAGTGAATTTCAAGTGGGGCAAGGGGGGGGTTGAAATTGCCGCCGAAGCCCGCGTGACCGGCACGACCGGGGTGGAGATGGAGGCGCTGACCGCCGTGTCGGTCGCGGCGCTTACGATCTACGACATGTGCAAGGCGATAGACAAGCGGATGGAGATCGGCGGCATACGGCTGCTGGAAAAGGACGGGGGCAAAAGCGGCCCCTTCAGGCGCTAATGTGGTATTCTTGAAATTATGAAAAAAGGCAGAGAGTACACGGTCATTATCGAACAGGACGAGAAGGGATACTTCGTCGCCGACGTGCCGGAACTTGCCGGGTGCCATACACGGGCAAAGTCGCTTGATGCGCTGATGGACCGGGTAAAAGAGGCGATCCAGCTCTGTCTTGAAATTCAAAAATCATCCGCGCGCAAAACGCGCCTTGTCGGCGTTCAGCGCGTCTCTGTATGAGCCGTTTCCCGGAGAAAAGTTTACAGGATCATCTCCCAAGTGAGTGGGTAGAATCGTCATAATTCCTCCAGCATGCAGGTAAGGATTTTAAGGCGGAGGTACTCCTCATCCCGCAGGCCGTAAGCCCTGCGCTGGATGACTCGA
>JAHFEJ010000034.1:27278-28731 GCA_023248535.1 Nitrospinales bacterium | reverse complement strand
AGACCAAGAGGTGGAAAGTCGTTTCCGTCCTCGCTTCCCTCGGGAGCAAGGAATGATACAGCTTAGGACTATTCTTGAGGTGGCCGACAATTCAGGCGCCAAGACGGTTCAGTGCATCAAGGTGATGGGCGGGTCGTCCCGCCGTTACGCAACCGTGGGTGATCTGATTAAGGTTGCGGTCAAAAGCGCCGTGCCGCACTCGAACGTGAAAAAAGGGGAAGTGAAAACCGCAGTGGTCGTCCGCACCCGCAAGGAACTGGGCCGCGAAAATGGCACCTATATCAAGTTTGATACCAATGCGGCAGTGCTGGTGAACCCCGAAGGTGAACCGGTTGGCACCCGCATATTCGGGCCGGTGGCCCGCGAGCTGCGCGCCAAGAAATACATGAAAATAGTTTCGCTTGCGCCGGAGATTCTATGAGCCTGTTAAAGCTGAAAGTTAAAAAAGACGACGTTGTCGAAGTTCGCGCCGGCAAGGACAAGGGGCGCCGCGGCAAGGTGCTCCGCGTTATGCCCGAAGCGGGTCACATCATGGTGGAAAAGGTGAACATGGTGAAGAAGCACCAGCGCCCCAACATGAAAAACCGGCAGGGCGGCATTATCGAGCGCGAAAACAAAATGGCCCTTTCGAACGTTATGGTGGTTTGCTCAAAGTGCGATAAGCCGGTGCGCGTGTCGAAAAAGAAACTTGAAGACGGAAAAAATGTCCGTGTCTGCCGCAAGTGCGGCGAGCTCCTGGACTAGCAACCTTTTATTCGGTGATATATGGCTTCGCAGTTGCAAGAAAAGTATAAAAAAGAGATTGTTCCGCTGCTCATGAAAGACTTGGGGCTGAAAAATCAGCACCAGGTGCCGAAACTTCAAAAGATCGTCCTCAATATGGGTCTTGGCGAGGCAGTGTCCGATGCAAAAATCCTGGAAGGGGGCATCTACACGCTCCAGCGCATCACTGGTCAAAAGCCGGTGGTACGCAACGCGAAAAAAGCGATCTCGAACTTCAAGCTGAAGGAAAACGCCCCGGTCGGCGTGACGGTAACGTTACGGCGTGAGCGGATGTACGACTTTCTTCAGCGGCTCATCCATGCCACACTGCCCCGCGTGCGGGACTTCCGCGGCGTCTCGGGAAAAGCCTTTGACGGGCGCGGCAACTACACGTTGGGCTTGAAGGAGCAGTTGATATTCCCCGAAGTGGAGTATGAGAAGATTTACAAGCCCAAGGGGATGAACGTGTGCATAGTAACCACGGCCAATACGGACGCAACCGCCAAGGCGCTGCTGAAAGCGCTCGGCATGCCGTTCCGGAACTAGAAGGAGCAGGATATGGCTAAAACGTCGAGCATGGTCAAGTCCAGGCGGAAACCGAAATTTCCCGTGCGGCAGCACAATCGCTGCCCGCTGTGTGGCCGTTCGCGGGCCTACCTGAGGAAGTTCAATATGTGCAGAATATGTTTCA
>JAHFEJ010000034.1:0-27268 GCA_023248535.1 Nitrospinales bacterium | reverse complement strand
AATTGGCGCACCAGGGGATGATCCCGGGCGTGACCAAGTCTAGCTGGTAAGGGGGGATAATGGTAACCGATCCGATTTCCGATATGCTGACGCGGATACGCAACGCGATCCTCGCCGGGCAGGACAAGGTAACCCTTCCCGCCTCCAAAATGTTGACCCGCATCGCGGAGATACTGCGCGACACGGGCTATATCAACGATTTCCGGCTTGCCAAAGACAGCAAGCAGGGCGTGTTGAAGCTCTACCTTAAGACCTTCGGACCCCGCCAAAGCGCCATTGCCGGTCTGCGCCGCGTGAGCAAGCCGGGGCGCCGCGTCTATGTGGGCACGACCGAAATCCCGCGCGTTCTCCGGGGGATGGGAATCGCCATCATCTCGACCAACCGCGGAATATTAACCGATGCAGACGCCCGCAAGCAGAAATGCGGCGGCGAACTGCTCTGCTACATCTGGTGATGCGATGTCAAGAGTAGGAAGAAAACCGATTGAGATTCCGAGCGGCGTCACCGTGTCCGTGAACGCCAATAAAGTTGATGTAAAGGGGCCGAAGGGTGCCCTTTCCCTGAACGTGCGCGAACCGATCACCGTGAAAGTGGCGGGAAACGCGGTGCAGGTGGAGCGCCCCAATGACGAGCGGATGAACCGTGCCCTGCACGGTCTTACCCGCGCGCTGCTTGCCTGCCACATAAAGGGGGTTTCAAGCGGCTTTGAAAAGAAGCTGTTGATCACCGGGGTCGGCTATCGCGCGTCACTGGAAGGGAAGAAGCTTTCCATGGCGCTTGGCTTCTCGCATCCGGTGTACATTGAACCGCCGGCAGGCATTTCCTTTGAAGTGAGCAAGGCTCAGACCGAGATCATCGTGAAGGGGATCGAAAAGTCGGTGGTTGGACAGATAGCCGCGAATATTCGCGATCTTAAACGGACGGAGCCGTACAAGGGCAAGGGCATTCGTTACGAGAACGAAGTGGTCCGCCGCAAAGCCGGCAAATCCGTCTCTGGCGGGAAATAAGGTGCAGAAATGAATACCCAAGAAAAGACCAGACTCAGGGAGCGGAGAAAATTCCGTATTCGCAAAAGCGTAAAAGGGTCGGCCGCGCGGCCCCGTTTAAGCGTTACCCGCAGCAACAAGCATTTTTCACTGCAGGCCATTGATGACGCAACGGGTCAAACGTTGGTATCGGCCTTCACCGTGGAGAAGGAACTGAAGGGCAAGTTCAAAGGCAATAACATGGCGGCGGCTAAGCAGTTGGCCGTCATTTTGGCCGAACGGGCCAAGGCGAAGGGGATCATCGCGATGGTATTCGACCGCAATGGTTTCCGCTATCACGGCAGGGTAAAACAAATAGCTGAGAGTCTGAGGGAACATGGCATTCAAATCTAAATCTGACAAGCCTGATTTTAACCGGCAGGATTCGGACGGCCCCGAACTTCTGGAAAAGGTGATCTTCATCAACCGCGTCGCCAAAGTCGTGAAGGGCGGCCGGCGGTTCTCGTTCAGCGCGCTGGTTGTCGTGGGCAACCGCGCCGGCAGCGTTGGCATCGGCTACGGCAAGGCCAAGGAAGTTCCCGAAGCGATAAAGAAGGCGGTCGCCGCCGCTAAAAAGGAAATGGTTGACATCCTGATGATGGATGGCACCATTCCCCACGAAGTGACCGGACATGCCGGCGCGGGCCGCGTGTTCATGAAGCCGGCCTCCAAGGGCACCGGCGTTATTGCGGGCGGACCAGTCCGCGCCATCATGGAGGCGGCGGGCGTACACGACATATTGACCAAATCGCTTGGCAGCGGAAACCCATTCAATGTGGTGCATGCCACGATGAACGCGCTTGGCAGCCTCCGCAGCCCGGCCATGATAAGAAATATCCGCGATACCAAATTCGAAGTGGTGGAGGTTGAAGGATAATGAGACTGCATACACTCAAGCCGGCGGCCGGCTCCACCAAGAAACGCAAAGTCATCGGCCGTGGGTCGGGATCGGGCCATGGCGGCACTTCCACCCGCGGTCACAAAGGCCAGCGCGCCCGCACCGGCGGCACCCGCGGGCTTGCCCAATACGAAGGCGGCCAGCAGCCGCTTTACCGCCGTCTTCCGAAACGGGGATTTACCAACATCCACCGCGAAGAATACACGCCGGTCAACGTTAAAAAGCTTGCCTTGCTTGCCGAGGTTGCCGAGTTTACCCCGGACATCTACGCCAAGCTGGGCCTTGCCGGAAAACGGGACAAAATCAAGATTCTGGGCACGGGTGAAATAACCCGCGCCATTACTGTGACAGCCCACTGTTTCAGCGCCTCCGCCGTGAAGAAGATCGAATCGGCCGGCGGCAAAGTCGTGAGGATATAAGTCCTTGGCTGTTGATAGTTTTGCAAACATTTTCCGTCAACCGGATCTGAAAAAGCGGCTGTTATTCACCGTCGCGATTTTGGCTGTATACCGGGTCGGTTCGCATATTCCCGTTCCGGGGATAGATGCCAGCTCGCTCGCCGATTTTTTCGCGCAGATGCGCGGATCGGTTTTGCAGTTTTTCGACATGTTCTCCGGGGGCGCATTGCGCCGCCTCACCATTTTCGCGCTCGGCATCATGCCGTACGTCAGCTCTTCCATCATCCTGCAGTTGCTCACCGTCGCGGTGCCGCTTCTTGAAAGGCTGAAAAAGGAAGGGGAGGCCGGCCAGCGCAAGATCAATCAGTACACCCGCTATGGCACCATAGTGCTTGCATCTATACAGGGGATGGGCATTGCATTTGGCCTCGAGGCTATGCGGTCGCCTTCCGGTGCGCCGGTCGTACCAGAGCCGGGTTGGGGTTTCCGTCTCCTGACGGTACTTTCGCTCACCGCCGGTACCGCATTTATCATGTGGCTTGGCGAGCAAATTACGGAACGCGGCGTCGGGAACGGCATTTCACTCATCATTTTTTCGGGTATCGTCGCGGAAATCCCGTCGGCGGTTATCAACTCCTTCCGGCTGTTGCAAACCGGCGAACTTGCCCCCATCGCGGCCCTTGTCACAATAGCCCTTATGCTGGGAGTGATCGGGGTTATCGTCTTTATGGAAAGCGGACAGCGGCGTATTCCCGTGCAGTACGCGCGCCGCATGGTTGGACGGAAGATGTATCAGGGGCAGACCAGCCACTTGCCGCTTAAATTGAATATGTCGGGGGTTATCCCGCCGATCTTCGCTTCGGCCCTCATCATGTTTCCCGCCACTATCGCCGGTTTTATCCAGCATCCCATGATGCAGAAAGCCGCCAGCATGTTGGCGCCCGGCACCGTGTTGCACATAGCCCTGTACGTTTCCATGATAATTTTCTTCTGCTATTTCTATACCGCGGTTGTTTTCAACCCCGATGAAGTGGCGGATAACATGAAGAAAAACGGCGGCTTCGTTCCGGGCATCCGCCCCGGCAAACCGACCGGCGAATTTATCGACCGGATACTTACCCGCATCACCCTCGGAGGGGCGATATACTTGGCGCTCATCTGCGTGTTGCCCGATTTCATGATAAAAATGTTCAATATACCGTTTTATTTCGGCGGCACAGGGCTTTTGATAGTTGTCGGCGTTGCAATGGACACCGTGGCCCAGATCGAATCCCATCTTGTTATGCGCCAGTACGGCGGCTTCATCAAGGGGACCCGCATGAAAGGCCGGCAGGGTTGAAACGGAAACTGGCGTCCGCATGAACCTGATTTTTCTCGGACCGCCGGGGGCCGGCAAGGGAACCCAGGCAAAGATGGTTACCGGGAAATACGGTTTTCCGCAGATTTCCACCGGCGACATCCTGCGCCAGGCGGTAAAAGACAAAACCGCCATGGGGATTAAGGCCAAGGAATTTATGGATGCCGGGAAACTGGTTCCCGACGAAGTGGTCATAGGGATCATCAACGACCGGCTGCACGAGGCGGATTGCAAAAAGGGATTTATCCTCGATGGCTTTCCGCGGACGGTGCCGCAAGCCGAAGCGTTGAACAAGTTGCTGGAAGCGATGGGCACCCGTATCGACGCGGTGATTGATTTGGCGGTTGAGGAGCCTATTTTGCTGGAACGGCTCACTGGAAGAAGAACTTGCAAAAATTGTGGAATGGGGTATCATATTACTTTTTCACCGGCCAGCAATGCCGGGGTATGCGACAAATGTGGCGGTGAACTTTACCAGCGCGATGACGATAACGAAACGACGGTAAAGAAACGCTTTAAGGTTTACAAGGATCAGTCGGAACTGTTGGGGACGCATTACAGCGCAACCGGCCGTTACCGGAAGATTGATGGCACGGCTCCGATGGAACAGGTTTATAAGAGGATCGTGGAAATTATCGGTGCATGATCATCATTAAGACCCCGGAAGAAATTGAGAAAATGCGCATAGCCAACCAGGTGGTGGTGAAAGCGCTGTTGAAATTGAAAGAGATGGTAAAGCCCGGCATAACGACGGCTGAATTGGATATCGTGGCTGAAGAATCGATCCGCGGCGCGGGCGCGCGGCCGTCGTTTAAAGGATACCGGGGTTTCCCGGCCTCGCTTTGCGCTTCCATCAATGAGGTGGTGGTGCATGGCATACCGGGAAAACGGAAGCTCCAGGAAGGGGACATTATCGGACTCGACCTGGGGGCGGAATACGAAGGATATTACGGCGATGCGGCCATAACGTTGCCGGTGGGTAAGATCACACCGGAGGCGGAACGGCTGCTGCGGGTGACACGGGAAGCCCTGTATAAGGGAATCGAGCGGATGAAGGAAGGCAACCGCCTTTCGGACATCTCTCATGCCGTGCAGGTGCATGCCGAAGCGGCCGGTTTTTCGGTGGTGACCGATTTTGTCGGGCACGGCATCGGAACCGCGCCGCACGAAGATCCGCAGGTGCCCAATTATGGGCCGGCGGGGCAGGGACCGATATTGAAGCGCGGCATGGTGCTGGCGATTGAGCCGATGATAAACGCCGGCGGCCATCCGGTGCAGGTGTTGGAGGACGAGTGGACTGTGGTAACACGCGACAGGAAACTGTCGGCCCATTTTGAGCATAGTATTGCGATAACGGAAACCGGGCCGGACATCCTTAGCGAATTCGCGTGGAGTTAAAGGATTGGCCAAAGAGAACGTAATTGAGATGGAAGGCACGGTGCTTGAGGCCCTGCCGAACGCGATGTTTCGCGTGAACCTGGAAAACAAGCATGTGGTGCTTGCGCATGTGTCCGGCAAAATGCGGATGCATTACATACGAATACTGGCGGGTGATAAAGTGAAAGTGGAGCTTTCACCGTACGATCTCACCCGTGGAAGGATTACATACAGGTACAAATGATGTGGAGTAACGGCAAATGAAAGTACGGGCGTCGGTGAAGCCGATTTGTGAAAAATGCAAGGTTATCCGCCGTAACCGCGTGGTGCGGGTTATCTGCGTAAACCCCAAGCATAAACAGCGGCAGGGTTGAGCAGGGAGGAAAGAGGAACATATGGCACGTATAGCTGGTATTGATATTCCGCGCGACAAGCGGGTGGTGGTCGCGCTCACTTACATTTATGGCATCGGCCACGCCACGAGCGAGAAGATTCTTAAACAGGCCAACATTGAAATTTCCAAGCGCGTGAAAACCCTCACCGACCAGGAGGTCAACGTGCTGCGGAATATCATTGAAAAGCAATATACCGTCGAAGGCGATTTGCGCCGCAACACGCAGATGGACATCAAGCGTCTCATGGAAATCGGCTGCTACCGCGGCTTGCGTCACCGACGCGGCCTGCCGGCCCGCGGTCAACGCACTAAAACCAACGCGCGCACCCGCAAGGGCCCGCGCAAAACTGTCGCCTCGTCGAAAAAAGTCGCGAACATAAAATAACGGGAGCTTAAATGGCTGAAGATAAATCAAAGAAAAAAGATGCCAAGCCGGCGGTCAAAAAGAAGAACCTCAAGGTTCCGGCGAACGGTATCGCCCACATCCTGGCGTCGTTCAACAACACGGTCGTTACGATTGCCGACCAGCTTGGCAACGTGATTGCGTGGTCCACCGCGGGGCACATGGGGTTCAAGGGGAGCCGTAAGAGCACCCCCTACGCCGCCCAGTCAACAGCGGAAAACGCCGCCAAAAAGGCGCGCGACGCGGGCATGATGCGCGTTGAGGTGAGGGTCAAGGGGCCGGGTTCCGGCCGTGAAGCCGCCATCCGCGCTTTGCAGGCCGGCGGTCTTGAAGTGGAAATCATTCGGGACGTTACCCCGGTGCCGCATAACGGTTGCCGGCCCCCGAAACGCAGAAGAGTTTGAGGAGGCGGGCATAGATGGCACGGTATAAGGATGGACTCTGCAGGCTTTGCAGACGCGAAGGCACCAAACTGTTTCTTAAGGGCGATCGCTGCCTCTCAGCCAAGTGCGCAATTGAGCGCCGTGCGTATCCGCCGGGCCAGCATGGCCAGCGCCGCACCAAACTGACGGAGTACGCCATCCAGTTGCGCGAAAAGCAAAAGGCGCGCCGCGTGTACGGTATCGTCGAGCGCCAGTTCCGCAATACGTTCCACAACGCCGAACGGCGCAAGGGGATCACCGGCGAGGTGTTTCTCCAGCTTCTCGAACGGCGGCTTGACAGCGCCCTCTACCGGCTCGGGTTCGCGGTGAACCGCCGCCAGGCCCGCCAGGTAATAGGCCACGGGCATATTTTGGTCAACGGCAAGAAAGTCACCATCCCCAGCTTCGTTGTGAAGAAGGGGGATGTGATCGAGGCGGGCCCGAAGAGCAAAAAATTGAAACATTTCACCGATGTGTTGGAGCGCCGCGCGCAGCTTAAGCTGCCCAGCTGGCTCTCCATCAGCGAAGGTGATCTCAAGGGAACTGTTCTCGACGATCCGAAGCCGGAGGATATCGGTATCCCCGTCCGCGAATCCATGATCGTCGAGTTTTACTCGAAATAAGGAGGGGCTGAATGAATACGGTTTTAAGGGATTTCGTAAAACCCAAAAAATTGGAGCAGGTGGATATTGCCGCCGACCAGTCCTACGCCAAATTTGTGGCCGAGCCGCTTGAACGGGGATTCGGGGTGACCATCGGCAATTCGCTTCGCCGGTACCTCCTGTCGTCCATTTCAGGCGCATCAATCGTCGCGGTGAAAATCGCGGGGATACACCACGAATTTTCGACCGTGCCGAACGTGTACGAAGACGTTTCCGACATCATCCTCAACCTCAAAGAGGTGATTATCGATGTGCCGAACGATGAGCCGGTGAAGCTGACCATCGACGAAAGCGGCAAAAAGGAAGTCACCGGCGCGGACATCAAGTGCCCCCCCGGCGTGATCATCATCAATCCTGATGCCCACATTTGTTCGCTGATGGACAAAAAGGCCGTTTTCAAGGCGGAACTTTTCGTCCGCCTCGGCCGCGGGTATGTCACCTCGGAAGAGATCAAGATCGACGACGCCGACATCTCCGTGATTCCGGTCGACGCGAATTTCTCGCCTGTCCGCAAGGTGAATTTCACCGTGGAAAAAACCCGCGTGGGCGGCAGTGCCGATTTCGACAAGCTGGTGCTTGAAGTGTGGACCAACGGCACCATCGACGCCGAGACCGCCGTTTCCAACGCGGCCCGTATCCAGCGCGACCACATGAATCTCTTCATCGCCGCCGGCGAAGAAGAAGAACTGCCCAAGCAGGAAGTGAAGGCCGAACGCAGGAAGCCGACCATCAATTTGAACCGGAGCGTCGAGGAACTGGAACTCTCCGTGCGTTCGTACAACTGCCTGCAGAAGGCAAACATCAAAACCATCCGCGAACTCGTCCAGAAGACGGATTCCGAAATGCTCAAAACCCGCAACTTCGGGCGGAAATCGCTTAACGAAATTAAGCAGATTCTCTCCGAAATGGGCCTGAGCCTCGGCATGTCCGATGACGAAATCCGCGCGATCGAGTCGGATCAGTAAGGAGCGGCCATGAGGCATTTAAAAGACGGCAGAAAATTCGACATGAACACCGCGCAGCGTGTCGCGATGTTCCGCAATATGGTGACCTCCCTCCTCCAGTACGAGAAGATCACCACCACGCTGCACCGCGCCAAGGAGTTGCGCCGCGTGGCGGAAAAGACCATTACCCTCGGAAAGAGCGGCACGGCCGGATGCCGCCGCAAGGCCCTCGGCTTTGTCCGCAGCGAAGACGTGGTTACCAAGGTCTTCGGGCCGCTGGCGGAGCGCTACAAGGCCCGCAAGGGCGGGTATACCCGCGTGTTCAAGGCGGGATTCCGCAATGGCGACGGCGCGGCGATGGCCATTATAGAACTGGTGGATCGTGATGTTGCCGCCGAGCCGAAGCGCCGTACCAAGCGCGCTGAAAAAGAAGAAGCCGCAAAGGCCTGACCGCTTGGCTGGATTATGAATTTAACGCCGGGCTGGGTTTCCCAGCCCGGCGTTTTTTTTTATTCTCTTTCCCCCACATCTCTTTTTCATTTGTTTTCACCTCCCGCTTTGATTTAGTTGGATTTTTCAGGTATAGTTCCTTCAAATAGGGTAGAGGCACGTTGCGTTGTTTTCTTGGTAAACTAAAGAGGGAGCGTTATGGCAGAACTTGATCCGAATATGCGGGTTTTGGTGATTGATGACTTCGCCACGATGCGCAAAATCGAAAAAAACATTCTGGGCCAACTCGGCATCAAAAATGTGGACGAAGCCGATGACGGCTCAACCGCGTTGCCGAAACTGAAGGCCAACCAATACGATGTGGTGTTGCTTGACTGGAACATGCCGAACATGACCGGTCTTGAACTTCTCAAAGCCATGCGCGCGGAGGACTCCCTCAAGAGCGTACCGGTGATCATGGTCACCGCCGAAGCGTTGAAGGATAACGTGGTGGCCGCCGCGCAGGCCGGGGTAAACGACTACGTGGTGAAACCGTTCAACGCCGCCACGCTGGAAGAAAAACTGCGGAAGGTTCTTAAGCTGTAAGCCGGAATTTCCAATCCCGTCTTGACCGGGCCATCCCCTGGGGATGGCATTTTTTTGTCTCTGGCTGGATAAGGCGGCCTTTATTGCAGGGACTTAAACAAGTCCAACGCCTCCTGGAAATCAGGCTTTATCGCCAGCGCCTTTTGCAGGGCTTCACGTGCTTCGGCGGTTTTACCCCACTCCTTATAGGCGCGGCCCATATTGAAGTTGAGCGCCTCGTCGGCCGGATCCATCGCCGACGCTTTTTGATAGTTGCGGATCGCTTCCTCAAACATGCCGCTTTTGCGCAAGGTGATCCCCAGTTCGTTAAGGGTGTGTTTGTTATTTTCGTTATAGAGGGTATCGATAGAAGCCATTTTTTCGAAATGTTCTTTTGCCTTGTCCTCCTCGCCAAGCGCCAGGTGGGCCTGCCCCTTTCCGAGGTGCGCGTCCAGGCGTTTGTCGTCGGCCTTGAGCGCCTGGCCGAATTCGAATGTGGCTGAATTGTATTCTTTCTTTTCCAGGTGCTCTTCCCCTTTCCGCACTTTTTCATCCACCGCCGCGGCCTTCTTTTCTTCAGGGGTTTTTTTTCTGAGATCGCATTCATGCGTGCTGCAATCTTTGAAACGGGCGGCAAAATCTTCCCCGGTGATCGATTCGGCAACGATGGCCGAGGGGGTGCCGTCAGGCTTGAGATAGCAGATGTCCACTTCGCCTTTGGCGTTATTGTTGGCGAAGTAATGAAGGTCGTGATGGTCGGAGGTCACTTTATGCGTGCCGGCGGTTCCCATCTGGAGGATTTTCCGTTCGTAATAGATGCCGTTGATTTTCCGTGATGCGTCGATGGGTGCCTCCCGCGCAATGGTTAATTGATGCCGCCGGACTGCTTTTGCGCGGCCCTGAATTTTTCAAGTTGGGCGTGAAAGTACGGATTGGCGGGCCGCAGCTTGATCGCTTTTTCGATCAGGCCGATGGCTTTGCCGTAATCCTGCTGCTGAAAGTAGATTTCGGAAAGGGTATCGATGTAGTCCGGAACGTTTTCGTTATATCGCATGGAGGCAATGGAATATTTTTGCGCGTCATCGAGGTTCCGCTTTTGCTGCGCATAGAGCCACGCCAGGCGGTTAAGCGCGGGGGCGTAGTCGGGATCGATCTCCAGGATTTTTTTGCAGAAGTCTTCGGCTTTCCCCGCGTCTCCCCGGCGGCTGTAGGTGATCGCCAGCCCCAGGAACGACCGGATGTTGCCGGGACTGCCCTGAAGCGCGGCTTGGAACATCTCCGTCGCTTTTTCGGTTTTTCCTTGCGCGAGATTGACGTATCCCAGATTGTTGGTGGCTTCGGACCCCTGCGGATCAAGCCGGGCGTAGAGGTTGAAATATTCCATCGCCTTGTCCTCGAGGCCGGATTTGTGGCAGGCATACGCCAATTCGTAAATGGCATCTTTGTTGCCCGGCCCCTTAGCCACGGCTTCGATAAATGTTTCGATGGATTCGTTGATGCGGCCCAGTTTTTTCTGCAGCCTGCCAATGGTCATAAGGTCGTCAAAATTGCGCGGGTTCTGCGCGATTTTATCCCGGTACAGGACAAGCGCCTGTTCGGTCTTATCCGTGCTGGAATAGAGCGCGAAGAGTTCCTTTGCCGCGTTTTCGGCCGCGTCGGGCCGTTTATCCAGAAGCATGTTGTTGAGTTCTATCAGCTTGCCGGTGTTTTTCGCGGCGGTGTACCATTCTTTTAATTTTGACACGATCTGCTCATCCTTGGGGTGCGCGTTCAGGTAGTCGAAATAGTTTGCCGCGGCGGCCTCCGTGTCCCCGGCGTTCTCTTGCGCCATGGCAAGCCGCTTCACCATGACCGGCTCAAGGGGGGCCAGTTCTTTCACCCGCTCATAAACGGCTGCGGCGCGCCACCAGTGTCCTTCATCAAAATACGCGTCTCCCAGCGGCAACAGCTTCTGGGCATCGGCCCCGGCAAAGGTTTCATAGATGTAGCGGGAAGCCATGCTGGTTCCCATCTTGTCTTTGGCCCTGATGACGAACCACGCCGCCGGGATCAACAACACCAGCAATACCGCCATGACCGCCACTAGCGCCTTTTTCTTGCCGGAACCCGCCGCGGAGGCGCCAGTCTCTTCTTCGCCGGACACTGAATCCGGCCGCGCAAAGCCGGTGTTGATCCAGAACGATTGCAACGTGGTGTTGAGCGTTTTTTTTAGTTTGGATTCCTTGGGGGCGAAGAACCCGGCGGGAAGCGATTCGGGCATGGTGCAAAGACCGCGGAAGAGCGCCCCTTCCTCGGAAATGAGCGATGGCGTATCGATGTTGCCGGTCAGCCTGCTTCCGGCAAGAATCGATATTCGTGTGACACCGCGGACGTCACCATTGATATCGCCCATGTTGTAAAGCGAGCCGACATCCACCTTTGCATCGATCTTCCCGCTTGGGCCGACAATCAGCGTATCCTGTGTTTCGATGTGCCCTTTAAACTGCCCCTCAAACCGGAGAGCTCCTTTGAATATGAGCTTCCCCTCCATTCGGACGCCATTGCCGCAGTACGAGTTCAATTCATCATGCATTACCCTCAGGTTTATATTTTGAAAATGGCCACAAGTCAAGGTGTTTTAGCGGCTTAGCGGTTTCTGTAATAATTCCGCCCCCTTCACTTTGATCCCAAAAGGGGATAGTCCGTTCCCAAGGAGTGAGCCGTTCCGGAGGTCGCAGATCAAACATACGCGATATCTCTCAGCGCCGCATCGGTTTGAGGGGGACTATTCCGCAATGCTCTGGAAATGCCAGTGTTCATGAACATATCTAAAAAGCGATGGGTGTGAGCATTCGTTTAACATTTTAAATTCTGGCGGGGGGGTAAAGAGAGTTTCAACTTAAAAAAGAGAACCTCTCTTTGATCTTCCGGCGACTGATTCGTGCGGGGGTAATGTTTTAGTCATTTTATATAACCGGTACAAGCGGACGCTGTTTTATTTTCTCATGGGAAGAATGTCATTGTGATCGTTGACATTTCATGATGCATACAATAGAATATAACAACTTTAAATAAAGGATGTTTATTGCACGGGCGCGCTTGTTATGATTTCACTCCTCGCCGCCGGATAATTAACTTTGGATGTTTTGAGGGATCCCGATGAAAAAGCCGCTGATTTTGATTGCATCTATTCTTCTCGCCGCGGGGATGGCGCATGCAACGCCATCGAAACTGATGCGTATTCCTTCCACCGATGTGCAGCCGTACGGCACCTTCCATATGGCTCTTGAAAACAACACTACCATGTTCCGGCAGCGGGCCATAGGCGGCCATGCCGAGCCGATGAATATCGGCATCTCCGCCGGATTGCGCGATGCCGGCACGTTTCAGATTGAAGCGGGGGTTGATATACGCGAGCCGTACGACTACCCGCTCACCGGCCACGCCAAAGTGGCCACAACCGAGGAGGCGTTCGGTAAGTGGGGGCCGATTGTGGCTGTGGGGGCCTATGATGTCGGCGGTGAAAAATACAAAAACGACCTTAATATCGTTTATGGCGAAGCATCAAAGACCGTTTCCTTCATCGGGCGATTCACTGTCGGCTATTTCGTGGGCAATTCATATTTCCTTAAAAACGCCGCGGGCGAAGCCGACAATTCCGGCCTGATGCTCGGTTTTGACCGCCGTATGCCCGAGGTCAACGAAAAGCTCTGGTTTGGCATTGATTATATGGGAACCCACAGTTCCTATGGCGCGGTCACCTTTGGCTTTGGCTGGTCGTTTAGCGAAAAGGCGACGCTGGTCATCGGCTATATCCGCTATAACGATGAGGCGGTGGCGAAGGGATGGCCACCGGGCGATCCCACCACCAATTCCGCGATGCCGGGGAATGTGATGACCCTGCAGGCCCACTTCGACTTCTAGCGGTGACCCACCGGCAGGAACCGCTCTTTTCCGCCCCCGGCCCTGATAAGGGCGCGCGTCCGCGCGTTGAGATATTCGCCGATGGCAGTTGCCACGGCAATCCCGGCCCCGGCGGCTGGGGTTCCATTGTCCGCTGTGATGGAAGGGATACCGAGCTTTCCGGCGGCAAGGCGGCCACCACCAACAACGAAATGGAGCTTACCGGCGCGCTGGAAGCTCTGAAGTCCCTGTCCGGGCCGAGCGACGTTACCGTCACCACCGATTCGCAATATCTGGTTAAAGGGATGAGCGAGTGGCTGAAGGGATGGATACGGAACGGCTGGAAGACATCCACCAAACAGCCGGTGAAAAACCGCGAACTGTGGGAAGCGCTCAACGCGCAGGCCCAAAAGCACCGCATCCGATGGATGTGGGTGCGCGGCCACGATGGCCACGCCGAGAACGAGCGGTGCAACACGCTCGCTAACGATGCCGCGGCGCATCAAAAACGGAGGCGGTAGCCTTTCGTCTCCGCGCTCCGTCTCCTCCCCGCTGTCTCCGTGGCGAAAAAAACGAATCTGCCGGGCGTTGGCGCCGCCGCAAATGTGATATACTTATCCGCTTATGAGGAGATTTTAATGAGAATAAGCGAACTGGCATCGGAATTGGACGTAACCAGCGCGTACATCATCGACGCGTTGGTGAAGATGGGCGTGGAGGGAAAGAAAACCGC
Organism: Nitrospinales bacterium; assembly: GCA_023248535.1. GTDB lineage: Bacteria > Nitrospinota_A > UBA7883 > JACRGQ01 > JACRGQ01 > JACRGQ01. The sequence goes on along the minus strand of JAHFEJ010000034.1, from coordinate 13,758 downwards.
GTCGTCCGCGATTGATCCAACCAATGCTGAAAAGATAAGGAAAGTGGTGGGCAACCTGCCGGCCGCCGCGCGCAAGGCGGAACATGAAAAGACGCTGAAGCTGACCAAAAAGCGGGGAGCTGGCAAGGAAAAAGCGGCGGAAAAGGCCCCAGCCGCCGCGCCAAAAGCCGCTGCGGTTCCTGATGCCGAAAGGCTGGCTGCGGAAGCGGCGGAAAAACGCAAAAAGACCGAAACCGACGCCGCCGCAAAAGCCGCCGAGGATAAAAAGAAGACCGAGGACGCCGCCCGCAGGGTGGTCGATGAAAAGAAAAGGGCCGAAGACGCCCGCCGCCGCGCCGATGAAGACCGCCGCCGCACCGAAGAGGCGCAACGCCGCAAGGCCGATGAAAAAAAGCGCAAGGATGACGAGCGCCGGCGCCGCAAAGAAGAAGATGAAATGCGCGCCCTTGAGCGCCAGGTCGCCGAGGAAGACCGCAAAAAAGTGGAGGAAGCCGCCAAGTCCGTTGTGATCGAAGAGGCGATGATCGTTAAGGAATTCGCCGAACGGCTCAACGTGCCGGTCGCCGAAGTCATCAAGCGCCTTTTCATGAAGGGAACCGCCGTCACGGTGAACCAAACCCTCGGCGTGGAAGTGGCCGTCAATCTCGCGAAAGAAATGGGCTACACCGTCAAAGTGAAGGAAGCCCTTGCATTGGATAAGGTCAAGGCCGTCACGGCCGATACCTCCAACCTGCCGATCCGTCCTCCCGTGATAACCATCATGGGGCACGTTGACCACGGCAAAACCTCGCTGTTGGATGCCATCCGCAAAACCAAGGTCGCCAGCGGCGAAGCCGGCGGCATCACCCAGCACATCGGCGCGTACAGCGTCAATTACGGCAAGGGAACCGTCACGTTCATCGATACTCCCGGCCACGAGGCCTTCACCGCCTTGCGCGCCCGCGGCGCCAAAGTGACCGACATCGTCGTGCTGGTCGTCGCGGCGGATGACGGCGTTATGCCGCAGACCGTCGAGGCGATCAACCACGCCAAGGCCGCCAACGTGGCCATCATCGTCGCCGTCAACAAGATCGACAAGCCGGGCGCCAATCCGGAAAAGGTAAAGAAAGACCTGCTCAACTACGGCCTCGTGGCCGAAGAGTGGGGCGGGCAGACGATATTCGTTCCCGTTTCCGCGAAGACCGGCCAGGGGCTGGATCAGCTTCTCGAAATGCTCGGCCTGCAGGCGGAAGTGCTCGATCTCCGCGCCGAGCCGGACCAGATGGCCGTCGCCACCGTGGTCGAATCGCGTCTCGACAGAAGCCGCGGGCCGGTTCTTTCCCTCATCGTCAATAAAGGAACGCTCAAGCTGGGCGATATTTTCGTCGCCGGCGAATTTCAGGGGCGCGTGCGCGCCCTCGTCAATGACAAAGGCGAACAGGTAAAAGAAGCCGGGCCGTCGATGCCGGTTGAAATGCTCGGCGCCGCCGACTCCTGCCCTCCCGGCGAGCTGCTGACCGTGGTTGATAGCGACCGCAAGGCCCGCCAGATCAGCCAGGCCCGGCAGAATGCCGCCCGCGACAAGAAGATGACCGTGAAGCAGCATGTCCGCCTTGAAAACGTGCTGGAAAGCCTGCACGACGGCGAGATGATGGATCTCAAGCTGGTCATCAAGGCCGATACGCAGGGTTCCAGCGACGCGGTGTCCGAACTGTTGGGCAAGCTCACCTTCGAGACCGTGAAGCTGCAGGTGATCCACTCCGGCGTCGGGGCGATCACCGAAACCGACGTCATGCTGGCAGACGCCTCCGACGCCATCATCATCGGCTTCAACATCCGGCCCACGGAAAAAGCCAAGTCGCTTGCCGCGCGCGAAAAGATCGATATGCGGCTGTATAACATCATCTACGAAGTGGCCGACGACATCAGCCTCGCCGTCAAGGGGATGCTGAAACCCAAGATAGTGGAACGGACCCTCGGCCGCGCCGAGGTGCGCAACACTTTCAGGGTCTCCAATGTTGGCACCATCGCCGGCAGCATGGTGCGCGACGGCCTTATCCGCCGCAACGCGCAGTGCCGCCTGATACGCGACAACGTGGTGATCTACACCGGCACCGTTTCGTCGCTCAAGCGGTTCAAGGACGACGCCCGCGAAGTGGCCAGCGGCTACGAGTGCGGTATCGGGCTGGAAGGCTACAACGACGTGAAGGTCGGCGACATCATCGAATTGTTTGTGAAGGAAGAGGCGGCGCAGCCCGCCAACGTCTGAGCTCATGGCCTGGTGGGTCCCGCTCCTCATCCTGGGGGCCGGGATACTCATCGCCGCGCGGATCACTTCATGGGTCAACTGGTTCACCTACGGTCAAAACCGTGAACGCCACCTGCGCCAACAGCGCGAAAAAGAGGCCGCGCACAAGCCCGATGAACCCTAACCGTTCCATGTCCCCCCGGTTTCCATGACGCAAAAACCGCGCGCATCCGGCGCTGGCCGCGCCGCCAAGGCGCTCGAATTCGGCCTGCTGCGCGATGCGCTCGCCGCGCACTGCCGCACCGAGGCCGGGGCCGGCCTTTGCCGCGAACTGCTCCCCGCCGCCGCGCGCGCCGGGGCGGAACGCCTGCTGGACGAAACAGTGGAGATGTTGCCGCTGCTCAAAGGGGGCGGCCTGCTGTTTCCCAACGCGGTGCCCGATCCCTCTCCGGCGCTGGGGCGCGTTAAGCGCGGCGCCATTCCCGAAAAAGACGATTGCAAGACCATGTGGCGCTTCCTGCGCGGGGCCGAGAGGCTGGACGAATTTTTAAGGGATAACCCGGACAAAGCGGCTTTGCGCGCCGCCGCCGCCGGTTTTGTTTCCCTTGAAGCGATCACCGTATTTTTTTCCCGGACGTTTTCGGAAGACGGCTCGGTGAAACCCGATGCCACCGCGCTGCTGATGGAGCTGGAATCGCGCATCGCCTCGTTGCGCGGCCGCATCCACAAAAAGGCCGAGGATATGCTCACGCGCGACGGGATGGAAGGGCGCTTTCAGGATGCCTACGTCACCATCCGCAACGACCGCGTGGTGCTGCCGGTGAAAGCGGAATATAAGAATTCCTTTCCCGGCATCATCCACGGCATCTCCGCCACCGACAAAACGGTGTTCATGGAGCCGCAGGAACTGGTGAAGGAGAACAACGCCCTGCGCGAGGCCGCCGCCGAGCGGGACGAGGAGATTTACCGCCTGTTGCGCGAGGCCGCCGCGATGCTGCGCGAAAACGCCGATACCATTGACGCCTGTTACGCCGCCATGGCGCGGCTGGACGCGGTGGCGGCAAAGGCCGCCGTTTCGCTGGCGATCGCGGGCACGCGCCCCGCTTTTGCACAAGGCGGTATTGTCATGCGCGCCGTGCGCCATCCGCTGATGCTGCTGGCGGGGGATAGCCCCCTGCCGAACGACCTGCTGATGGTGGAACACGAAAAGGTGCTGGTCATCTCCGGCCCCAACGCGGGGGGCAAAACGGTGATGCTGAAATCGGTGGGGCTGGCCGCGCTGCTGGCCCAAAGCGGCGTGTTGCCGCCGCTGGGGGAAGGCTCGCGGTTCCCGTTTGTGGAAAAGCTGTACGCCATCGCGGGCGACGAGCAATCCATCGCCGAGGGGGAATCGACCTTCTCGGCGCAGTTGCGCGGCATCAAGGAGGCGCTCGAAAACGCCGGTTCCGGCACGTGGGTCATTATCGACGAAATATTGAACGGCACCGACCCGGCGCAGGCCAGCGCCCTCGCGCGGGCCGTGCTGGAGGAACTGGCGGAAAAAAACTGCCACGTCTTTGTTTCCACACACCTGCCGCAGCTAAAAATTTCCGCGCAGGAAAACCCCGCAATGGTCAACGGCGCAATGGGATTCGGGGCGGATGGCCGCCCCACCTTCCACCTCGCCAAAGGGCATCCGGGGGTAAGCCACCCGCTTGATGTCGCCGCCGCCATCGGCATTCCCGCCTCCGTTATGGAAAAAGCAAAAAGCCTTCTCTCCAGCACGCACGACATCTATCAAGTGGCGCTTCTGGACCTCCAGAAAAAATCGGACGAGATGCGCCGCCGCGTGGCGGAACTGGAGCAGGAAAAGGCCGGGGCCGGGGCCGAACGCGCCCGGCTGCAAAGCGAACGCGAAGCGACCGAGCGGGCCAAAGATGCCTTCGAGCGCGACAAGAAACAGCGGCTCAAGGATGAAGTGGCGAAAGCCCGCGCCGAACTGCGCGCCATGCTGGAAGAAACCCGCACGCAGGATGCCAAGGCGAAAGAGGAAGCCGCCCGCCGCCTCAAGGAGATGGAAATCGAAATGGTGGCCGCCATCAAGCGTCCCGAATCGGTGCCGCTGGAAGGGCTGAAGCAGGGGGACGCCGTCTGGATACTGCCGCTGGACCGCGAAGCGCAACTGGCGAAGATCACCGACGATGGCAAGGTGGAGGTGCTTTGCCGGGGACTTCGCATGACGCTGGGGCGCGATGAGGTGATCGGCATAAAAGAGAAGGCCGCGCTGGATGCCGCCCCCCGCCGCATCATGCTCCCCGCCGCCGACGAGGCCCCCGAAATAAACCTGATCGGCATGACCGGCGAGGATGCGTGCGATGCGCTCGACAAATTCCTCGATTCGCAGCTTCTGGCGGGGGCCGAGCGGGTGAAGATCATCCACGGCCGGGCCGTGGTGCGCGGCAGGGTGCTGGACTACCTCAAGGGCTGTTCGTATGTGAAAGCTTATGGCCCCGGCGCCGCCGCCGAAGGGGGCGAGGCCGTCACCATCGCCGAGCTGAAAGACTGACTCACTTACTTTTTTTGACAGAATTTTCTGTATGGTAGTATTGTTCTCTTAATGTACAGAAAAAATGGAAGTCCATGACTAATCCTCCATCGCAACAGGTTCCACCTGAATCCGGTTCAGCAAAGGATGGATATTCTTTGTGGTCTACGATTGCCTCTGCAAAACCATACATATGGGCAGTTACCGTTGCCGGATTTTATCTTAGCGGCTTTCTTGTCCTAAACGCACACCTTGCAAAATATGGCCTTACGGATTTTGATTTTATTAGAGGGCGGTATCTTCTCGCCGCAGCCAATTTCGCAATTTTTGTTATTTGTTTTTACCTTTTTGCCGGCAGGGCTATTGTACTAGGACAGAATTGGTTGGTGAAGGATCTTCAATATATCAATCGTCAAGGATCAAATCGCTTTTGGTCTTTGGCGGTTGTTATTCACTCCTATGTACGTCTGGTCTTTTTCGTCTGCTTATCTTCAGCAACCTATACAAGTTTAGCTCTTTGGCAAGTTGAGACTACATTATTCTACGCAATGCTTAGCGCGGCCTTTCTGTTTTCCTACACCATAGATATTACAAATCTAGATGTTCGATTTTATAAAATAAATGAGATCGTGCAAATAGGCGTTAAATTATCGGCCATCCTCGTGTTTTTCTTCACTCCAAATAGTCCCAACATGAAAAGTGTTTTTTTGCTGTATTTTGTAATTGTAGTCTACGTCAATTTTGTGATCGATGGATTTCAACGGCGGAAAATTGACGCCGACCGCATAATATTTTCATCAATACATTGCGTCGTGGCATTGCTCACAATCGCCTTGATGTTTGGCGCCACCTTTTTTGGTAGTGTTTCGTCTAAGCTGGGAGGAGGGCGCATGCAGGAAGTCTCCCTCAAGTTGATGGATAATGTCAAAGGTACTCTCCCAAGTTACGTCCAGATGGCCGATGATGGTTTAATAAAAGGCCAACTTATTTATCAAACCGAGAAGTATTTATATATGATCATTTCAGGACAGACGATACGTTTTAGAGATGATGATGTCGCCATAGTTTCCTTTAAAGGAGAAAAACGATCTCATTCGCAGGATGTTCTCAACAATCTTGTTGGCGGAACGCCTCATAAGGAAGAAGATAAGGGCGTATCGCAATAGCTCCTAGAAAATGAATCTTTGTCCTGATGCCTGCTCTTGGCACTCCCCTAATGGTGGGAACAATATCCTTAGAGATTTTCTCGCCGCCAGCGGCGCTTCCTGCTATTCTTTATTCCCATGTCTCTTTTAAATATTCTTGAACCGGGCCGCAGCCGCAAACGGTTGCAGGGCCTCACCGCCGCCGCGCAGGCGCTTTGCGCCGCCGCGCTTTTCCTCAAGCGCAAGCGGCAAATCGTGATAATTACGGCGGATAATGCCGAGGCGGAGCGCTCCATCGCCGCCCTCAGTTTCCACCTCGCGGGGAAGAGCGACCTGTTGTATCTTCCCCAGTGGGAAACGTTGCCATACGAGCCGCTTTCGCACCTTCCCGATATCGCTGCCGCCCGCGCATTGGCGCTGTACCGGCTTGCATCCGGCGCGCCCGCCATCACCGTCACCACCGCCGCCGCCCTTCTGCAAAAGGCTCCGCCGCCGAGGGTGGCGCGCGAAAGCGTGCTTTCGCTGCGCGTGGGAGAGACGGTCGACCGCGAACGGCTGGGGAACTTTTTCGCGCTTGCCGGTTACGCGCACGCCGACCCGGTGCAAGAGCCGGGGCAATTCGCCTTCCGCGGCGGCATTCTGGATTGCTATCCGCCGCACGAGGCCGCCCCGCTGCGCATCGAATTCTTCGACGACGAGGTGGAGGGGATACGCCGTTTCGATTCCGATTCGCAACGTTCGCTCGGCCAGGCCGAAAGCGCCCTGCTGACCGCGGTCAAGGATACGCACTACCTCTCGGTTAAACCGGAAGAGGTTGCCACGAACATCGAAAAATACGAGGCGGAACATAACGTCAGGCTCGATCTTCTTAAAACCCGCGTGCTCAACGCGCAGTTCTTTCCCGCGATGGAGCATTACCTGCCGTTTTTCTACCCCGATGCCGCCGCTCCGCTGGCGCACCTGCCGCCGGACGCCCTGGTCATCGTCTGCGAACCGGAAAAAATACACGAGCGGCTCGACCTTTTTGGGAAAGAGATACAGAGCGGATATACAGACGCGCAGGAACGGAAGGATATTTTTCCGCCCCCCGCCATGCTCTATGCCCCGCGCGAGGATTTGGAACTGCTGCTGGAGGCGGCCGACGGCCTCGACTTCCACGAGATCGCCGACCAGCCGGAAAATGACCGCTGCGTCACCATTGCCACCCGCGAGGCGGACAGGCTGCGCGGCGCGTTCAGCCGCTTCATCTTTGATTGCCGTGAGCGGAGTGCGCGGGGCGTAACCACCTTGCTGGCCGTCAGCGGTGAAGAGACCATCGCCCGCGTTGAAAAGCTGCTGGGCGAGGAGGAGATGGGGCTGACGCGCCTTCCCTCATCGGAAGTGCCGGGACTGATCCTCCGCCTTGCTTCCGGCGAAACGCTTCCTCCCGTGCTCTACGCAACCGCCACGCCGCTTCCCGAAGGGTTCACCTTCGACAAGCTGCGCTTCGCCGCCGTCAGCGAAGAGGAAATCTTTGGCCGCCATGCCGAGCCGCGCCGGGCCGCGCGGAAAAAGGCCCCCGTCTTTATCACCGATTTTGCCGACGTAAAGCCGGGCGATTACGTGGTGCACCGCGATCACGGCGTGGGGCAGTATCACGGCCTCAAGGCGATAACTTCCGGCGGGGCGGCCGAGGAGTATCTTGAGATCGAATACGCCGAAGACCAACGGCTGTTCCTTCCCATCTCCGCCATCCATATGCTGGAAAAATATTCCAGCGGAGGCGGGGCGAAGCCGCAGCTTGACCGGATGGGGGGAAAGACCTGGGCCAAAACCCGCGAGAAGGTGAAGAAGGGGATCATGCGGATGGCGAAGGAGCTGCTGGAGCTGTACGCCCGCCGCAAGACCGGCGAGGCCTACGCGCACGGCAAGGAAGCGCATTTTGAAAGCGAATTCGCCGATTCGTTCGGCTACCTTGAAACGCCGGACCAGGCGCAGGCTATCGCCGATGTGATCGCCGACATGGAGGCCCCCAAACCGATGGACCGCCTCGTCTGCGGCGATGTGGGTTACGGCAAAACCGAAGTGGCCATCCGCGCCGCGTTCAAGGCGGCGGTGAACGGCAAACAGACCGCGCTGCTGGCCCCCACCACGCTGCTGGTGAACCAGCATTATGAAAACTTCAGGCGGCGCATGGAATCGTTCGGCGTGAAGGTCGCCATGCTCAGCCGGTTCGTGACGAAAGAGGAACTGAAGAAAACGGTGCAGCGCATCGCCGCCGGCGATGTGGATGTGGTGGTCGGCACGCACCGCCTGTTGCAAAAAGACATCCATTTCCCCTCGCTGGGCCTCGTCATTATCGACGAGGAGCAGAAGTTCGGCGTGGCGCACAAGGAAAAACTGAAAAAACTGCGCGAGACGGTGGACGTGCTGACGCTCACCGCCACGCCGATCCCCCGTACGCTGCACATGGCGGTCTCCGGCATCCGCGACATCAGCATTATCAACACGCCCCCCGCCAACCGGCTCTCCATCAAAACGCTTATCCGCAAGTTCAGCGAGCCAACCATCGTGGAGGCCATCAACCGCGAACTGAGCCGCGGCGGCCAGATATTTTTCCTGCACAATTCCGTGCGGTCGCTTGAGAACATGGCGCGGTACCTCAAGGAGCTTGTTCCCGGCGTGCGTGCCGAGGCCGCCCACGGACAGATGGGCGCGCACGAGCTTTCGGAAAAAATGGACCGTTTCATCCGCCACAAAATCGATATGCTGGTCTGCACCACCATCGTGGAAAGCGGCCTGGATATCCCCAACGCCAATACCATCATCATCAACCGCGCCGACAAGTTCGGCCTGGGGCAGCTCTACCAGCTGCGGGGCCGCGTGGGGCGCGACCGGCACCGCGCCTATGCCTACCTGCTGGTGCCCGATACGCTGGCTCCGCTGGCGAAAAAACGGATCAAGGCGATGGAAGAACTGAGCGAACTTGGCTCGGGCTTCAAGCTGGCGGCGCGCGACATGGAGATACGGGGCACCGGCAACCTGCTGGGGCCGCAGCAGAGCGGCCAGATCACCGCCGTCGGTTTCGAAACCTACCTCCGCATGATGGAAGAGGCGGTGCAGGAACTGCGCACCGGCAAGCCCCCCGCCGCCGCGGAATGCGCCCTCGCGCTGGAATTCACCGGCAAGCTCGACGCCGCCTACATTCCCCCGCTGGATCAACGGATGAACTTTTACAGCCGCCTCTACCGCGCCAAAAACAGCGGCGAGATACGGCAGGTGGCCGAGGAGATGGCCGACCGTTTCGGCGCGCCGCCCGACAAGGCGAAAAAACTGGTGGATGCGGTGACGATGCGGATGGCCGGGATGAAGCTGGGGCTGGAAAAAATCGAGTTGGCCGGCAACACCCTACGCCTGCACTTTCCCAAAGAGCCGAATCCCGCACCGTTGCTCGCCGCCAACGCTCCGAAGTTCTTCAAGGGGAAGATCGCGGCCGGAGCGGAAAACCGGCTCCGGATCGAGATCGCCGGCATGGCGCCTGAAAAAATTCCCTCCGCCGTCGCCACGTACCTCTCCCATTGCGCGTCCGCCGCGCCTGATGGGGGATAATTGCTGACCGCCGCGTGATAGAATGGGCGCGGACGATTCGCGTTGAAAGGGAGTGTCATGACACTGGATAACGCCGCACTGTATACCGCATTGCGGGGATTTGGGGGATACGAGCATATAGCCCTTTTCTCCCGCAACCGGGATGAGATGTATGACGCCGTCATCCCGTTCGTGAAGGTCGGTCTGGAGCGGCGCGAGCGCTGTCTTCTGGTCATTGGCGACTCCTCCGAAGAATCGGTTTTGGCCGAGTTGGTACGGCGCGCGCCGGAGCTGGAAGAAGCATGCCGGACGGGCGGCCTGGTCATGCGGAACGTTGATGTTTTTCGCGCTTCCGGCGGTTCCCCCGTGCAGGTTTTGAAGGGGGAGCTGGAGCAGGCGCGGGACGCCGGCTATATAAATATCCGGATCACCGGCGATTCCTTCCGGTGTCTGGGCGAAGCCGATGATGACGGTTTTGACGGAGTGGACGAGTTTCTGCGTGAACGCCGCGCCGCCGCGATGTGCCAATACCGGCTGGATGCCCAGCCTGCCGATGTCATTTTCGATGCCATCGTCCGCCATCCCCGCCTGATATTCGACGGGGTATTGAGCGAAAACTCCTCTGTCCTCCCCGCAAAAGGGGAAACGCTGACCGAGGCGCGGCGCGCTGAATGGCTGCTTGCCCTGTTGAAGGAGCGCGAACTGGCTGGAATCGCCTTGCGCGCAAGCGAAGAAAAGTACCGGATGGTCGTCGACAACGCGGGGGACATCATCCTTCTGGCGGAGATGGACGGCACGATTGTCGAAGCCAACAAGAAGGCGCTGAAAGCGTTGGGGCACACGCGCGACGATCTGTTCCGGATGCGGGTGCCCCAAATCCATCCGGAAGAGGAATTGCCGCGCATCATGGGCGCGATGAGCCACGCCGAGCGCGGTGGCGGCGGCAATCTCAACAGGCTTTCACTGTTGCGTAAAGATGGATCGCGCCTTCCGGTGGACCTTACGTTGGCCATCGTGGAATACGGCGGCAAAAAGATCATGAAGGTGGTCTACCGCGACGCCACGGCCCGCGAGGAATATGAGGCCGCATTGCGCCTCAGCGAAGAGCTTTACCGCCAGATGTTCGAGCGGAACGGGGTGGTGAACCTGCTGACGGACCCCGCCACGGGCGAAATCATCGACGCCAACCATGCCGCCGCCGATTATTACGGCTATTCGCAGGACGACCTGCGCAAGATGAAGATCGGCTACATCAATATCTTCACGCCGGAAGAGGTGAAGGCGGAAGAGACGCTGGCTAAAAGGGAGCGGCGGATTTCCTTGTACTTCAAGCATCGGCTTGCCAACGGGGTACTGCGCGATGTGGAAGTCTACAGCAGCCCGGTCACCGTGGGGGGCCGCTCCCTCATCCATTCCACCGTGCATGATATCACCGCACGCAAGCTGGCCGAAGCGGCGCTGACGGAGAACGAGGAACACTACCGTACGCTGGTATCGCTTTTTCCCGATCCGCTGGTGATGCATTCCGGCGGCTACGTCCGCTTTGTCAATGATGCCGCCGTAAAAGCATTCGGGGCCGAAAGTTCCGCCGGGCTGGAAGGGCGGCGATTGATGGATTTCGTCCATCCCGATGACCGCCCCCTTGTGTCAAGCCGGGTACGGACGATGCAAAACGAAGGGAAGGCGGTGGAGCTTGTCCGCGAACGGTTTCTCAGGCTTGACGGCATTCCCATCGATGTGGAGGCGGCCGCCATGCCGTTTCCGTACCGTGGCGATCCGGCGATATTGGTGGTGTTCCGCGATATCACGGAAAAACTGCGGGCCGAAGAACTTATCAGGCTGCAGGAAGAACGGCTGCGGCATTTCTTTAATGGATCGTTCGAGGGGATGCTGATCCACGACGACGGCATCATCGTGGACGCCAATCCCGCCGCCCACGCTATTGCCGGCCATGCGGAACGCGGACTGATCGGCAAGCATCTGCTTGACCTGCTTACAAAAGAATCGCGGGATATCACCGCCCGTCATTTGGCGGCTCCCACGTCCCAGGTGCTCGAACTTGCCGGTTTAAAGGCCGATGGCACCCCTTTCCCCATCGAGGTACAGGGACGGGATATCAACTACCGCGGAAGACGGATGCGGTTGGTGGCCATGCGCGACCTCTCGGCCCGCAAGGAGGCCGAGCGGGCGCTGGTGGAGGCCAAGGAGAGCGCGGAGAAAGCGAACGAGGTGAAGGACAAGTTCGTCTCGCTGGTATCGCACGATCTGCGCGGCCCGCTGGTTATCGCCGCGGGCTATCTGAAACTCCTCCTGGATGACGGGAAGGCAACGATGGATCCCCATACGCGGGAAATTCTGGCCATTTTGCTTGAGGGAAACCGGGAAATGGCTGCCCTGATCGACGAGTTGCTCAGCGCAAGCCGCATGAAAAGCGGGCGTTTCATGCTGTGCGCCGCATTTGTTCCGCTGCGCCCCCTTGCCGTGAAAGCGGCCGCCGCCGTGGCCCACGCCGCGCTGGCCAAAGGAGTGGCTGTGGTCAACAATGTGCCGGAGAATGCGCGCGTATTCGCCGATGAGCCGCTCCTCTATCAGGCGCTGCTGAACCTTATCGCCAACGCCGTCAAATTCACCCACGCGGGCGGGTCCGCCGCAATCGGTTTTACGCCGGGCGATCCCGCCGTGATCACCGTCGCCGATACCGGGATCGGAATTCCCGATGCCGCCGTTGAAACGCTTTTCAGCTACGAGGCCAAGACCTCGACCGCCGGAACCGTTGGTGAAATGGGCACCGGCCTCGGCCTGCCGCTCTGCAAGGACATCCTTAACGCACATGGAGGGGAAATCCGCGTGGAATCGGCCGAGGGGCGGGGCAGCGTTTTTTCAATCATCCTTCCTACCCCAACTCCGGTGGTGATGGCGGTGGACGACGACCCGAACGGACTTGCGCTGGTCAGGGATGTCCTACGGAATTCAAAGGTGAAGGTTGAAACCGCGGCCAATGGTGCGGCGGTGATGGAGGCGATAGCCGGGCGGCCGCCGCATCTTTTTATTGTGGACCTCTACATGCCGGATATGGATGGCTTTGCCCTGATCAAAGTACTCAAGACAACGCCGGTATGGCGCGCCATTCCGGTTATCGCCCTGACCGGCGTGTCCATCGAAGAGCGGGATCGCGCCATTGCACTGGGCGCGGATGCCTTCATGACGAAACAGGCGCTTACCGCCGAACTTCCAGCGGTTATAAAAAATTATTTCCCCTGACGCGCCGGCGTCAGCGGGCGGCGCCGCGGAAGTAGTCGATGGTCTTCGCCAGTCCGTCCGCCAGCGCCCACTTCGGCTCGAAGCCGAGCAGCGAACGGGCCAGGGTGATGTCGGGGCGGCGCTGCTTGGGGTCGTCCCCCGGCAGCGGCCTGAAAACGATCTCGCTTTTAGAGCCAAGCGTTTCCTTGATCTGCCGGGCCATTTGCAGGATGGTCATTTCATCCGGATTGCCGATGTTCACCGGCTGCGTGACCTTTGAGAACAGCAGGCGGGCCATGCCGTCCACCAGGTCGTCCACATAACAGAAGCTGCGGGTTTGCGAGCCGTCGCCGTAAACGGTGAGCGGTTCGCCGTGCAGCGCCTGGATGATGAAATTCGGCACGGCGCGCCCGTCGTTCACCCGCATGCGCGGGCCGAAGGTGTTAAAGATGCGCACAATGCGGGTGTCCACCAGGCCTTTGCGCAGATACGCCATCGTTAGCGCCTCGCCATACCGTTTCGATTCGTCGTAGCAGGAACGTACCCCCACCGGGTTCACGTTTCCCCAGTAACTTTCCGGCTGGGGGGATATGTTCGGGTCGCCATACACTTCGGATGTCGAGGCGAAGAAGTAGACCGCCCGCTTGCGCTTGGCCAGCTCCAGACAATTATGGGAACCGGCTGAGCCGGCCAGCAGCGTTTCGAGGGGATGGTTGAAGTAATCGACGGGGCTTGCCAACGACGCCATATTCATCACATAATCGATTTTCCCGGCGATGTCGAGGCCGGTGGTGATGTCGTGTTCGATGAGGTCGAAGCGCGGCTCGTTACGCAGGTGGGCGAGGTTGCGTTTGTCGCCGGTGATGAAGTTGTCCACCCCCGACACGCGGTGCCCGTCGGCCAGCATCCGGTCGGTCAGGTGCGAGCCGAGGAAGCCCGCCGCCCCGGTGATCAGGATTTTGGCCATTTGCCCTTTCCGGGGCGGTAATACTCAAACCCCAGCCGCTCTTTGCGGACCGGGTCGTACATGCCCCGCCCGTCGAAAATGACCGGGT
>JAHFEJ010000033.1 GCA_023248535.1 Nitrospinales bacterium | reverse complement strand
TACAATGCGCACCGGTTTTCCGTCGCCATCGCGGCTGACCACCATGCCGCGGCCGAGCGCCCACTTCCAGCCGCCCTTGCCGTCCATGATGCGGAACTCATGCTCGGCATAGGGCGTTTTGCCGTCGAAATGTTCCTGGAGGTTCGCCAACACTCCGGGCAAGTCATCCGGGTGGGTGCGGCTTACGCACTCGGCAAAGGATTTCCCCTCAATGCCAAAGATTTCCTTCCACCGTTCGGAACATACCCCCGCGCCGGACGGGATATGCCAATCGAAAGTGCCGTCACGCGATCCTTCCAGCGCGAATTTCCAGCGCTCTTCGCTAATTCGCAGCGCCTCCTCCGCCCGTTTCCGTTCGGTGATGTCGGTGATAAAGCCGTGCCACAGCGTCGAGCCGTCCGCCTCCCGCTGCGGGATCGCGTTGCCGAGCAGCCAAACATCCGGCTCATCGCCGAATTTCAGCCGGTATTCGTGTATCCACGGCGTCAAGTCCCGCGCCGATGTCTGGATGGTGGCCAAGTAAGCCTCCACATCCGCCGGATGCAGACAGGCAAGGGTTTTTGACGCATCCTCCCGCACTTCCTCCGGGTCCAGCCGGTAAATGGCGCGGGCCGCGTCGCTGGCGTACGGAACGCATGTGCTGCCGTCGGGGCGCATCCGGAACTGGTAGACGATCCCTGGCACCCGGCTGGCGATCTTCTGAAGGCGGGCAAGGGCTTCCTCCAGCCGCGCGGTCCGCTCGACAACTTCCCTTTCAAGGGTAACGCGCGCTTCTTCCGCGGTCTTCAATGCGCGCAGGTCCTGTTCGATAACCCGGCTTTGCGCCGCTTCTTTCTCCACGCGCAGCATATTTATCCGGTCGGCCAGCGCGAAGGAGAGAAGGATAGCATCGGCCAACGTGCCGATCTGCATGGAGTAGGCGGTCACAAGCGAATAGGGGAGGACGCCGAAGTCCTTCAGGAAGTACAGCATTGTCCCAACCAGATACGCCGTCCACGCTACGATGTAAAACCGGGCGGTGCGGCTTCCCGACTTCAGGCTGCGAAAGCCGGCATAAAGGAGGAGCGCGGGGAAAATCAGCGATACAAAGTATCCCGCGGTGAGGGTAACGGTGAAACTGCTTCCCTCAAACAGGGTCAGCATTCCATCAAGTACGCAGAATACCGCAAGAGCCAGCAGGATTTTATCCAGCCTGGGGGTTATGGCCTTCGTATTCAGGAAAGACCGGCTGAAGAATATCGCCATCGCAAAGGAATATATGCCAAGAAACATCGAAGCGTGGAAACCCAGGTAAAGCGATCCGGGCCACAAATACTGGAAGGCCAAACCGTTTAAGGTGAAGTAAGTAAGGCCGGCGAACAGGATATACGCGACGTATATCAGGTATACCGTGTCCCTCACCGAGAAATAGATGAACAGGTTGTACAGGCACATCACCAGCAATGCGCCGAAATAAAGACCGAGCAAAAGGGTATCGATACTGTTTTTGGCCAGAAAACGGTTTGTGCCCCACGCGGTAAGGGTGCAGTTTGTGGCGGCCTTCCTTTTTGGCCAGACTTTAACGTAAATATCGCTGGTTCCGGGCGGCGTTGCCATTGAAAAGGAGTTTTTGCGGTAAGCGATATCCCGCCGCTTAAAAGGGATTTGGCTCCCCCCCTCGTGGAATTTTACTCCGCCGTTTGGGGCCATCTCATATACCTCGATGCGATTGAGCAGCGGATGTTCCGCTTGCAATATCCAGTCGATGTGCCCGCCAGTCGGATTGTTGACCGTCAGGTGAATCCAGTGCGCGGCGGACGACATGCCGAAATCCAGCGTATCGCGGCCGACCGGGACAAATTGCGATTCAACCGGACCGCGGTGGATATCCGCCAGCGTAAGCTGTTTTGTGGGGTCTGCAAAGTGTTCGGCGTATTTCCCGATGAAGGCTCCATCCATCATTTCAGCGGGGGTAAAAGCCTCCACCGCCCCGGCATTAAGCACGGGCACGAAAATCATCGCAAGCCCAAAGAGAAAAGAGAGAAGGGTTATGATGCCCTGTCTTGGTGGGTACATGCTCTCAGCATGTACATCGGCCCGCCGGGCTTTCTGGGTGGCGCGGACACTCCTGTCCGCGATGGCCGCATGGCGGCCATGAAAGCTTACATCTTGCTTGCGCCCTTTCGGGCGCAACACGGACAAGAGCGTCCGTGCCACCCAGAGCGTCCGTGCCACCCAGAGCGTCCGTGCCACCCAGAGTGTCCGTGCCATCTGGAGTGGGAGGGGATCATTTCCCCACATGCGCTTTTTCAACATCCTTCACAAAGCCGCTTATAGTGGCCGCCATCCACATGGGGGCCACCCACGGCGATGGCGCGAACCTTGCCTAAAGAAGACGGATATTGACCTCCCACTTCATCCCCTCCAGATGATGCGTTAAGTTGCGTCATACGCCACGATATGCATCGCACTATTTCAATGGGGCATATGCATTTGGCGATAGTATAATTTACTAACGGTGCGTATAGCAATAACCCCAAAAGGTTAACGTAATGCGGGGGATTTATGCGTTACGGCGCTTTTTTAGCCATGTAAAATCAGTAACGTAAAACAACACTTTGGGGTGATTGTTTTTTCCGCAATATGGTGTAACGTGGATGTGAAGCTAAGGGGTGTTTTCAAGCTGAATTTCCGCAGTTGAGGAGTTGCCATCGGCATGGGTGATTCATGGGGAGATGCGAAGGAACCGGACGGCGCCGGGAAATCCGTCCCGATGAGGTCCGGAAACGCCGGCTACCTGGCTCCCGCAACGCTTTTTCTTCTGCTGGCGGGTTCGATCTTTTTTATCGAGGTAACCTTCATGAATACCATGCATGGTTATTTCAACCTTTCCCCCATGCGGGAAGCGTTATTGGATGCCTCCGTTCTTGTTCTGAGTATTCTGCCCATCATGTATTTCCTCCAGCATAAACCGCTGGTTTTTCATATAAAAAAACTTGAAGATACCCAGGGAAAACTTGCATCCGCTTTGGATGCGCTGGAACAGAGCTATATGGAACAATCGGCCATCATGGAAGCCAATCCCGACATCCTCTATGTATTCAACATGGACGGCGAACTGATCAAATGGAATTCCAACCTTGTGAAATTATGCGGCCTCTCTCCGGAAGAAATGATGAACAGGCCGGCTCTGGAGTTTGTCTGCGAAGAAGACAGGCCGGTAATAATTAATGGAATGTTGAAGGTATTTGAAGAAGGGGCGGCCCATGTTGAAGCGCGGTTTATAAGGCATGATGGCGCGCTGGTTCCATATTGGTGCAACGGCGTGGTGCTAAAAAATCCGGCCGGAGATGTCATCGGCTTTACCGGAACCGGCAGGGATATGACCGAACACAAGAAAGCCGAAGAGGCGCTGAAAGCCGCCAAAGAGGGCGCGGAGGAGGCCACAAAGCTAAAGGACAAATTTGTATCCCTTGTGGCGCACGACTTGAAGACCCCTTTGGCCACGATGACCGGCTTTTTAAAATTAGTCACCCGGGATACCGCCGCCCCCTTAAATGAAGGGGTAAGACTGATTCTGGAAAAGGCGATCGAAACCGGAACCCAGATGTCCACTCTCATCGACGAAGTGTTGAGCTTAAGCAGGCTCAAAACAGGCGCCCTGAAACTGGATTTGAAATTCTTTGATGCGAACATAACAGGCGCAAAAATCGTTACGGACAACTTCCATGCCGCCCGGCAAAAGGGAATAGAATTGAAAAATGAGATTCCTCCAAACAGCCGCATATATGCCGACAAAGCCCTGCTTGCCGAAGTGATCCAAAACCTTGTCGCCAACGCCATTAAATTTTGTAAAGAGAATGACAGCATCGTCATTCAGATGAAAGATGCGTCCACCCTCTGTGTCAGGGATACCGGGCGGGGCATAGACCCAAAAACATTGGAAAAGTTATTTCATAACCCCGGCTCAAAAGCGGGTACCGCGGGGGAAGCGGGAACCGGATACGGCCTTATGCTGGTAAAAGAGATAGTGGAACTGCACGGCGGCAACCTGATTGTGAGAAGCGAATCGGGCCAAGGGTGCCTGTTCAACGTTAAATTGCCCGGCATCCGGCCACGGGTTCTTGTTATGGACGATGACGATGTTTTCAGGTTTACGCAAAGGGCGCAACTGCAAACATTGGATGTGGAAATTCTTGAAGCGGTGAATGGCAACGATGCGCTGAATATGATCCTGAAAGAGCCTCCCCATCTGGTCATTTCCGATATCGGGATGCCGGGAGGGTTGGAATTGCTGGAAAAGATCAAGGGCGCCCATGAAACGCAACATATCCCGGTCATCATGGTGTCAGCCACCCATGGGATGGAGATACGGGATACCGTCTTTAAGCTGGGGGCCGATGATTTTGTCGTTAAGCCGTGGGAGCCTGAAGATTTTATACCCCGCGTAAGAAGGTTTATCGGATAGCATCCCGCACTGGCCCCTCCCTTGTCATGCCGGACACCGATCCGGCACCCAGACATACTATCAAAGTTTTCTTTACTCCCGGTGGGTACCCAATTCGGGAGGCGCGGAATTATTTTACTATCCGCGCCGGATGTGGCCTGTAGGCTACATTGGGTACATCATGCCGCGAGGCATGATCTTTTTCTTGCCGCTGGCGCGGCAATATCACACAGGAATGTATGACCTACTCTCCCCGGTGGGACGGATTTGTACGGGCGGGTTTCAAACCCGCCCCTACCAGTCCATCATCGGCCCACCGGGCCGACCCCCTCTTGGCGCGTTGCGCCAACCGGCGGCATGAGTGCCGCCGCTACCCAGGCAACGCATCACACGCTAACTGTTGCCGCGCAACCGCCGGTGGGGTAAACTTACGCTCTTATGGATTACAAAGACACGCTCAATCTCCCCAAGACCGATTTTCCCATGAAGGCCGGCCTCCAGACGATGGAGCCGGACATGCTGCTGAAATGGAGCGGCCTCTACAAACAGATCCGCGAGGCCCGCAAAGGGGCCAAAAAATACATCCTGCACGACGGCCCCCCGTACGCCAACGGCGACATCCACATGGGGCACGCCCTCAACAAGATACTGAAGGACATCATCGTCAAGGTGAAGACCATGCAGGGGTTCGACGCGCCCTACGTGCCGGGGTGGGATTGCCACGGCCTCCCCATCGAACACCAGGTCGACAAAAAGCTGGGCAAAAAGAAAAGCGAGATCACCCGCGCCGAAAAACGGAAGCTCTGCCGCGAGTACGCCGCAGGGTTCATCGACCGCCAGCGCGAATCGTTCAAGCGGCTCGGCATTTTGGGCGACTGGGAAGACCCGTACCTCACGATGGACTACCGCTACGAGGCCGACACCGTGCGCGAGCTGGCGAAGTTCATGGATAACGGCGCGCTTTATCAGGGGCTGAAGCCGGTTCACTGGTGCACCTCCTGCCAAACGGCGCTGGCCGAGGCCGAAGTGGAATATGCCGATCACGTCAGCCCCTCCGTCTACGTTCGCTTCGTTCTGGAAGGGGGCGAGGCGGCGAAGCTCGGCTTGAAAGGGGAGGCGGCGGTCGTCATCTGGACGACCACGCCGTGGACCATCCCCGCCAACCGCGCGGTCTGCGTTCACCCCGCGTTCGATTATTCCGCCATCGCGCATAACGGCGGCACGCTGCTGATGGCGACCGAATTGGTGGGCAAAGTAGCCCCCGTCATCGGCATCACCGAGATAGAAGAAGTAAAACGCTTCAAAGGGAGCGAACTGGAAGGGATAAAGACAAAGCATCCGCTCTACGGCCACATCTCGCCGGTGATTCTGGGGATGCACGTCACGCTCGAGGCAGGCACCGGCGCGGTGCACACCGCTCCCGGCCACGGGCAGGAGGACTACGCGGTCGGCCAGAAGTACGGCCTGGAGGTTTTCAACCCGGTGCGCGACAACGGGCTGTTCAAGGACGACCTTCCGATCTTCGCCGGGCGGCGCGTGCCGCAGGTGAATCCCGACGTGATAGAGGAACTGAACGTGCGCGGCATGTTGCTGTTCACCGAGAACATCAACCACTCGTACCCGCACTGCTGGCGTTGCAAGCACCCGGTGATATTCCGAGCCACCGCGCAGTGGTTCATCGGCATGGAGCAAAACGGCCTGCGCGTAAAGGCGCTGGCCGAGATCAACCGCGTGGAATGGGTGCCGAAGTGGGGCAAGGAGCGCATCTTCGGCATGGTGGAGAACCGCCCCGACTGGTGCATCAGCCGCCAGCGCGCGTGGGGCGTGCCGATCACCGTGCTCAAGTGCCAAAAGTGCGACGAGCCGCTTATCGACGGCGATACGGCGCGCCGCGTGGCGGACGAAATGGAACAGCACGGCGCGGACATCTGGTTTGAACAAGACTCCGCGCACTGGGCGCGGGGGAAGACCTGCAAAAAGTGCGGCGCAGCCGAGTGGAAAAAAGAAGAGGACATCCTCGATGTCTGGTTCGATTCGGGCGTAAGTCAGGCTGCCGTGCTGCGCCGCTGGAAAGACCTGCAATGGCCCGGCGACATGTACCTGGAAGGGAGCGACCAGCACCGCGGCTGGTTCCAAAGCTCGCTGCTGGCATCCGTCGGCACAACCGGCGCCGCGCCGTACAGCACGGTGCTCACCCACGGTTATGTGGTGGACTCGAAAGGGCGCACGATGTCGAAATCGGCCGGCAACGGCATCGAGCCGGTTGACGTAGTGAAAAATCACGGGGCCGAGATCGTCCGCCTCTGGGTTTCCAGCGAAAACTACATGGAAGAAGTGCGGCTGTCGGATGAGATACTCAAGCGCCTCTCGGAAGCGTACCGCAAAATACGCAACACCTTCCGCTTCATGCTGGGGAATCTCTCCGATTTCGATCCGGCGAAGGACCGTGTGCCGTTCGCCGAACTGCCGGAGATTGACCGCTACATCCTCGACCGGGCCGCCACGCTGCAAAAAACCGTGCTGGCCGCGTTCGGCCGGTACGAGTATCACGTCTTCTATCACGCCATGCACAACTTCTGCGTGGTCGATCTCTCGGCGTTTTATCTCGACATCGTGAAAGACCGCGCATACACCTTCCCGCCCCGCTCGAAGGGACGGCGCGCCGCCCAAACCGCGATGTACGATCTGACGCAGGTAATGCTCCGCCTCATGGCGCCGGTTCTCAGTTTCACCGCCGATGAGATATGGGCCGCCATCCCCGGCACTCCGGCGGGGAGCAGCATCCACACGCAGACATTTTTCAACGTCGATGCTTTGGCCATTTTGCCGGAGATGCGGCAAAAGTGGGACCGCTTGTGGGAAATCCGCAAGGGGGCGTTGAAGGTTTTGGAGGACAAGCGGCGCGACAAAATCATCGGTCATTCGCTCGATGCAAAGCTGGAGATTTTGGCGCCGTTGAAGGATTTGCATGAACTGAAAGAATATGAAACCGAATTACCGTCCATTTTCATCGTTTCGCAGGTTACGGTGAAGGAAAAGGCGGCCGGAGATATTGAAATGACGGTGGTTACGCCCGACGGCAAGAAGTGCGAGCGCTGCTGGAACACCTTGCCCGATGTCGGCGGCAGTTCCGCCCATCCCGCCGTTTGCGCCCGCTGCGCCACGCACCTCGCCGAGATGGCCTGAAAAATGGCGTTGCCTTTCTCCAATATTCTCAAGAGATTCGGGCCGCTGGCGGCGGGGGCGCTCATCATCGTGGTGCTGGATCAGCTAACGAAATCGCTGGTGCATGAGCATGTCGAGCTTTACCGCTCCATCCCCGTCACCGGCTTTTTCAACATTACCCACATCCAAAATCCAGGCGCGGCGTTCGGATTTATGTCGGGCGTTTCGGCCAAGTGGGTGGGTATGTTCTTCATTTTACTCACGTTATTCGCTTCCGCCGTGCTGGTTTATCTTTACCGTGAGGCGGAAAAAGAAGGCCCCGCGTTGCGCGTGGCGCTCACGCTGATATTGGGCGGCGCGTTGGGAAATCTTGTCGACCGCATCACAATCGGCACCGTGACCGACTTTTTGGATTTTTATATCGGCGGCTTCCACTGGTGGGCGTTCAATGTGGCCGACAGCTGCATCACCATCGGCGCTATAACCGCCATCGCCGCTTCGTTCTTCCCGTCCAAAAGAACCACCGAATCGTAACCGATAAAAAAACGCTGGGCGTCAGTCGAGGCGCGTGACCACCTCGTCGAATGGCAGACGGTTGCGTGGCTTCGGCTCTTTTGCGCGGTGGCCGAAGGCGATCACCAGCGCCGGTACGTACTTCGACGGATCGGCGCCGACGGTTTCCATGAGCTTCTCCGGTTTAAAAGCGCCGATGGGGCAGCTATCAATGCCGATAAAGGCCGCGGCGGTCATCATGTTCGCCGCCGCGAGGTGGCATTGCGCCACGCTCCATTCCTTTGCATTGATGCTGTTGTAGTAGTCCCGGTAATACGCCAGTCTCTTTTCCCACGATTCACCGAAGCGCTTGTGCAATATCTCGCGGAAGCGGGGCGCGTCCGGGTGGATGTCGGCGGTTTTCGCCAGAATGACCACCACGGCGCTGGCCTGCGCCACCTGTTTCTGGTCCTTGCAGGCGTCGTGCAGTTTTTTCTTCATCGCGCCGCCGCGTGCCACCAGAAAATGCCACTGCTCCATTCCCATCGATGACGGCGAAAGGCGGCCCGCTTCGAGGATGTAGTTAATTTCTTCTTCTCCCACTGTTTTTGCGGGGTCGAAATCGCGGCAGGCACGGCGGAAGTTCATCGCATCGAGAAACCTGTTTTTCATTTGGGACTCCTTCTGTTTACCAAAAAAACTCTAACAGAGCGCGATGGCGTGGGCAAGGGATTCCCCGCGCGCGGCAATGCGGTTCTATGCTAAACTTTTCCAAACAACGTTAAGGGGCGATATGAAAAACAAGGCGTGGGGCGGACGGTTCAAGGCCGCGCAGACAAAGGCATTTTTAGAATACGGTGCGTCTATCGGCTTTGATAAAAAACTGGCCGAATACGACATAATGCAGAATGTGGCGCACGCCACCGCGCTGCACAAGGCGCGCATCCTGACGCCGACGGAGTTAAAGAAGATCGTTAGCGGCCTCAAAAAGGTCGCGGCAGAGGTCCGCGCAGGGAAATTCAAATTCCGCACCGAGGACGAGGACATCCACATGAATATCGAGCGGCGGCTGACCGAGATCATCGGCCCCTTGGCGGGGAAGGTGCACACCGGCCGCAGCCGCAACGACCAGGTCGCCACCGACGTGCGGCTGTACACCCGTGAGAATGCCATCGCCATTGCCGGTTTTATCGCCGGGCTGCGGCGCGCTTTTGTGGCGCAGGCGGAAAAAAACGTCGATGCGGTGATGCCCTCATACACCCACATGCAGCAGGCGCAGCCGATACGGGTGGCCCACTGGTTCATGGCGTATCACGAGATGTTCCGGCGCGACGAAGAGCGATTCCACCTCGCGGCGCATGGGGCCAATGTGATGCCACTCGGCTCCGGTGCGCTGGCGGGGGTGAACTATCCCATCGACCGCCGCGTCACGGCCAACCTGCTCGGCTTTGGGGCGATATCGGCCAACTCGCTCGATGCCGTTTCCGACCGCGATTTTGCGGTGGAATTTCTCACCGCCGTCGCGCTTTTGTTTGCACACCTCTCGCGTTTTGCCGAGGATGTCATCATCTATTCGTCCAGCGAGTTTGGCTGTGTCGACCTGCCCGATGAATACTGCACCGGAAGCTCCATCATGCCGCAGAAAAAGAACCCCGACCTGCTGGAGCTTTTCCGGGGAAAGACCGGCCGGGTGAACGGCAATCTGATAAGCCTGCTCACCATCATCAAGGGGCTGCCGTTGGCGTACAACAAGGATTTGCAAGAGGACAAGATCGGCCTCTTCGACAGTTGCGAACAGGCGCTTGCCGCGCTTCCGCTCGCCACGGATTTCGTGAAGAAGATGAAGTTCCGCACGAAGCTGCTGGAAGGGCGGGTGAAGAACGGATTTTTGACGGCGGTGGACCTTGCCGATTATCTGGCATTGCGCGGGATGCCGTTCCGCGAGGCGCACCACGTTGTGGGGGCCATCGTCCGCGAGTGCGAGGAAAAGGGGATGACATTCGCCGATATGACGCTCAAACATTTACAGGCGCACAGCCCGCTGTTCAAGAAGGACGTATTTGATTACCTCGATCCCACCAAATCGCCCGACCGGAAAAAAACATTCGGCTCCACCGCGAAAAAAGAAATTTTGGAACAGATACATGCAGCGAAACACGAGTTGGATAAATAATGATTCTTGGAGAAAATCCCCCTCAATCCCCCTTTTCCAAAGGGGGATGCGCTAGGCCCCTCCCTTTTACAAAGGGAGGCCGGGAGGGATTTTTTAATTGCCTTACCGCATTTGGGTTGTCGGCGGTGTTGATCGTTGCGCTCACCGGTTGCGGACTGAAGACCGCCCCGCAACCACCCGCCCCCAAACAAAAATCGTTCGTTTCCCGATAAAGTTACCTCTCACCGTGAAAAGCTGAGGTAGAGGTAATAGTTCGATTTAATGGTTACCGACGGGAATGCCGCTTTGATAGTTCGGGATGGGTTTGCCGGTTATGGCGGCGTATAGCACATCAGGGTCGATGTCCGCGCCGTTGGGCCATGCAATAGTTCCCAGATCAGGATTGACGCTCACTTTGGCAAAGTAATCGTGGTCGGCGAGAGGCGCAAAAACACCGGTGAACTTCACCATTTTTCCGATATCGGCAATACCTTCCACTCCATCCTTGAAGCGAAGCTTTACCTGATAGCCATCAAGAACGGTTACTGATACGACATCCACCAACATTTTTCTACTCCAAAGGGGCGATTTTATCCAATGGCTCACTTTTCATGGCGTGCTCCCAATCTTTGATCAGTTCTTCCCGATGCAGGGATGTCCACTCCATAACAAGGCCAAAGACCCTCGCGGATAAATGACCTTCTAAAAGCGCCATAGTTTTTATGCCGACAATCGCCTTCTGGTCCCCATATCGCACATGGAAATGCGGAGGCGAGTGGTCGCCATAGTGCATGGATATTATGATACCAAAAAATCGGCATATTTCGGGCATTTCAATTCCTTTTAATTCGGCAAGCGGCTGGAGCGGTAGTTCACAATTTTTATTTCTTCCAGTGTCACCAGTCCTTCCCGCACCACCTCGTCCAACCACGGCAACAGCTTTTCAATGTTCTCCTCGGTGTCGACGATCTCCACCACCAGCGGCAGGTCCTCGCTTATCTCCAGTATCTTGGCGGTATGCACCCGGCTGTTCGCGCCGAAGCCCATGATGCCGCGCAGCACGGTAGCGCCTGCCATGCCGAGTTCGCGCGTCTTCAGCACGATCGCTTCGTACAGCGGCTTGCCGCCGGTTTTGTCCGATTCGCCAATGTAAATCCGCAGCAGGCATCCTTTTTCGGGAAGTTTCGTCATATCCGCTCCTATTTTACAAAAAGCTGCCGCGCCAAAAAGAATCCGGCGAAGACCAGCATGATCCCGGCCAGGTTGCTGGCCAGCATATTCGCCGCCGCGCGCCCGTATTCGCCGTCGCGCAGCAGGTGGAATGTTTCGAGGCCAAAGGACGAGAACGTGGTGAACCCGCCCAAAATGCCGATGAAGACCAGCGCGCGCGCCTCCGGCGTGGCGGCCGCCTTTTCAAACAGCGGCCAGAGGAAGCCGATGAGGAAACAGCCGAAGAGGTTCACCGCCAGCGTTCCCCACGGGAAGGTCGGCTCGACGAACCGGTGGGTGAAGGTGGAGGCGAAGTAGCGCAGGATGCTGCCCGCCGCGCCGCCTACCGCGATAGCCAGCAGCTTTAGCATTACTCTTCCTTCTTCTCCGACAAATAGCCCTGCACGGCGTTGAAGCCGGAGGTGCGGCGGAGCATTTTCTTGCGGCGGTAGGCCCCCTGCGCGTAGCCGATCACCTTGTCCAGCAATTGCGGAAACGGGAAGCCGCTTTTTTCCCAGAGGTAAAAGCTGAGCGAGCCGGGAATGGAGTTCAGCTCGGTGATGTAGATGTTGCCGTCTTTCGAAAGCAGGAAATCGACCCGCGCCGCGCCGGTGCAATCGAGCGCGCGGAAGACCTTTTTCGCCGTTTCCTGTATTTTGGCGGCGGTTTCGACGGGGATGTCCGCAGGTATGGCGCGCGCAACGTTCGCCATGCCGCCGCGCCCTTTTTTGCCGCCGGCAAGGTATTTCTGTTTGTAGTCGAGAAAGCCCTTGCTGAAAACCTCTTCGCAGATGGAGGCGTGGATTTCATCATCGTCTCCCATCACCGCGCAGTTGATCTCGCGCGGTTCGACCACTCCTTCTTCCACAATGACTTTGCGATCGTAGCGGCATGCCTCATCCAGCGCCACCGCCAGGAAATCGCGGGAATCGACTTTCGACACCCCCACCGAGCTGCCGCATGAGGCGGGCTTGACGAAAAGGGGGAAACGGAAGTTGCCGAGTATCTCTTTAACGACCGCGTCGTGCCGGGTTTCGATCTCGGCTTTCAGGAATCCGGCAAATTTCACCACCGGCAGGCCGGCGCTTTTAAGGATGTGTTTTTGCAGAACCTTGTCCATGCCGACGGCGCTGGCGGTCACGTTCGAGCCAACGTAGGGGATGTCGGCCAGTTCCAAAAGCCCTTGCAGCGATCCGTCCTCGCCGCCGGTGCCGTGTATCAGCGGGAAGGCGATGTCGATCTCGATTTTGGTGTCGGAGAGCTTTTGCAGGAAGCCGCCGGATTCGTGCCGCAGGGGGTAGGGGGGGATGAAGCGGCGGTTGAATTTTTTCAGGCTGCTTTTGTCGCCGGTGAATATCTCTTTATAGCGGGTAACGTCTTTCAGCCTGTCGTCGCAGATCCAATCCCCTTCAAGCGTGATGTAAATGGGGACGGCTTCGTATTTGTCCTTGTCGAGGTTTTTATACGCCTGATCGAAGGTGATGATGCTTATTTCGTGCTCGGCGGAAACGCCGCCGAAGATGAGGCCGACTCTCTTTTTTTCCATCGCGTCAATATAACACCCCGGATAGGGGGATTAAAGAAGGGAATGGCCTCAACATCAGCAGGGGCGTCAACGGGGGCATTTGTGCGGCCCGCGCGGTAGGTGAAGCAAAAGGGCATAATTACGCGATGAAATGCTGTTGACAGTACGGGGTAAAGTCTGGATAATCCATACTTCGTATTGAGTTCCCCGGTAGCTCAGTCGGTAGAGCAGGTGGCTGTTAACCACCCTGTCGCTGGTTCGAGTCCGGCCCGGGGAGCCATAACTTTCTTCGTTATCCCAGCAATCATTGTAGTATCAGTGTGTTCAAATTGCGTGCAGCCGGACTCGAAGCGAGGCTCCGGCGCGACTGATGAAGGAGCGCCGGAACGGTGATGCGGCCGCGCAATCTGCGGAGCGAGCTGTATACCTCCCGGCGCGGAAACCTGCTGTAGCGGGAAGGAGCGCAAACGGGCAAGATGTCCGTTTAGGAGGCGAGCCGGCCCGAAGGGGCCGCACCGTGATGCGCAGGCTCATGAGGGCGAGTCCCTGTCCCCTGTGAGCCATTTATTTCCCCATGCTTACAATTGACAACTTAGTTCATATGTCATGCCACCTAGTTGACAAATATGTCAATTTTATGTAATTATGTTTACAGATGAATAGGCCAGAGTACCCTCTAAATATAATCATTAACGAACAAGAAATTACTCGGGTGATCATCGACCAGCATTACAAGAAAAAGCATGGTGATCTGGATGACATGATGATCGTGGAAATGGTGAAAAATCTGGACGGCCTGATATTTCCGATTGAGGAAACGCTTGGAGAGTTCCAATACTTTCGCGTTGAGCCGCTTTATCACGATGATAAGCCATACCGGCTTATACTGCTTTTTTGTGTCTCGGATGATTTTCTTGGCGTGGTTAATGCCTTTCGTGTACCAAGGAGGAAACGATGAAAAAAGCGCAGAGATTTCCAGACAATAAAGAACTGGCCGAAGTAAGGGAAAGGCTTTCTAGGGGACCTGCAGCAAGGCCCCTGCCTGAATCCGCCGATTCCGTCGAACGGCTCAAGCATAATCTTTGCGCGGAGTTTGTGAAATACAAAAACCGGAAAGGGATAACTCAAAAGCAGTTGGCGAAAAAGTTAGGTATTGATGAAGCGCTTGTCAGCAAGATAGTGAATTACGCGTATGATGAATTCACGGTTGACCGCCTTGTGAAATACCTGTCGGCGCTCTACCCGAAAATTGAGATTTCCCTGTTGGTTGCATG
Source organism: Nitrospinales bacterium (assembly GCA_023248535.1). Taxonomy (GTDB): domain Bacteria; phylum Nitrospinota_A; class UBA7883; order JACRGQ01; family JACRGQ01; genus JACRGQ01. Next base: position 15,410 of record JAHFEJ010000033.1, on the reverse strand, counting down.
AAAGGATTGGTCTTATGGGAAAACATGTTGGCGGAGAATTAGAAAAGGTGCTTTCAAAATCAATTCTTAATCAACGAAAACGGCTTGCGAATCTTGCAGGACTTGCTGAACCTTTGATTAAAAACGCTGAATCTGGAAGAGTCAAAGTGCATGAAGCAGGAATGGAGTATACGTCACTTATGGTTTGTTTTCTCCTTCATAATATATCAGCTGCGAAAAGCCTCTTGGTTTTATATGACCATTATGGCAATAAAAACTATCCGGCCACGGTTGGTTACAATATTGCGAGAACTATGTTTGAGATCGATGTGACCGCTCATTACATATCAAAGGAACCATCATTGCGAGCAGGGCAGTATATCGATTTTGGATGGATATTGAAGATGCGCGATTTGCAAAATTATACATCACCGATTCCGAATGAATATAAAAAGGAAATTGAGAGAAATTATAAAATTGTTCAATCTCAGTTTGAGAAGGAGGGGCGAAATGGAAAGAAAAAGGTTTCATTGAATTGGTCTGGATTAAATATTCGAGAAATGGCGGCTTGCGTGGGTCATGAAAAAGCCTACCTTAGTTTCTATTCGCATTTATCATCATATGCACATGCTGATATCCGTCTTTCTGACAGTTTTATTCGGCTAAGTCCTAATGAAATAGCTTGGTCATCCGCACCTGGATTAGTTGATACGGCGAATGTATTTTGGTTTGCTAGCAACTTTATGAATTGCTATCTCAAGCTATTTGGAAAAGAGTTTAATATTTGGAAGGAAGCTGAGGTGGAGCAATGCGAGACTGTAGGTGAAAAAATCCAATAAATACGATGTCTCTGGGCTCGTGGAAGCGCAGTTCGAGCCGGGTTCGCGCGGGCGGGTTTTGAAAAACCTGCTGGGAGTTAAGAAGAAGCGCGAGATGGATGCTCTTGAGGCAGTGGAGCAAGACCGTGTGCTGGCGGAGTCGCTTGTCCACTATGATATGGAGCATAGATTCACTTCCCACGATATTTGCAATATGCATAAGGCATGGTTTGGGGCCATCTATCCGTGGGCAGGGCAATATCGTAACGTCAATGTAAGCAAAGGCGGTTTTCCGTTTGCCGCCGCGAAACATATCCCAGCTTTGATGCTGGAATTTGAAAAAAACATTTTACGCGAATTTACCCCATGCAGGTTTTCCTCGAATGATGAGATTGCAAGGGCAATCGCCATTGTTCATGTGGAGTTGGTGCTTGTCCATCCCTTTCGGGAGGGGAATGGGAGGTTGGCCCGCATATTAGCAACATTGATGGCGCTGCAGGCGGGGTTGCCACCTCTCGATTATCAAAACATCAAGGGAAAGAAGAGGCAAAAATATTTCACGGCAGTACGGGCCGGTTTATCCCGGAATTATGAACCTATGGAAGAGGTATTCAGATCGATAATTGCAAGGACTCTGGAAGAACCGCAGGAAATAGACTGAATTAAGCGGTTCTTTTCCTTTTAGTGGTGAGAGCATTCTTCAATATGTAGCGCCCAGCGGCCATCCTATGTTTGGTTATCCAAACACCTTCAATAGCCGATGATGAAGCTACCGATTGGAATAGCATTTCCTTGCGTTGAGCGGCATTCCGCAAATAGGGATTGGCCTTCAAAATTGATCTCTTTGACATGACCATAGAATACATCAAAACGATGGCATTAGGAACCAGCAAGAATTCTACCGGAGTCTTGCCCGCCATATACTACTTTCTGTCGAATGCGCCGGAATAAGAATTGAAAATTCAAGATAATAGCATTTTTTGGAGCGTGCGGCCCGGGGAGCCATTTTTATACGCCGTTACCCTTCAATATTCCAAAAGACTATTATGGGCGCAGTTCAACATAACGCCAATAACTTTTGTTTTAATTATCCTTGAGGGGCAACAGGCGTAGCCGGTTCCGGTCCGGTTCGATGGTCAGCAAGGCCCCCGTTTCGAGTTCGGGTTTCGTTTGTTGAAGCGCCGCTATTACCTGTTTGCCGATAACATCAGGGCTTACATCCTCGGCGCGAATTTGCGCAACGCTGGGTTTTTCGCCATGAGTAACGGCAAGGATTGCGCTGAAATCCAGATCGTGCGTCAGGATGATAAAACCGTTCGATGCGGCGTAGGCCATTATCTCTGAATCTGGCGCGTTGAATGAGCCAACTGACGACCAGTGAATGGATTGAAAACCGGAATTATTCAAAAGCCCAACCCAACGCGGGGAGAGGTTCATGTCGACAAGCAGTTTCATGCTTTGGTCAGCATGATCTCCCGCTCCTCGGCGCGCCATGCGGCATAGCGGAGGGCTTGGAAAATATCCTCGCGTTCAAGATACGGATAGGCCGCCAAGATTTCATCAACGCTGTGACCAGCGCCAATTTGCCCGACTATCATGCCAACAGTGACCCGCATCCCGCGGATGCAGGGTTTACCGCCCATGACCTCCGGCTGTTGAGTGATGCGGTTGAGTTTTATCATGTGTATAGAATACACCACTTCCCTACTTTCGGGGGAAGGCCGGTTTTTTTCAGGCGTTCCTCCCCAGCAGAAAGCATTTCCCGGCATTTTTTGCCGTTAAGAAACGAAAATTCAGGATGATAATATTTTTCGGAGCGTGCGGCCCGGGGAGCCAAATCAAACTTTTTGCAAGTTAATCCCTATCGATAAACGCGTCCCGGAGCAGCTTGCTTTGCCGGTCAAACGCTTGCCTCGGGTTTTTGGGGTCTTTCATGAGCGCAATCTCCTGGGTTATGAGCCGCGCAAGATTTAGGGTATGAGTATCCGGCTTCCCCGATTCCCTTTTGTATAAGGGGTGGTCGCGATTTATGTAAATAACGGTATCTTCGGCAAAAACCTCCGGGCCCTCTTCTCCAAAACTGTCTACCACGCAGGACACGCCCGTATCGCCGAACTTTATTTTTTTTATGATTGCATTGGGCGTGAGCATTTTTACTTTTGGTTTCTTCTTTCTCTTTTTCTTCTCGGGTTCTTTAGGTTTTTCCGAAGTTTTTACAGTCTCTCCGGAAACCCCTTTGCCCGTTTCCCCCGTTAAGGCCGCGCCACCGATGCCTTTCAATTCATCCCCCACCGGAAACGCCCCGAATGGCGAAAGATCGGGATTTGCGGCAAGTGCCTTGTATATCCTCTGAAGCGCGTCCTTAAGCACACGGCTTATTTTTCGACCTTCCTTTTTTGCCGTCATTTTGTGGAGATATGTTTTTATTCCCTCCATGACACTTTGCATGACTTTTGCGAACTCCTGGTATTGGCCGGAGTCTTTAATAAAGCCTGTCCTGTCGCTCGTTATGGGCAGGAAATCAGCGTTGACCTCTCCCCTGACCCTAGCGAGGGCTTTCCCCCATGTTTCCATCCCGAAGAAGTCCCTTTTCACCGTAACCTGCTTGACTTTGATCTCAATTCCCGGCTCGGTGTTAATTGAAGCGGTCTCCGAAAGGATGACGATTTCTCCCGTTACCACGCCATAGGAGGTGCCTTCAAGAATAGGTATTCTTTGCCCGGACAGGCTCCGGGGGGTTACGGTACGGTTGTTTATCCGAACGTGGAAATGAGGCGCCTTTATGGGGGTTCCTTCGACGATTTTATTCTCTATATCTTTTGGGTCATACCTTTTTTCCACTCCCGAAAGGATGACGGTCGTGCCGTTTTCATTCCTGAAATCCGGAGGAAGCAGTTCAAGGGGAAGCCTCCACTCGCCGATCCCCTTCTCCCACTGTTCTTTATCGAAAATCACCCTTCCGACAAAGTCGCCTTTTTTCGTTATTACCTCAAACCTTTTGCACACGGACAGGCTTGCAAACTTGCCAATGCCGAACATTCCGATCCTGTCCCTCCCATGGACCGGGGATTTTGGCGAATTAAGTTTCTGCTGTGAGCCGATATTGAAATATTGCCCAAGCCCAACCTTGTCCATGCCACTGCCGTTATCCTTGACTTCAATGGAATCATCCCCGATGGTGATATTCACCACGGTGGCATCGGCATCATAAGCGTTGTTTGCCAGTTCACGGACGAACTCAATGCTCTCCGCATAAAGCCTTTCCCCGATGGTGGTTATATGGCTTTTGTCTATGGTTACTGGAATAAATTCCGGCAATTGATTGGCATCATTCATTTCGCCATTTTACAGAAGAATGGTTTGTTTACAAACATGGAGTCGCTATCGAATTAATGTCCGCATAAGAGGCGATCCGACCGCATGGGGAGCCAATATTAAAAAAGTCCGACAGGCCGGGTGAGGCCGCAGTTCACCTGAAATCAGTTGTCAGCGAGCATTGTTGCGTCGAGATCGCATCCTGTTCCGGCCGCGATGCGGGAAGCAAAGAACTTTCCGAAGGGCTCGCGCAATCGCCGCGGAATTATCCGCAGATAGCGGTCCGGGTACAGGGTCATACCGCAAACGTAGCGTGTTTCATTGTCCTGCCACAGCAATGCACGGCACTCCCCCCGGAATTGGAAAAGGAAGAGCCGGGCTACGGGACAGGTCTCAGCCGTGCAGCACAAACCGCATCCGTTGCATTGTGCGCCATATTCGGGTTTGTCCGGAGCGCGCGGGTGCAACTTGACGGTTAGGATATATTTATTGTCTGTCACCGTTTACGTCGGCGCTTTGCAAGCAGTTCTTTGGTCTAGCCGTTCCCTGTAGGGAAAAAAATCAGCAGTGGCCGCCGCCGTGTCCGCCACCGCCGCCGCATCCGCAACCACCGTGGCCATGACCGTGGCCGTGAGCAGCTTTCGGCATGCGGAAGACAAAGGACGCGCCCTGCTGGTCTTCTACGTAGTCCAGCTCAAGACCTTCGATCTTCGTAATGGTCTTCGGGTCAATAATCACCGGAATGCCGTTGCAGGCGAATTCGGCGTCCTCGGCCCCTTTCTCGTCGAAGCCGAGGCCGTATTCGGGGCCTGAGCAGCCGCCGCCGACCAGGGCGATCCTGAGCGGAAGCCCCTCGCACTTGGCGACAACTTGCGATTTTTTGATCTGTTCGGCCGCGCTATCTGAAACGTTCACCATATGATGACTCCTATTAAATATCGGTTTACGTGCAATAAGTGGCATTTTAGCATGAAATCCGCCATAAAACCCGTTCGCCGGGCTAGCGGTGGTATTTATCCCAACTAAAGAGCCAAAAAAGCTCCTTTGGGATTCTCACTTTTTGGGATGGCGATAAAAAGTGTGCGGCAGGTAAAGGCGAATACTTTGATCCCGGGCTATTACTTCTTTGGAATCCAGCCGAGGGCGGCGGAAACCGATTTGCGCGGGATCATGATGTTGGATTCGTTCAGTTGGACGCCGATTTTTTCCGATCCCAGCATTTTCATGATCATCGGCTGCGCATCAAGCGTCCAATCGCCGTAGCCGGGGGCGTAGCGGAATGTGAGCGAGTAGCCCATCTTGGCGCACTCCGCCTGCACACGGTCTTCCACGCGGTCAGCCATGTAATCGGCCATCCATCCCCCCACATACTCAAGGTAGAAACCGTCGGTCGGCTCCGTTTTGATGATAGCATCGGACATCGTGGGAAGTTTTGGGCCTATGGTGGTGAGGAGCAGCGTGACATAGTGGCAGGGGATGAGCATTTCCACCACTTTTTTGCCGAAAAACAGCCCCGGCCATCCTTCCACTGCGGGAGGTTTTCCCTCTTCCTGCATCAGGCGGTAGGTGCGGTAGATCGCCCTCGGCTCGATAAGGCCATAGCCGGTATCTATCGCCTTTTTGATATAACGGGCGATGTTTTGCTCCGGCATCTCCTTGAGCGAACTGATCTTTGAGATGCGCAGTTCGCGCAGAACCCTCTCTTCCTCGATGGTGAAGGGGATGTTGCTTAATATGATGGGGCGTTGGAGGCTTTCGATGACGAGCGCCACGGTCAGCCGGCCTTCCTGATCGGCGTCCAAATAACCGGCCTGCCATTTTCCATGGGGCCATTATATACCGGCCGCAATAAAAAGAAGGGGCGGTGTGTGCCCCTTCTTTTTGTGCGAGTGGGGACGGTGTCAGGCCGCCCGCGCCGCTCCTTTGAAGCGTTTCACGTAATCCCTGGAGAAGCGGGCGAAACTGTGCGGTTTTTTTCCGGTGACTTTCTCCACCGTATCGAGCACTTCCGCCATTTTGCCGGCGCGTGCCCACGTGTAAAGTTCCAGCAACCCATCTGCCAGCCAGTCCGGAATGCCCCCGGCCAGCATCCCTTTGCGGGCCTCTTCCGGCGGGGTATCGACATACATGAAGTGTCCGCCGGATGCCTTTGCAATCAGGGCCACCGCTTCGGCGGCGGTGATGGCTTCAGGGCCGGTTATGGGGTAGATGTGTCCTTCATGCCCTTTTCCGCGCAATGCCTTCACCGCGACGGATGCGATATCGCGCACATCCACGACGCTGACTCGCGCAGTTCCCAACGGCAGGTAATAGACCCCATGTACTGCCGGATAGGTAAGGTAATTCTGCATGAAGAAATTGGGGCGGAGAATGGTGTACGGTATCCCCGAGGCCACTATCTCCTTTTCGGCGGCCAGATGCCAGCGCTGAAGCAGGGTTTCCCCGAACTCAGAGCCGAAGGCCGATTGCCGGACAACATGCCGTATACCGGCGGCCTTTGCTTCATTGATGACGGATTTGACCTGTCCCACCATGTTCATGGCAACCGGAGTAAGCAGAAAGAGTTTTTCCACCCCTATAAGGGCATTGCGCAAGGACTCAGGGTTGTCAAAATCGAACGGTACCGTTTCAATTCCTTTGCCCTCTATCTTGAGCCCCTTTTCGGGGGTGTGAATGGCCATGCGGACAGTTGTTCCCGTAGCGGAGAGCTGTTTGACCACTTCGGAGCCGAGGGTTCCTGTGGCTCCAGTAACTAGTATTTTCATGATGAACCTCCTTATAGTTCTTCACCCCTATCTTCCCACCCATTGTATATTTTTGCAACTTACTATATACTTTAAGTGCAACTACATAATATGAAAATATTAGAAAAACAAATAGTTATGCTGGGGGTGCGTAGCCTATGAGCGATATTCTATGTCCAATTCACAATACGATCTCCATAATTCAGGGAAAATGGACGTTAATGATATTGCGCGACCTGATGGCGGGCACTCGCAGGTTCGGAGAACTCCGTCAATCGCTCGCAGGCATCAGCCCAAAGACGCTTTCCCTCCGTCTTAAAGAACTGGAAGAGGTCGGGGTGCTCACCCGCTCCATTTTCGCCGAAGTTCCTCCCCGCGTGGAATACGCCCTGACGGAAAAAGGGCGGGAATTGGAAGCTCTCATCGCGGCTATGGGGGATTGGGGAACGAAGTGGAAGACCGATAACAACGCGCGCCGTTTAACAGCGTCCGCCGTGGAACAGTCCCCGGCTCAGCGGAACAATATCATTTCCGCCGGTTTTATCGATTGATGGTACGCCCCTTTTCGTGCCGGCTTTGATAGGCGGGGCGGTTATCGGCGGGCGAGCTTTTGGCGGACGGCGCGGACGCCGCCATCGAACCACCGTTGCAGCGCCCAGTTGCTTGGCGCCAGCAGGAATGAATTGCGCACGATGCGCGCCACGTCGGATTTCGATATCTTCACCGTTTTGCCGCCGTTGAAAATGTCTTCGTTGTCCACGCATTTGGCGTAGCTTTCCACCGCCATGAACAGCGGGATGAGGCAGAATACCCGCACGCGCATAGCGGAGCGGGGAATCCGTTTGGTATATGCAAGCGCGTCCTCAAGGTAGGGGAGGGCGTCTTCCACGATAGTGTCCAGCACCGTCATGGCGTTTTTCCGGTTTTCCGGCAGGCAGAGCGTTTCGTATGACAGCCCCTGCGCCGCCAGCAGGTCGAGGGGCCAAAAGTTGCGTCCATGCGGCACATCGTAGGCCACGTCGCGCAGGATATTCACTTTCTGCAATGCAATGCCGAAGTTTTTGGCCAGTTCCATAAACCGTTCGTCCGGTCTCTCCGGTGTCTGCCCGGCTAGGTGGAAGAGGCGTGAGTTGAGGTAGCCGACGATGCCGGCCACATAGTAGCAATACTCTTCCTGCACCTTGAGCGATCCGATGACCCGGCCCTGGAATTTCAGCATTCCCTCCGCCATTTCGCGCGCGCAAGCGAGGATGGCCGTTTTTTCTTCCGCGGTGAAACCGTGAAAAACTTCCAGCAGGCTTTGAAGATTTTCCAGCAAAACTTTTTCGTAACTGTAGTCGATGTTCGCCAACAAAAAATCGCGGAGTGCCGCCGCTTTCTGGCGGTTAACCGGCGGCGCGGCGGCCAGCAGCTCTAAAAACTGGTCAAATGCCGCGTGCTTGGTTTCCACCGGCGCGGCGGAATCCTCGATGGTGTCGATCAGCCGCAGTATAAGGTACGCGGCCATCATCCTCTCGTCCAACCCCTTGGGGAGTTTTTGGATGCAGAGGGCGAAACTGCGGGAAACCGCCGGGAGGATATCCCAGCAAATCTGTTCGTGATTGGCCGATTTGCGCATATCGCGCGCATTATACCGGATTTGATACGGAAGTCGTTCAACTAACCCCGATTGCCCGGTGAAAAAAACCGGATTGCCACTCCTGCCTTATGTCGGAAGGGACGGCCGGCATTCCGGCTTAGGCGACGCCGACGCCGCTCTTCCTGTAGAAGCACGAGTGCGAGGCGTGGAACTGAAACTTGGGGTTATATTTGCATATCCGGTTGCAATATTGCTCGCTGTTAAAAATGCTGGTTCGCACGTTAACGCACTTCTTGCAAAATTGGGGCATCAGTTCTTTCTTCATTGTCGTTCACTCCCATCTCCGGCTTTCAAGGTTACTATTTACCAGGCCGTGCAGGCGGCATAGCCCCTTCAGGTTCTCCCAGCGGTATTCATAGGTTTGGCATAATCTGTCGCCGGACGTTTTGGCCTTTATCGACATCATCTGCTTCTCCTTTATAACGTATTTTGTAATGTTTGTGTCCACACTATTTGTAATAAGCATATCCTGTGCCAATAAAACAGTCATATAAATCAATGATGTACAGACAGTGATTCTTAAAAAGTGCACTTGTAACCACTGGTGAATCTGCATGGTGTATAAAATAGTACATTTATGATCTGGTTGTAGTGAGCTTGCGACAAGGGGAAAAGTTGACGTTTCTTTCAGAAAATCGGAAAGTATTTAGAAATATTTGCTTGAAATAAGATTGATTATGGATTAAATTTGCTATAATTAGCTGAAATTAGAATTTTCGGAAGATATGGGGCGTCAAAATTATGAACGAACCTGATAACATTCTGGATAATTTTATAGACCCTGATTTTGTTCCTGTCCCCATTGCTCAACAAGCCGAGCGGGTAGACCATGATACAGCCATTAACGCGGAAGACATGGATGAGGAGATAAGCGTCTTGTCCTTCAATTCAATATTCATGGCCCCCCAACCGGAAGAGCGCGAAAAACTGATGGCGGAAAATTTGGCCGAGCTCCGGGCGGCCGAAGCGAGTCTTGAAGAGGCCGGCGAGGCGGCGGCCATAGACGCGGCCACGATTGCCGAGACAGTAGAATTCTCCGGTCCGGAGCCGATGACCCTCGAAGAAAAGTTGCAAGAGCGCAGGGATAAGGCCACCGGTTACGGTACGGGGCGGGCGGCCACGCCGGGAGCCGGCAAGGGATTTGCCCACATCATTGGCAACTCGAAGCGGATACGTGAAATTTTCGGCACCGTCGAGAAGCTGGCCGATACCGACAGCACCGTTTTGGTGCTGGGGGAGAGCGGCACCGGCAAGGAGCTTTTCGCCCGGTCGGTGCACATGCACTCTCCCCGGCGCAACAAGAACTTTGTGGTGGTGAATTGCGGCGCGATCCCCGAAGACCTGCTGGAGAGCGAGCTTTTCGGCCACGAGAAGGGGAGCTTCACCGGCGCCATCCGCACCCGCGTGGGCAAATTCGAGATGGCGCACGAAGGTACGATCTTCCTCGATGAGATCGGCGATATGAGTCCGGCGTTGCAGGTGAAGCTGCTTCGCATCCTGCAACAGCAGGAGTTCGAACGGGTCGGCAGCAACCAAGTGATACGCACCAACGTGCGGGTGGTCGCCGCCACCAATATCGACCTTGAAAAAGCGATCAAGGAAAAACGGTTTCGCGAGGATCTCTACTACCGCCTGAACGTCATTCCGTTAAAACTGCCGCCGTTGCGCGCCCGCAAAGACGACATCACGCTGCTGATAGATCACTTCATCAAGCGGTTCAATGGGAGCAAGAACCGCGGCATCGCCGGCGTAACGCCAGCCGCAATGAAGCTGCTGCTGGATTACGATTGGCCCGGCAACGTGCGCGAGCTGGAGAACATCTGCGAGCGGATGGTGGTTATCAAGGGGGAGGGGATGATCGACATCGAGGATCTCCCGTACCAGTTCATCAGCGACGCGAACCAGGAAGAACAGCTTTACACCGACATGCTGCTGGTCGGCGCGCAGGAGGCCGAGCTGGAGCCGCAGGCGGCCGCGGCTCCCGGCGCGGTGATCGAGATACCCGATACCGGCATCAACCTCAAAGAGGTGGTGGAAGAGTACGAGATGGGGCTTATCATGCAGGCGCTGGAAAAGACCAACTGGGTGAAGAACAAAGCGGCCACCATTCTGGGTCTTAACCGCACCACGCTCGTCGAAAAGCTGAAGAAGCGCGGCATCACCCGCTGATTTTTTCAGTCACGGAACGTAACGGAAATTTCCGTTAAAAAGTTTCGTGCATTTCACGCAAATTCTTCTACACGCGCCAAATTCGCCAAAAGCTCCAACTGCTTCACGCTAAACCCCCAAGGCCGTCAACCGCGCCATTTTTTCCAATTTCTTCAGCCGTGTTTGATTTCTTGTGGCGGGGTGAAAAGGCGTTGCAACAGCCGCGTGTTTCCCCGTTTGCCACATGTATCTACATGGTATATACTAATACATCATGAAGACCAAAGTGAAGAAGTGGGGAAACAGCCTGGCTGTCCGCATTCCCGGCGCGCTGGCGCGCGAGGCGGGGTTTGCGGAGGAAGGGGATGTCGAAATGTCCGTATCCGGCGGCAAGATCGTAGTCACACCCGTGCGGAGCAAGAAGTACGATCTGCGCGAACTGCTCGCCAAAGTGAAAAAATCCAATCTGCACGGTGAAATCAGTACCGGCAAACCGAGGGGCCGCGAAGAGTGGTGAGCAATTACATCCCGCGCCGGGGGGATGTGGTGTGGCTGCAATTTGATCCGCAGGCCGGTCATGAACAGCGAGGCGTCCGGCCCGCGCTGGTGCTTTCACCGGTCGAGTACAATCGCAAAACCGGCCTGATGATCGCCTGCCCGATCACATCGAAGTCCAAAGGCTATCCCTTTGAAGTTGTCCTTCCCGGCAAACTCGTTGTGGCAGGCGTTGTGCTTGCCGATCAGCTAAAAAATCTTGATTGGGCGGCCCGCAAGGCGGAGTTTAAATGCACCGTTCCCGCCGAAGTGCTGGAAGAGGTTTTGGGTAAAGCCGCCACGCTCATTCAGTAAAATAATCGTGCGCCGCAGCATCACCCGCTGATAGCTTTTCGATACGCTGAAAAGCGGATTAAACGGCCTTTTTTCCCGCGCGGCAGGTTTGGTTTAGCGGGCAGGCGGCGCAGAGCGGTTTTGATTTGCAGGCGGTGGCGCCCAGGCGGACGATGAGCGCGTGGTATTCGTTGTAGAGTTTCGCGCTTGATGGCAGGTGATCCATAAAATAGGTACGCGCTTCTTCGTATTTCGTTTTTTCCGCGTACAGGCCGTAACGCGCGCCGAATCGGAGCGTGTATTTATCGATGACGAACGTTTTTCGGTCCGCCCCATATAGAAGGATGGAGTCGGCGGTTTCCGGCCCGATGCCGTGCACCGCCAGCAGCGCGGCGCGGGCTTCGTTCATCGGCGTTTTTTTCAGCCACGCGCGCCAATCGCCGCTGTTGAGTGAGCCAAGCCAGAGGAAAAATCCCCGCAGACGCGCCGCTTTTTGCCGGTAGTAGCCGCTGGAGCGTATCAGCTCCGCCAGCCGCTCTTCCGGGATGGCAAGCAGCGGTTCCAGTTCCAGCGCCGTTACCGCTTTCAGATTGGCGATTGCCTTTGCCACGTTTCCCCACGAGGTGTTTTGTGTGAGGATGGCTCCGGTGATTATCTCAACGTCGGTATCGCCCGGCCACCAGTGTTGCGGGCCGTAATGGGCGTAGAGACGGTCATACACCGCCGTCAGTTTCTTGGTGTGATGTACTTTCGGCATCCGCCGATTGTAAACTGTTTTGGCCCGATTGGACGTGAAGATGGGAAAATTCTGGAAAAAATTCCTCCCCTTGAAAAGGGGAGGTGCAGGAGGGGTTGGGATATTTTGCGCGCCGCCTGTTTATCATGGAAAACGGCAATTATTGATGACCGCAAGAATAATACTCTATTTAAGAAAGTTGCATTTGGTGGCACGGGAGGAGCGCCGGAATTGGCAAAGCGGTGGCGGAATGCAATGAAGCCAACCGCATGCTATCCGGCGCAGAAATCCGCTGTAGCGGACACTCCTGCCCGTGGCGCGTCCGTCAGGACGCGCGATACTCGCACGCAAAAAAGCGCTTGTACCCTTACGGGTACAACGCGGACAAGAGTGTCCGCGCCACCCAGGAATGGGACATTACTTATGCGGGAGCCAATAATTCAACCCCACCTAACTGGTTGTTGAAAAATCCGGAATCATTGTCATTCTGAAGGAGCGGCGCGACTGAAGAATCTCATCTTGAATGTCTTACGGACGAGATTCTTCGCTACGCTCAGAATGACAGCCCTTGGAGTTTTTCAACAACTACTTTCATCCTCCCCTCACATGAGGGGAGAAAAGGCCGGAAAACCGGACTGTGCCTAAGACTGGCATAAAGCGGGTTATTCGATGGTGCGGCGGAACCGGAGAACCGCCAGCGTGAAGATCGTAATCCCGAAGGCCACCAACGCCAGCATCTGCGGCCAGAGAATTTCGACGCCGACCCCTTTAAGGAAAATGCCCCTGACGATTTCCATGAAATAGCGGAGCGGCACAAAATAAGTGATCTTCTGTATCAACACCGGCATGTTTTCGATGGGGAAGACGAAGCCGGAAAAGTAGATGAACGGGATGAAGAAGGCGAACTGCGCTATCATCAGCGCCTGTTGTTGCGTTCGGGCCACCGTGCTGACGAAGAGGCCCAGCCCCAGCATGGTGAGGACGAACAGTCCGCCGCAAAAGTAGAGCAGGCCGACGGAGCCGCGCAGCGGCACCTGGAACCAATACACCGCCACCAGCAGCGCCAGCGTAACATCGATCATGCCGATAAGGATGTACGGGATCAACTTGCCAAACAAAAGCTGCCACGGGCGTATCGGGGTGACGAGCAGCTGTTCCATCGTGCCGATCTCACGCTCGCGCACGATGGCCATGGAGGTCATCGACATGGTGATGAGCATCAGCACGAAGGCCAGTACCCCCGGCACCATGTAATTGCGGCTTTTCAGCGAGGCGTTGTGCCACACCCGTATTTCGGGCACGATGCGGGGCGGCAGGACGGATTGGGGATTTTTATCCAGCATGTCCCGCAGCACATCCTGCGAGTGGCTGTTCACTATCATGGTGGCGTACGCCAAGGCGATGTTGGCGGAGTTGCCATCGGTGCCATCAGCGATGACTTGCAACTGGGCGGTGCGCCGCGCCAGAGTTTTCGCGCCGAAATCGGCGGGTATCACCAGCGCCAGCCCGGCGCGGCCGTGCTCGATGTATTCGTCCACGCCGTCCGCCGTATCCACGGTTCCGGCCAATTCGAAATAGCCGGAGTTGAGGAACCGGTCCACCAACGCGCGGCTGATGCTGGAGCGGTCGTAATCGCATACCACCAGCGGCACATATTTTATGTCGGTCACGGCGGCGTAACCCAGCACGGTCAACTGGATGATGGGCGCCGCGATCGCCATGAAGCGCAGCCGCTTGTCGCGGAAAAGCTGGCGAAGCTCCTTCATCACGATCAGCATGATGGTGTTCATGCGGCCTGCCGTTTCTTCAGCATGATGCGCGCCGAAAGGCCCAGCGTGATTACCGCGAACAGCAGCATATACAGCAGTTCGCGCCAGAACACGTCCGGTCCCGTTCCTTTCAGCATCACGCCGCGCAGAACGATGAGGAAGAACTTGACGGGGGTGACATTCGAGATGATCTGCAGCAGCCACGGCATGCTGCGGATCGGGAAGACCAGTCCCGAGAGCAGGAAGGTGGGGAGTATCGATGAAAGCACCGCGATCAAAAAGGCGATCTGCTGCTTCTCGGCGATGGCGGATATGAGCAGCCCTTGTCCCAGCGCCGCGAACAGGAATATCACGATGCCGAGGTAGAGCCAAATGATGGAGCCGCGCACCGCGATATCGAAAAAGAGGAAGGCCATGCCCAGCACAAGCGCCGAGCTGGCGAGCGATATCAGGAAATAGGGGAGCGTTTTGCCGATGACGATCTCGAAGGTTTGCAGCGGCGAGACGGTAAGCTGCTCCATCGTGCCGCTTTCCTTTTCGCGCACGATGGAAAGGGCGGTGGATATGACCGAGGCGAGCATCAGGATGAATCCGATAAAGCCGGGAACAAGGAATTTGGTGCTGGAGAGATTGGGGTTGTACCAGACCTTCGGGCGCATCTCGACGGGGGGATCAAAGCGCTGGCCCCGGCGGGTCATGAACTCCGTGCGCAGGTTGGCCGAGTAAGTTTGGATAATGGTGTTCATGTAGCCCAGCGCGGTGGTGGCGGTGTTGCTGTTCGAGCCGTCGATCAGTATTTGCACCGGCGTGTCATCGCCGCGGTCCAGCCGCTTGGCGAAATCGGCGGGGATCACCAGGGCGGCAAGCGCGCGGCCGCTGTCGATGTTTGTTTCTATTTCGGGATAGCCCGCCACGTCCGCGGCGATGGAAAAGTAGCCGGAGTTGGTGAACGCGCGGATAAAATCGCGGCTTTGGCCGCTTTTATCCTGGTCAAACACCGCAAGCCTGACGTTCTTCACGTCGAAGTTGAGCGCCTTTCCCACCATCACCATGAGAAAGGCGGGGATCAGGATGAGGAGCATGAGCGATACCCAGTCGCGCCGCACCTGGCGGAACTCCTTTATGACGACCGGTTTTATCCGCCTGAACCTCATTTCAGCCTCCTTCCGTTTCCGACAGCAGGTGGATGAACACATCCTCCAGCGAGGGGGTGATCTGCTCAATTCTCTCCACAGCCATTCCGCGGGCCGCAAGCGCTTCCCGTATGCGGCGGCTCCCGTCCACGGCATCATCCACCCCCGCGTGAAGATGGATGCCGAAAAGAGTCAGTTCCCGCACCCATGGCTCCCCTTTCAGCGCGTCCATGGCGGCCACCGGATCGGCAATTTGCACCTCGAGCATTGCGTTGGTGATGTGGCGTTGTTTCAGCTCTTT
>JAHFEJ010000032.1 GCA_023248535.1 Nitrospinales bacterium | reverse complement strand
ATTTCCCGAGGTCGCCCAATTCCATACCGTCCGCGTGATCGAGCCGTCGGCTTTTGTTTACAACACCCAGGCGCTGCGGCAACTCTGCGACATAAGCGAGCAACACAGCGCGGGGATACTCCAGTTGCACGGGATGACCGGCGACATCCTGATGCTCGGCTCAACGAATGAAACCATGCATAGCGCCGGCGAGGCCCTTATGGAAAACGGCTGGGACATCGGCGGTTCGGGCGGCGCGCTGCGAACGCTTGCCTGTTGCATCGGGCCGGCTCGCTGCGAGATGGCCTGCTATGACACGCTGGAAGTGACGAAACGGATCACCGACACTTACATAAGCCAGTTGCACCGGCCCGACCTCCCCTACAAATTCAAATTCAAGTTATCCGGCTGCGCCAATGACTGCGCGAACTCCATGCAGCGGTCGGATATGCCGGTCATTGGTACCTGGCGCGACAACATACAGGTTGACCATGCCGAGGTCGCCAAATTCGTCGGAGAACACGGCGAATCGTTCGTGGTGGACAACGTCATCACCCGCTGCCCCACCAAGTGCATAACGCTGAAAAACAAAAAAATCGAAATCGACGATAAAAACTGCGTCCACTGCATGCACTGCATAAATGTGATGCACAAGGCGCTTGCGCCGGGCAAGGACAAGGGGGTAACCATACTTCTGGGCGGCAAGCGCACCCTCAAGATCGGCGATACGATGGGTTCCGTGCTGGTGCCGTTCATGAAGATGGAAACCGATGAGGATTTGCAAAAGCTCATCGATCTCATCGCCCGCATATGGGAATTCTGGGGCGAGAACGGATTGGAGCACGAGCGCGTGGGCGAGTTCATCGAGCGCGTCGGGCTGGGCACGTTCCTGGAAGGGGTCGGTATCGAGCCGGACCCGCAGATGGTGAAACATCCCCGCACCAACTCCTATATCAAGTTCGAGGAATATACCAAGCCCGTCATGGCCGGCGAATCCAAAAAAACGCCCATCGTGACCAATAAAGAAGTCGAAGGCAAAGAAACCGCTTATTAATTGAAGAGGTAAACGAACATGGCTACTCCCGGCAAAAAAATGGCTCCGCGCGATAACGGCGCGCCCGAATATAAGAAGTATCTGCACCCCATGATGGTAAAGAACTACGGCAAGTGGAAATATCACGAGAAGGTGAAGCCGGGCGTACTGGTGCATGTGGCCCACAGCGGCGACAAGCTTTACACCGTCCGGGCCGGTTCTCCCCGCACGTTGAGCGTCGACACGATAAGAAAAATATGCGATGTGGCGGACAAGCACTGCCAGGGATTTCTTCGCTTTACCACCCGCTGCAACATCGAGTTCCAGGTGACAAGCGCGGAGGCGGTGGAGCCCCTGATAAATGATATTCATGAAGTCCTGGGCTTCCCCGTGGGCGGAACCGGCAACTCCATTTCCAACATCATCCACACGCAAGGCTGGATGCACTGCAATCTGCCGGGCACCGACGCGGCCGGTTCCGTGAAAGCGCTTATGGATACGCTGTACCAGGATTTCATCAACGAGACGCTGCCCCAGCGGGTACGGATTTCCGCGTCATGCTGCCAGATCAACTGCGGCGGCCAGAGCGATATCGCGATCAACCTGCAGCACCACCACCCGCCGGTGATCAATCACAACAATATGCAGATTTGCGAACTGCCGAAGACCGTCGCCATTTGCCCCGTGGCCGCCATCCGGCCCGCCACGGTGGAAGGCAAGGAATCGCTCATGGTGGTGGATGAGAAATGCATGTATTGCGGCGCCTGCCACGGCCAGTGCCCCAGCATGGAAATACGCGATCCGAAAACCGATACCCTGGCGATATGGGTGGGCGGCAAGACGGCCAGCACCCGCGGCGGCCCCTCGTTCATGAAACTGGCAACCTTCGGCCTGCCCAACAATCCGCCCCGATGGCCGGAAGTGGGCGACGCGGTGAAGAAAATCCTTGATGCCTACAAGGAAACCGGCAAACCGTATGAACGGATAGGCGAATGGATCGAGAGGATAGGCTGGAAACGGTTCTTCGAGATGACGGGCTTCAAATTCACCAAGTACCATATCGACACCTACCGGTATGCGCGGACAACCTATAACATGTCAACGCAAGTCCGGTTATAGGGAAGATGGATTATGGAATACGAGGTAATTAAACTTAAAACCGCTTCCCCGGAAGAGGTGGTCGTCGTAAACGGGGCAAGCTGGAAATGTCCCGTATACGTGCGGCGGATGCCGCCGTGCCGCAGCAACTGCCCCACCAGCGAGGACATCAGGGGATACCTGACCACCGTCGCCCAGGCGAAGGATAACAATATCTCCATTGATGACGCGCTGGACGAGGCATGGTATGTCCTCACGGATAAAAACCCTTTTCCCGCGATCCACGGAAGGGTGTGCCCCCACCCCTGCGAGGACGGCTGCAACCGGCTTTACAAAGACGGCTCGGTGGCGATAAACAGTTTCGAGCGGGTTATCGGCGATCACGGCCTTAAAAGGGGTTTGAAACTGCGGATGCTCACCGAGGAAAAGCGGGACAAGAAAATTGCCATCGTGGGATCGGGGCCTTCCGGCATGTCATGCGCCTACCAACTGGCCCGGCGGGGTTTTAAAGTAACCGTTTTCGAGTCGAATAAGCAGACCGGCGGCATGCTTCGTTACGGGATACCCAAATACCGGCTTCCGCGCGAAATACTCGACGCGGAGATGCAACGGGTGCTCGATCTCGGTGTTGAACTTAGATGCAACACCAAGGTTGGGGTGGATGTTCCCTTCTCCCAGTTAAGAAAAGAATTCGATGCCATCTACATCGGTGTCGGCGCGCAGAAAGGGGGCACGCTCGGCATTCCGGGCGATAGTCTCCCCAATGTAATGAGCGGTGTCGGCTTTCTTTTCAAGATCAACAACGGCGAAAATGTGGCTGTCGGCAAGAAAGTGGTGGTGGTTGGTGGCGGAAACACGGCCATCGACGCCGCGCGGGTGAGCCGCAGGCTTGGCGCCGACGTAACGCTGCTCTACCGGCGGACAAGAAACGAGATGCCGGCCATCAAAGAAGAGATATCCGCCGCCGAAGCGGAAGGCATACAGTTCCACTTTTTGGCGGCTCCGGTTAGCGCCGAAACCAAAGGGAGCGGCGCGGTAAGCCTGAAGTGCGTAAAAATGAAACTCGGCGAAAAAGACAAATCAGGCCGGGCGCGCCCGGTGCCGGTGCCCGGTTCGGAATTCACATTGGAAGTGAATACCGTACTGTCCGCCGTGGGGCAGGAGCCTGACCTTGCGGGAATGGCAGAATTGCCCAACAACAATTCGTGGATCGTCACCAACGCTGTCAGGGAAACTTCGATCCCCGGCGTGTACGCGGGCGGCGATGCCGTGACGGTTGATATCGCGGTCACGGCGGTCGGCCACGGCAGGAAAGCGGCGCGGGCCATCAACGCGTATCTTCACGGCCGCGCGTATAAGGAGCCTTCCCCGCCGCGCCCCGTCAAGCATACCGAGATGAAACTCGATTACTATAAAAACGCGCCGCGCAATGACGCGGAGGAATTGGCCCCGGAAACGCGGATTCGCGGCTTTGAGGAAATCCATAAAACACTTACGATGGAGCAGGCCGTCGCGGAATCCAAACGGTGCATGAGTTGCGGCCTATGCTTCACCTGCGACCGGTGCCGGATTTTTTGCCCCCGTGAAGCGGTCAGCAAAGACAAAAACAGGCCGGTCGGCCAGAAAATGTTCTCCGATTACACACGGTGTTCGGGTTGCCACATCTGTGCCGAGGTCTGCCCATCCGGTTATATCGAGATGGGGATGGGGTTATAATGATTACAGGGCTGAAACGGGCGTAAGAGAAAGAAGCGGCTATGAGTAAAAACCTTCCCCGGGTGGTCATTTCGGCGGCCCACAAAAGCGCCGGCAAAACCACCATCTCCGTGGGGCTTTGCGCGGCCATCGCCGAAAAAGGGCTTCGCGTCCAGCCGTTCAAAAAAGGACCGGACTTCATCGATCCCATGTGGCTGAGCGCCGCGGCGGGACGGGATTGCCGCAATCTCGACAACTTCATGTTCGGGTGGGATGAACTCCTACGCTCTTTTTACACCCATGCCGCCAACGCGGACATTTCGCTTATCGAAGGGAACAAAGGGTTGCACGACAGCATGGAGGCCGACGGCGAAGGGAGCGCGGCCAACCTGGCGCGGCGTCTTGACGCGCCGGTCATCATGGTGATGGATGCGGCCGGCACCACGCGCGGCATCGCCCCCCTTCTGCTCGGTTACAAGATGTTCGAGCCGGATATAAATATCGCCGGCGTCATACTCAACAAAGTGGGAAACGCCCGGCACGAAGCGAAGCTGCGCGCGGTGATCGATAAATACTGCGGCATCCCCATTCTCGGCGCGGTGCGCAAAAACCCGGAAATGGAGATACTGGAACGGCATCTTGGCCTTATTCCGGTAAAGGAAGACGAGAAATTGCAAACGCTGATCCACAACATCAAGCGGCAGGTCGCCTTCTCCGTCGACATCGACAAGGTTATTGAGCTTGCCCGCGGCGCGGCGCCGCTTGAAACCGGAAGCGTGGCGATGGCCTCCCCTTCCCCCGCCCCGATTGCGCGCATCGGGGTGATGATGGATCGGGCATTCACCTTTTACTATCCCGAAAACCTCGAGGCGCTAAGGATGGCCGGGGCCGAACTGGTTCCGGTCAACGCGATGAAAGATAACCGGCTGCCCGCCCGGCTCGATGCGCTTTACATCGGCGGGGGCTTTCCAGAAACGAATATGGAAGAACTGGAATTCAACGCCGGCCTGCGCATCGACATCAAGGACGCCATTGAGGCCGGCCTGCCGGTGCATGCCGAATGCGGCGGGCTTATCTACCTCTCCCGCGGCGTTTCCTATAACGGCAAAACCGCCGCTATGGTCGGGGCGCTCTCGTGCGATGTGGCGATCCGCCACAAACCGAAGGGGCACGGATATATGAAGCTTGAGCCGACCGGCAAAAGCCCGTGGTTCGCCGTCGGCGGCCAAATCCGCGCTCACGAATTCCACTATGGCGAAGTTATGAACAGCACCCACGCCGAATTTGCCTTCCGCGTCACGCGCGGCGCCGGCATAGATGGTAAAAACGATGGCATCGTGTATAAAAACGTCACTGCGGGTTTCGCGCATCTGCACGCGCTCGGCTGCCCCGATTGGGCGCGCGACTTTGTAAACTTTGCCGCCCGGACCGGCTTCTCGCGGAAGCGGCAGGCCCTGGCGGCATCTGGAAATTATTTGTAACCGAATACACTTATAAAAAGGAGAGGAACATATGGCAACCATTCAAATCGCCGGCAAGTCAATCGAGGTTGATGAAGACGGGTATCTGGTGAATCTTGACGACTGGAATGAGGAGTTGGCCAATGCGTTGGCCGCATCGGAGGAGGTATCGATGGATCCCAACCGCTGGGAAGTGGTGAACTTCCTCCGCGAGTACTACATGGAATACAAGATAGCCCCGATGATCCGCATCCTCACCAAGGAGATCGGCAAAAAGCTGGGCAAGGAAAAAGGGAACACCAAGTATCTGTACGAACTGTTTCCCGGCGGCCCGGCGAAACAGGCGTGCAAAATAGCGGGTTTGCCCAAACCGACCGGCTGCGTGTAAGAAAGCGGCCGGGGGGAAGCAATGGGCGGATTGTCGCTGTTATCGCTGGTCTACGTGGCGCTTAGCTACGCGGCGGCCGCCATATTTGTTGGCGGCCTGATGCGCAAGCTCTGGGGCTACGCCGTCACGCCCAACCCTCTCTGCATCCCCACCACCCCCTCGCCGGCCACCAAAGGCGGCGTCGTGGCGCGGCTTGCGCTGAACATCGTCGCCTTCGCCGATCTGTTCAAGGGAAACCGCTGGACGTGGATCGGCGGTTACGCCTTTCATGTCATTCTCATCGCGGTTACCGTGCGCCACCTGCGGCTGTTCATCTACCCCGTTCCGCCGTTGCTGGCGGAAATCCAGCCCCTGGCGTTGCTTATCGCAATGTTGCTGCCGCTGCCGTTGGTTTACCTGTTGGCGCGCCGCAAAATGGTCGACCGCTACGCATGGATTTCGTCACCTGCCGACTACGGCGTACTGATCCTGATATTGCTGATCGCCCTCTCCGGTCTCGGCCTCAAATTTGTGAGCCATTCCGACCTCGTCGGCATTAAGCACTTTCTCCTGGGGCTGTTGATGTTCAGCCCCGTCGATATGCCCGCGCATCCGGCGTTTATCATCCACTTGACGCTTGTTCTCATGCTTGCCGTCTACTTTCCGTACAGCAAGCTGGTGCACGCCGGCGGCGTCTTCTTCAGCCCCACCCGGATGATGGTGGACGACCCGCGTGAACGCCGCCACATTAACCCCTGGGCCGCCAAATAGATCAAAAAAGGATGACGCATAATGGCCAAAGCTGATTTTGAAATACCTGATATAAAAAACGGGGTAAGCGTTCCCGCCGTCAAGCCCGGCGCGATGGCCCACGTTAAATATCATCCCGCATCCGAAGCGCACCTGACCAAGCTCGGCTTCCCCGCCAAGCGCGTCGATAACTGGAAAGAAGTGGCGCTGGCGAAGATGAACGAGTTGATGGGAAAATACAAATCCCTGAGCCTGTTTCTCGATGTCTGCGTGAAATGCGGCGCATGCGCCGACAAGTGCCACTACTACCTCGGCACCGGCGATCCGAACAACATGCCGGTGGCCCGGCAGGAGCTGATGCGGAAGGTCTACCGCAAAAATTTCACCCTCGGCGGCAAGCTGTTCGGCGGCCTCGCGCGCGCCGAAGACCTTACCGAAGAGGTGCTGCGGGAGTGGATGGCCTACTTCCACCAGTGCTCGCAGTGCCGCCGCTGCTCCGTTTTCTGCCCCTTCGGCATCGATACCGCCGAGATATCGATGGCGGCGCGGGAGATCATGGATTCCATCGGTATCGGCCAAAAATACACCCTCGAGATTATCGCCAAGGTGCACGACACCGGCAACAACCTCGGCATCCCGAAAGACGCCCTCATCGGCACGCTGGAATTCCTGGAAGAAGACGTGAAAGAGACGACAGGTGTCGATGTGAAATTCCCCCTCGATCAAAAAGGGGCCGAGGTGATGCTGATCGTGCCGTCGGCCGATTTTTTCAGCTCGCCGCACGTTGACTCGCTGGTCGGCTACGCCAAGGTGTTTCACGCCGCGGGGATCAGCTACACCTTCAGTTCCCACGCCTCCGAATTCGCCAATTTCGGCATGTTCATCGGCAGTTACGACAACACGAAAAAGATCGCCACACGCATCGCCGATGCCGGGCGCGATCTGGGGGTGAAGCGCATCGTCGTGGGTGAATGCGGCCACGCCTACCGCGTCGCCTACAGTTTCTGGAATACGCTGGCGGGGCCGTTCGACTACCTCGACAAAAACCATTCGGTGCCGACCCACGTCTGCGAGTTCACCGATGAGCTTCTCCGCCGCAACGCGCTGAAGCTGGACAAAAGCGCCAACGACGAATTCACCGTCACCTATCACGACAGCTGCAACGTGGCGCGGGCCAGCCGCATGGGAACCGAGCCGGGCGGCCAATTCGAAATCCCGCGCAACATACTCAAGGCGGTCTGCAACAAATATGTCGAGATGGATCCGGAAGCCAACCGCGAAAAAACATTCTGTTGCGGCGGCGGCGGCGGGCTGTTGAGCGACGAGCTGTTGGAAGTCCGCGTGAAAGGGGCCGCGCCCAAGGTTTCCGCGCTGAAAGAGGTAATGGACAATCAGGGGGTGAACACCATGGCGATGATCTGCGCCATCTGCAAAGCGCAGTTCACCAAGGTATTGCCCTACTACGACATACCGATGGAAGCGGTGGCCGGGGTTCACCAACTGGTGAGCAACGCCATTCAGCTGGGCGATAAGTGAACGGAAGATGAATATGAAAAGGCCCGCCGCAACCGCCGCCGCGCTGCTGGCGCTCCTTGCCGCGCCGTTGTTCTACGCCGGCTGCGGCAATGCGAAAGCGCCCGCCCCCCAATTGACCAAGCCCACGAACGCCACGGAATGCGTGGAGCCGGCGGCCACCATGCGCGCAAACCACATGAACCTGCTGAGGCATGAGCGCGATAACATCGTGCGCGAAGGCGACCGCAGCCGCAAATACCGCATCGAAGGATGCGCGCAATGCCACACCAAGCGCGCCGAATTTTGCGACCGGTGCCACGATTATGCCGGCGTGAAGCCCGAATGTTTTGACTGCCATTATCTGCCATGAAAGAGAAAGATATGCCCGAAATGGATCGACGATCGCTTCTGAAGATGGGAGCCGCCGCCATCGCCGGCACGGTGATCGGCAACGGCGTAACCCTTTATACATCTCCCGCCCGCGCTGAAGAAGGCGGCGGCCCTCCGGGGGCAGCCGCAACCAATGCGCTGGAAATCCCGTCCAAAGGAAAAGCCCGCTGGGGCATGGTCATCGACAATAACAAATGCACCGCCCAGTGCACCGCATGCACGGCGGCATGCCGCACCGAGAACAACGTTCCGCTTTTCGGGGATGAACGGTATGACGGCCACTGGATACGTAAAGTGACGCTGACGCCGGAGCGCGGCGGCCCCGAGAAACATCTACCGCTGCTGTGCAACCATTGCGACCAGCCGCCGTGCCAGCACGTCTGCCCCGTCGCCGCCACATTCACCCGGCATGATGGCATTGTGATGATCGACAAGCACCGCTGCATCGGCTGCCGCTACTGCATGATCGCCTGCCCCTACAAGGCCCGGACGTTCGTCTTCAAGGAAACTTCCGAATGGACCAACAAGGATGTGCCAAAACGGGCCCATGGCGTGGTGGAAAAATGCACCTTCTGCGCCCACCTCATCGACCAGGGAAAAATTCCCGCCTGCGTGGAGGCATGCAATAAATCGGGCGAAGGGGCGATGATCTTCGGCGATCTTAATAATCCCGGCAGCGCTATTGTGAAATACATCCGCGCCGTCGCCACCAAGGGGATACGCGAAGACCTCGGCCTTGAACCCAAAGTCTCTTACACGGGGATATGAGCGGCATGGCAAACATAAAAACGAAATTTACGGTCATCGAGGGAAACTCGGCCGGTTATTGGCTGCTGGTGGCCGTCCTGGGCCTTTTGTCGCTGGGCGGTTTTTGGTCCTCATACATGATGTTCCTCCACGGCCACTACATGACCGGCATGACGAACGCCATTCCGTGGGGATTCCCCATCGTCATGGCGGTCTACCTCATCGGCCTTTCCGCCGGTTCGCTGGTGCTTTCCGCGCTCTCCTCCGTCTTCGGCAGGACGGAGTTCAAGCCGCTTGCCCGCATATCGGCCCTGCTTGCCGCGTTACTTCTGATCGGCGCGCTGATGTGCATCATCCTTGATTGGGGCCGTCCCGACCGCATCCTCGTCCCCTTCTACAGCATGAATCCGCGCTCGATGTTCTCGCTGAACGGAATGCTTTACAGCACCTACATCGGCATCTGCTTCGTCTACCTCTGGGCGATGTTCAACCACAAGGAGAAGCTGGTGAAACTTCTTGGCTTCACGGCCGTCTTTTGGGCGGTGCTTGTGCACAGCGGCACCGGCGCCATCTTCGGCTTTGTCGGCGCGCGCGAACTGTACCACTCTCCTCTGCTCCCCCCCAGCTTTATCGCGGCGGCCCTTTCCTCCGGCACCGCTCTGATGATCCTGGTGCTGTACGCCACCTTCAAATTCACCGGCCGCCAGCTTGATGACGGGCTGATACGCCGCCTCGGCCTCTATCTCGCGGTCTTCATCGCCGTCGTGGCGTATCTCGTCTTTATAGAGAACGTCACCCGCTCCTACTGGCCCGGCAACTATGCCGTGCAGAAGTTCCTGCTCCTCTTCGGCAACAAGTATTCGCTCATCTTCTGGATCGGCATGATCGGTTGCGGCCTCCTCTTTCCGTTCATCATCCTCGCCAACCCCGCCACCGGCAAATCGATAGGGTGGATACTCGTGGCCTCGGCGCTGGTGGTGATTGGCGTGCTGGCCGAGCGGTACATCATCGTCATCCCCGGACAGGTGATGCCGATGGAGATGTTTCCCGGTTATCACATCGCCGGGCCGTTTCAGGACGGCCGGATGATCGACTATTACCTCAGCCCGATGGAAATCCTGTTCGGCGCTGGCATCACCGCCTTCGTTTTCTTCCTGTATGCGCTGAGCCTGAAATTTTTCGAAATGACGCCGGATAAAGCGGCGGGTGAAAGCGGCAATTAACAATGCGGAGGTGGTGATGAGGATTTTTGTTTCGCTTCTCGCGGCGCTGGCTCTTTTTTGCGGGACGGCGCGGGCGGCCGACAGCCATCACGCCTTTTACAAAGCCTCGCTTGAAGCAAACATCAGCGATACCGCCCAAAAAGTGAAAGACGCGCTGGAAACCGCCGGCTTCGCCATTATCGGCGAATACAGCCCCGAAGATAAACCATCGCTGAAGGTGATCGTTTTTTCCAGCCAGGCGCTTCAGGAGGAGTTGTTACGGGTGAAAGACCGCGGCCTCCTCGCCGCGGCGCTCAAGGTCGGCCTTATGGAAACCGGGGGAAAAACCGCCGTCTCCATAGTCAACCCCGCATACCTGTTCCGGGCCTACCTGATGAAAGAATTCCCGGCGCACGAAGCGCCGCTCATGAAAATAGACGACCTCGTCAAACAGGCGCTCCAGGTCGCCGTCAAACAGGATCTCACCCCTTTCGGCGGCGCATTGAGCGCCAAGGAGCTGGCCCACTATCACTACATGGTCGGCATGGAGTATTTTGACGACCCCGTCTGGCTGAAAAAATTCGGCTCTTTCGAGGAAGCCGTGGAAAAAATACGGAAAAACCTCGCCGATAGAAAAGGGGGTGTTGCGCCGGTCTATGAAATTATCAGCCAATCGGGAAAAACCGCCGTGTTTGGCGTGACCTTGGGCAGCAAGGAAAAGGGCGAGCCGCATTTCCTGCCGATCATCGGGGAAGACCACCTCGCCTCCCTCCCCTACGAAATAATCGTGGTGGATAAAATAGCCACCATGCTGCATGGCCGGTACCGCATTGCGCTTCATTGGCCGCAGCTGACCATGGGCACCTTCGGCAAGATCATGTCCACGCCGGGGGACATAGAGGAGACGATGAAAAGCTTGACCAATTGAAGCATATGTGGAGCGCTTATGCCGCCATAAAGTATTTTTTCGCTGCCGAAAAATGAAATCGGGCGGATAATAAAAAGGAATCGGCAAGGAATCAAGGTTGGGGAAAGTGCGGGAATGTCTCCGCTATGCCTTCTACCAGCCTAAACAGGGGTTTAATAAGGAGGTTTCATGAACAAGTGGCGGGCAATCTTCAGAATGCCGTTGGTCCTGGCGGCCATCGCCTTCGGTTATGGCGCGGTGGCGCTACCGGTGGCGGCGGAAGCGGCCAAGGACAAGGGGCACGACTATGTCATCTCTATCAACTACGAGCTTGGCATGCACTGCACCGGATTCGATTTCACATACTGCTGCGTTCTTCCCCCCTACAACTCCGTGCAAGCCCAGGTGGTGCGTAACGGCAGGCTGGACAAAGGCCCCGATAAGCTGCCGAAGGTTCTGGAAGCCGATCCGAACAACCACGAAGTGCTGGTCGACGGCAACAAGCGGTTCAAGCTGCACTATGAGCATGTCGGCAACTCCTACTCCGAAGGGAACAAAATGGCGTACTGGAACGCCCCGTTTGACATCAACGGCAACGGCAACCCCTACGAGCCGAACGAAAGCGTGGCGAACGCCTATTTCCGCCACCTCTACGTCTATGCCGACCTCGCGGGAAGCAACCCCAAGGGAACCAGCAAGGACAGCGAAAAACTGCGTGTCGGCGTCGAAATTCCGATCCCGCAGGACGCGGGCCCTTCCGGCCAGCCGGTATCCAACGGATTCCTCCACTACTCCGGCGACAAGGGAACCGTGGTGTTCACCAAAAGCCCCGTGCTGGACAACGTGCCGATCGTGCTGACCAATCCCGGCATATGGGATGCGCTCGGCCTGCCGCTCACCGGCTTCTACGACAAGGACGTATCGAAGGGGATGTTGCGGCTCGAAGAGACCGACATCCAGCCCTATCAGGAAGCGAAGGTGACGCTGGTCGACGAAAAAACCGGCAAAGCGGTCATCGATTCCGCCACCGGCAAGCCGGTGTCGTTCACCGGCACCAATCCGATAGACGTACCCAACTGCTTCAATTGCCACTCGAACGCGAACGCGAACGGCGTCCAGTTCAACAAATACAAAGATGAAATGCATTACTGGAAATCGGTCGGCGCATCGGATTGGTTCGCCAGCCTGAAGGGCACCGCCATTTCCATCATGGAAATCCACGACAGCAAGCATGGCACCGAATTCCTGAAGAACTACAATCCGAAGGCCACCAACAACCGGTTGGGCCGCCAAGCGGTGCTCTGCCAGGAATGCCATGCGGATAACGTCATCGCCCGCCTCTCTTCCAAAACGGTGGGCGAAGCGGTGCCCGGCGCCAAAGACGAAGACAAAGGGCGCGTGATCATGCCGTTGACCGAAGCGCTGCATTTCGCGCACATCAAGAACCGCCCGTTGGCCGACAGCAAGGGACGCACCGGTTCCTGCCAGGGGTGCCACCCCGCCCACCGGTTTGACCGGAGCATGAAGGGCTACCCGATCACCAAGAGCGGCGAAAACGCTTTCGCCAAAGCCGACAACCGCGACGCGGCGGGCGGCTGTTTTGTGGGACGCGACGCGCACAGCAACCCGGATACCGCCAAGCTGAAAAGCAAGCAACACCTCAACGCCATCGGCCAGTACCTGAAGGCCAAGGTTTCCAACGAAGGGGGCAAATACAAAGGCATATGGTGCACCAACTGCCACAACCAGCTCTCGCGCGAACTCTATCAGCGCGATAACCTGAAATCGGCCTTCAAGCCGGGCGAAGGGGAAACGCTGCGCAACAAGTCGCTTGCACAAATAGCGGAAGCCATCGGCGTCGACGAAAAGACCCTCATCGACCGCTACATCGATCCGAAGGTGACCGCCGAAGACAACGGCGTGCTGCTGACATGGGCCAAGATCCGCACGGTGCCTGACATCGCGGTCATCAAGATCGCCGACGGCGGCCCGGTGGTGACCAAGGACGAAGACGGCGACATCAACGTCCAGATTCTCTCCGCCAACCCCAGCGACAAGATCGACGGCGGCATGGCGGTTCCCTATTCGGCGGCGACCCACGGACGCGACTACTGGCTCTCGGCCGGCGAACCGCACTGCGCCGATTGCCACAGCGCACCGTTCGTCGAAGGCCAGGGGGGCGTCGCCTTCCCGATCAACCAGCCGGGCAAATACAGCCTGATGCGCTACTCCAAGGGACACTCCGGCCTCGCCTGCCAAGTGTGCCACCAGTCGATACACGGCCTCTACCCGGCCAACCCGAAAGTGGATCAAACCACCTTCAACCAGGCCGCATCGATGAACCCGGACGGCAGCCACGGCCCGGTCAAATGCGCCGCGTGCCATGTGACCAACAAAGGCGGTGTACCGACCATCGCCGAGAAGCGGGATTACAACGGCAAGAAGATAGGCACCGACTACGCCCTTGCGGTTGAATTCATGCACTCCATCGCCCCCGATCTTGGCGGAGCCAACCCCAAGTAAGCGGGCCATAACGCGGTATAATGAAACGGCTGGCGGTGATAAACCGCCAGCCGTTTTTCGTTTGCATTTGACTAAACCTGTTGCGGGAGCACCATGACCACCAAACCGTTTTACGCCCTGCTGTCGGCCTTCTTGTTTGCCTTTCCGGCGATTGCCGCGGCAGACAGTCCCGCCGCGAAGGTGGGCGGCCACATCATTACCATTGAAGAACTGAAGAAAACAATAAACAGCACCCCGTATGCCTTGCCGAACGGCGCCCCCGCCACGGGATCGCAAAAAGCGCTCGTGATGGAAGTGCTGGGGAACATGATCGACGCCGAACTGTTATATGACGACGCCGTAAAACAGGGTATTTCCGCCTCCCCCGAATTTGCGGGCGAAATGAATTTGCACACACGCTCCCAGCTCGCCGGCTTGTACCGCAAGAAAATCCTGAATGCCGTTTCACCCGAAATTGCCGAGATCGCCGCATTTGCAAAAGAGAAAAAGATAAAAGAAGAAGCGGCCAAAGCGCTGCTTATGAAAGAGCGCCGCCGCAACGCGCTTGAAACTGAATCGGCCCGCCTGTTTGACGCCAATGCGGTAAAGTATGTTCCCACAGTCGCCACGGCGGCGCTTTCCTCATTCGCCGAGGATGACATCCTGGTTTCTTCAAAATCATTCAGCATCTATTTTAAGGATATCAAGGGGCCGCTCGCCGAATCCGGCGGCGGCAAAAACGCATTGATGGATATTCTGGCCCAATCGGTGGAAGAAGAGCTGTTTGCCGCCGCCGCGCGCGACGCGGGTCTTGACCGGGACAAAGACTTTGTGGACGAAATAGCCGAGAACGGCCGCGTGCTGGCCATCGTGCTTCACCGGCGCAATCTGGAAAAGCGTTTTTCCCCTTCCGGCAAGGACGTTGGAGCATTCATAAAAAAGAACGGCTATCTGCTCTACAAGCCGCAAACCGCCAATGTGTTGCTGATCGTCGCCAAATCAAAGCCGGAAGCCGAGTCGCTGCGGCAGCGCGCCCTGAACGGGGAAAGTTTTTATGCGCTTGCCACCGAACATTCAATCGCGCCGGATGCCGGCATAGAAGCCGGACGCATTGATCCGGTCAGAATCGGCGATCACCCCTACTCCAGCATCGACCAAACGCTTATGAAGATGAAGCCTGACGAAATCACCCTGCCGATCAAGGGCGACAAAGGGTACAGCATCTTCAAGCTGCTTTCGATCACCCCACGCGAAAAGCGCGGCCCCGATGAAATACGGGAGGCCGCATCCCGGCTCATCGTTGAAAGCCGCATGGCGAAATACCTGGATAAACTGCGGGCGGCGAAAGAGATCGTCATTTATCCGGCCGTAAACGATCTGTGATTCTTCCCAGATGTCGCTTGCCGCGTCGGTAGGGGCGGCACTCTTGCCGCCCATTTGTGCGTCAGCGCGGATAAAAACCACAGAGACTCAGAGGCACAGAGCAGAACTTTTTTCTTTCTACTGTGTGTCATGTTTTTGCCCTAAACAATTGTCTCTGTGTCTCCATGTCTCTGTGGTTCAATGCTGGCCGATGTACCCAATGAATTGGGTACCCACCTCAAAACAGCTTTTGGCAGGAGATCCCGGCCTTTTCAAACTCCGCCCTCAGCTCCTCCCCCTTTTGATTGAAGAACCCGTCTTCCATCGCCCATTCCATGTGATGTTTCTTATATGCCCAATCCGCATAGTGATAGTTCAACCGGTCAATAAGAACATGGCCCACCTTACCCTTGAGCAGGTCAACCAACCCTTCGGCGCCGGGAAGCATGGGGGCTATCATGGCAAACGTATTAATCTTCGCCGCATGAAGCGCCGCCAGGGCCTCGACCCGTTTGGCGATCGGCGGAGCGCCTGGTTCAAAAATGCTTCTCACCTCTTCATCCGCGGTGGTTATGGTGAATCCCACCTCGCAGTCAGCCGCCTTCGTTAACAGCCCGATGTCCCTCAACACCAGCGGCGATTTGGTCTGGATTACAAATGGCCAATGATGTTCCACGAGGATTTCAACGCATCCCCTGGTGAGCTGATATTTTGCCTCCAAAGGCTGGTAGGCATCACACACCCCGCTTATCCAAACGCTCCCTTTTTTCTTTTTCCATATCTCGCGGGCCAACAGTTCAACGGCGTTAATCTTGACGTCGACAAATGCTCCCCACGGCTCGGCGTGACCCGTAAACCGTTTCATGAACTTGGCGTAGCAATAGACGCAATTGTGCTGGCATCCAACGTAGGCGTTCAGGGCATAATCCTGAATCTGCGATTTTGACAGTATGCTTTTGGCTTTGATCTCTTTAACGATCATCGAAACCCCTCCGTCCCGAAGGGACACCTCCCCTTGCGCGCAAGGGGAGGATACAGGCGGGGTTTCCCCGCACAAACACCCGATTCGATATCCGAAAGACCCATCTATTGTTTCTGTATCCGTATCCACTCGTCGAAATGCGATTCAAAGAGCGGCGCGTTCGACGGGCGATCCACATCCAGCGCCGCGCCGGTCACGGTGGTCACTTACCAAAGTCGCCTTAGGGGATTAAGATAAGTGGTCAACCTGCTCGTGTAGCATTACTTCGCTCTTACAACCTTAAATGATTTGGAATCCAATCCAGCTTTTATAAGCTCAACCTCACATTGCACGCAATCGTTAATTCTTTTCTCATTTATTTTACATCTTACCCCTAATATTATTTCTTTCAGTGTAAGTTTTGTTGAAGAATTCACAGTAAAATCAAGGAAATACTTGCCATCTTCTGAATCTTCCAAAGAAGCAAAACATCTAACTTCATCTTCGTAACGCCAACCTTCATATTTTGTTAATAATATTTTCTTCATCGCTATTTCTTGTTTTTCATTATTTGGATTTTCTTTGTACATATCGCCATCAAAAATAACTTTGATCTCATCGTAAGGTATTGGACAATTTCTATATTCAATTTTTTCTAATGACTCCTCAGAAATGTCGAAACCCAAACAAATTCCTTTATGCTGATCCGCATAATGGCTCCAAAGAAGCGGATTCGACCAATCTTTACTGAAGCAGAGAACTCCTGTTGATTTAGACATAATAGATATTGTTTTCTGCCAATCTGTTTGATTAGCTTGTTCTGAAATTTCAAAATTCAACAATTCAAAAGGGTCGTTTAGATCATTAAGAATGGATATTTTGATCCTTTGCTTCACTAGGGCCTCCAAGGCCCATGTCTCAGGCAAAAAATGGTACGCTCTCATCCCATATCCAACAGCTGGTTTACCAGCTTTCTCCCTTTGATCGCAGGTAATCCTGTGCACCCTTATGACCAAGCCTTGCGGCTGCCCGAAAATCCCCCATCGCCTCTTGGTGTTTGCCGAACTTGAGGTAGAGGGTTCCCCGATTGTTGTAGGCAAGGGCAAACTTGGGGTCTAATTCAATGGCTTTATCAAAGTCCTTTCTAGCTAGCGTGTAGAAGGTGAAGTTATTTCCCCGACTGTGGTAAAATGATCCTCGGTTGTTGTAGTCGGCGGCACTTTTCGGGTCAAACTCAATGGGTTCGTTATAAGGCGAAACAGTGTCCCTATCCCCACCAAATACAAGAAAGACAGCCCCTTTTTTTAACAAGTCGCCAACACTCAATGATTCAACCGCTGTATTGTATTCGGCGATCTTATCCTTATCTGCCTTGCCGGAGTCCAATTCTTTTCTTAACCGCGCGATCTCCTTGTTGGATTCATCCTGCCGTTTCCTTAAATCTTCCAGTTCCTTTGACTTCTGCTTGTCGCCCCGTAATTCCTCAACCTTTTTTGCCACCTCGTCCGGGTCAGCCTTGATTTCGGCTTTCAACCAGTAGGTTTTGCCATCCCACTTTTCATCAATTACATTAGCTGAAACAACCCCAGCTGTAAGAGTAGTGATTTCCCAGATAACTTCGTCAGGTGATTTATTAGAGCTTTTGTCCCCAAACTGGCTCTGGATGTAAACGCCGATTTCCTTCAAAAGAAGCGTCGTTACCTCATTCAGCGCGATTGCCCGGCTTGTGATCTTGCTATCCGCATCGCTAGCTCGATATTCGTATTCCTTGGTGAACGTTTGCATGGCGGCATACGCGGGAAGCGATAGCGAAAAAAGAAATACGCCGATAGCGATTATTACCCTAGCCATTACGAAACAATATACCACCAAGAAGCACTTTTTCGCAGTTTTGGTTGTTCAGCTTTTCTGTATCCGTATCCACTCGTCGAAATGCGATTCAAAAAGCGGGGCGTTCGAGGGGCGGTCCACATCAAGCGCCGCGCCGCCATAGGTGGTCAACACAATCGTTGACCGGGTGCCGAGTATCTTGTCCACCGCGCCGGTCACCGTGGCCATGGGCGCGCGCCTCCGCAACGATTCGGCCAGCCGCGTAAATCCCAGCCGCCGCGCCTTTATCGCCATAAACATGGTGGCCCACACACGCCACTCCTCCCCCGTGAGGCCGCGCTTGCTCAGCCCATAGCCGAGCTTGATGATGTTCCGCACCTTGCGTAGATGGCGCAGCTGGTACATCTCGTGAAGCTCGTTCCGGTGCGCTATCCTGAACGGCTTGGCAAGGCGGAGATTGTTGACGCGCAGCAGCCCTTCGGCGAACGGTGTATGGATAAGCCTGATCACGTGGCCGTCATGGTGCGTGTAGAACCGGTTCAACGTCTCTTCGGATGTCATGCCCACAGAATAGTCGTAGCGCGACAGGTCGCACCGTTCCAGAAACTGGTCTACCTCTTCGGGAATGATCAGCGGGCAGTCCCCCGCCACCCCGAAAATCGATTTTTCCAAAAGGGCCGCGTTGTTCAGCTCTTCCCCTGGATGGTACCCTTCTATCGACGCGGTGAAGGCGTTGAACATGTTGTCTATCAGGTTCCTCGATTCGGGAACCACCGTCACCGGCTTGCGGGAAAGATTCAGCCCCGCATCCGCCGCAAGCTCTTTCTCAATCGCTTCCAGCGGTCCGACCAGATAGACGCGCCGTATCCGCTCCGCGCCCATCAGGGCATTCAACACATGCGCGAAGAGGCAGCGCCCCTTTATCTTGATGAATGTTTTGTTGGGAAGAGTCCGGGCAAATGGCGCCATAGGCCCGCCCGCCATGATTGCCGCATCGAATTGTTTCGGCATACTGTCAACCGCCATTCGTCCTCCTTCGCCATTTTATACGCAAACGCGGGAGATCGGTAGCAACGGCCTTTTTTTGGGCCGATGATCGGCGAAATGTACATGCGAGATCATGCACGCGCCAAGAATTAAGTTGAGCCTTTTCCATCCATCATGGCTCTATATAGGTAGGAAATAACTACGGCCATATATGGCATATTAGCCATATACATGGCGACATGACTCGGATTGTGCGCATATCATGTTGTTTTTTTATATGTTACATTAGCGTCGTTTGGCAAGCTTATTGCAGATATTAAGGTTCATTTATTAAAAACATGGGGGTTTAATTAGTTGGATTTTTTTGAGTCGTTTAGAACTCTAACTTTGGCCTATTCAGGCGAGCAGTTAATTATCGGCTTCGTGATGGGAATATTGGTGGGGCTTACCGGTATCGGGGGCGGCATAGTGGCCATGCCGGCTATGCTGACCATATCCGGCCTTGATCCGGTTACCGCCGTGGGAACAAGCCTTTTCTTTTCGGTTCTTTCCAGGCTCTATGGCGTGAAGCAACATCTAAAGTTTGGGTTTATAGACATGGAGACGAACTTCTGGTTCAGTATCGGTTCCATCCCCGGCGTATTGCTGGCCGCATTTGGAATCAACTACATCAAGACCATTGTGGATAAAGAGGTTCTGGCGCATACTATCAGTCTGGGGCTGTTGGTTGTGGTTTTTCTTATTGCGGTTTATCTTATATGGGATGGTTTTAAGAAAAACCAGGAGGATAAATACAAATGTGGCGATCCGCTGTTACCCCACCAGAAAATCCTGGGGGCTTTTTGGGGAAGCGGCATCGGCGCGTTGGTGGGGGCCACTTCCATCGGCGGCGGCGTCTTTGTCATTCCCGTGCTTACCGCCGTTTTCAAGCTTTCGGCAAAATGCGTGGTGGGAACCAGCAATATGATCTCGGTGGCGCTGACGTTGGTCGGTTCAATCGTATATATCTATTACGGCAATGTTCACTACGCCGTCGCCTTACTGGTCGTTGCCGGCTCGTTGCCGGGCATAAAAATGGGGGCGCAGATGGCGCATAGGATGGAAAATATAACGCTTAAACGAATCATGGCGGGCATAGCATTCGTCAGTTTTGTGACCATGGTGGCCGGCATTAAATTCCATTAAAGAGGCGGATAAACAGGCGATGTTGAATGCACTTGCCACGGCCAGCGCGGAAAAGGAAAGACTTACCGAAAGCCACCCCGTCCTCCAGTCGATATTCGACGGCATCACCGACGGCATTCTGGTCATTGACCAAAACTACCGCGTCATCATGTTCAACAAGGCGATGGAAAAATTCATGGGCAAGACGGCGGACGAGATCGAGGGGCATTTCTGCTTTTTCGTCTGCCACAGCAATAACGTCGTCTGCGAGGACTGCCAGGCCCAAACCGCCTTCAGCAACATCTCGCCCCCATCGCGCATCAAGCAGTGTTTCAAGGACAACCTCCGGCGTCAATTCGAGATACGCAACTTCCCCCTCCGCAACGGCGGCGGGAAAGTGGAGTTCATGGTCGAATACATTAAGGATATCACCGAGCGCCAGATGATGGAAAAAGAGCTGATGGAATCGCGCCGCCTGGCGATCATCGGCGAGATGGCGGCGAAAACAAGCCACGAAATACGCAATCCGCTTCAGGCGATGGAAGGTGCCGCCCATTATCTGTTGCAAGAATATGCCGGTGATGAAAAGATACAAAAATACCTGGGCCTTATCAAGGAACAGATAGGCCGCCTGAATAAAGTCACCACCGGCATGCTGGAAGACGCCCGGCCGCAGCTGTTGCGCGTGGAAAAGGCCCTGATCAATACGGCATTGCTCAAATCGGTGGCCATCGTCGAAGAGCAGGCCCGCCTGCGCAATATCAACCTGGAGCTGTTCCTTGATGAACGGCTCCCCGCCGTGAGATACGATAGCGGGCGGATGCAGCAGGTTTTTATCAACGTGCTGCGCAACGCCATTGATGCCATCGACGGGGCCGGGAGTATCGAGATCGTGGGAGCCCAGCGCCAGATCAACGGGGAAGATTTCCTCGAGATCAGTTTTATCGACAGCGGCATCGGTGTTTCGCAGGAAATGGCCGACCGGCTGTTCGAGTCGTTCTACACCACGAAGGAAAACGGCACCGGCCTAGGGCTTCCCATCGTGAAAGAAATCATGAAAAGCCATGGCGGTTACACATTCATCGAAAGCAACCCGGGCGGCGGCGCCTGTGTAAGGGTCGGATTGCCGGTATGACGCCGGAAAAAATTTACCCGTATCCGATCCTGGTGGTTGACGACGAACCCGCGATCCTGGACGTCATGCGGGTGAACCTTGAACGCAAGAATTATGCGGTGCATACCGCCCAGACGGGCCGCGAAGCGATTTCCCGCCTCAGTGAAAACTCCTACGCCCTCTTTATCATCGACTACAGCCTGCCGGATATGAACGGTTTTCAGCTGATGGCGGAACTGCGCCGGAAAGACCCCGACGCCATCATCATGATGATCACCGCCCACGGCACCATTGAGATGGCGGTGGAGGCGATGAGGGCGGGCGCGTTCAATTACCTCGCCAAGCCGATCAACTATGATGAAATGGCCCTGCTGGTGGAAAAGGCGGCGGGCCACCACCGGCTGCTGACGGAACTCTGGCGGACCAAGGCGGAGCTGGACGAAAAATTTGAAATGGACAACATCGTCGGCCAGAGCAGGAAGATGCTCAAGGTCTACGAGAAGGTCCGCGTCGTGGCCGAAAGCGACGCCACGGTGCTCATCAGGGGCGAAACCGGAACCGGCAAGGAGCTTATCGCCCGCGCCATTCATCGGCACAGCCAGCGGCGCAACCGCAACTTCATCCGGATGAACTGCGCCGCCATTCCCGAATCGCTGCTGGAAGCGGAACTGTTCGGCCACGAACGCGGCGCGTTCACCGGCGCCATCCAGCAGCGTAAAGGAAAATTCGAGGCGGCGAACGGAGGCACCATTTACCTTGACGAAATCGGCGAAATATCGATGTCCGTGCAGGCAAAGCTGCTCCGCGTCCTGCAGGAAGGCGAGTTTGACCGGATGGGGGGAAACGATACCATCACCGTCGATACGCGCGTGATAACCACCACCAACCGCGACCTGGAAGAGGCGATCCGCGAAGGGAATTTCCGGCTGGACCTGTTCTACCGCCTGAATGTCATACCGATATACCTTCCGTCCCTGCGGGAACGGAAAGAGGACATCCCGCTGCTGGTGCATCATTTCATCAAAAAATTCGCCAAAAAGAACAATAAAGAGATCGTCAGCATCTCCCCTTCCGCGATGGCGGCCATCACCCAATACGATTGGCCCGGTAACGTGCGTGAACTTGAAAACATCATCGAACGTTCCGTGGTGTTGGCCGCCAAGGACCGGCTGGATGAGATCGAGATACCCGGCATGCCGGGCAATAACGGGAAAGCGTTGAATATCACCGGCCAGGAGTCCGGCTTCCAGGCGGCAAAAAAGAAGGTGATTGAATCGTTTGAAATGCATTACCTGTCCCATGTGCTGAAAAAACACCGGGGAAATATCAGCGCATCGGCCAAAGAGGCGGGCCTGGATTATAAAAACTTCCACAGCAAGCTGAAAAAATACCATCTGAAAAAAAGCCAGTTTGACAGCTGATACATACATAACCGTTTACAGGAGGAACGTACAATGCAAATAGCCAAGACCCTCGATTGCAAAGGACAATGCTGTCCGGAACCGATCTTGAACATCAAAGCCGCCATGGGCGAAGTGAAAAGCGGCGACATCGTTGAAATGTGCGCCACAGACCCAGGCTCGGTGAACGATATGGCTTCGTGGGCCAAACGGACGGGCAACACCATCGTGGAACAGAAGCAGGAAGGCAATGTTTTCACTTTCTACGTAAAAAAGAAATAAGGGGGAAATTCAATGAGCGAAGAGAGACCGAAGCGTATTTCGATTATTGCCGTGCACGGAACGCTGGACATGGCTTATCCGCCGCTGATCCTGGCCAGCACGGCGGTCGCAATGGACATGGAGGCCTGCATTTTTTTCACCTTCTACGGCCTTGAGATCATCAAGAAAGGGGCCAACCTGCAGGTTCCTCCGCTGGCCAACCCGGCGATGCCCAAACCGATTCCGGGCTTGCCGATCGGCGTGCCGAATATCATCGGCGTGCTTCCCGGCATGACCGCCATGGCGACCGGCATGATGAAAGGCTGGATGGCCAAGGCGAACGTGATGCCGATTGATAAAATGCTGGACACCTGCCTGAAAACCGGCGTGCGCATGATCGGATGCCAAATGACCATGGACGTGATGGGAGTCAAGAAGGAGGACCTCATCGACGGCATTGAAATCGGCGGCGCGGGAACCTACCTCGATTACGCGGCAGACGCCGACATAAATCTCTCCTTCTAGATTTATTTGAGCAAGCCGGCGGCATTACGACCGCCGGCTTTTCCCAGGGAAGTTTTTCCCAGTGGCTCCGTGCCTCTGTGGTTATAATAAACATCTTATATTCATGTTTATTTGAGACCCTTATGATAGGCGAGGAGCTTTATGAACAAGATCACCCGTTACTTTTTCGAGGGGCTTTTGCTGGTGGCCCCGGTCGCCATAACCCTCTACGTCATCCTCTGGATAGTAAAAATCATCGATCAGGTCAATCCGACTCCCATCCCCGGCCTGGGGCTGGTATTCACCGCTATC
The DNA here is from genome assembly GCA_023248535.1 of Nitrospinales bacterium. Lineage (GTDB taxonomy): Bacteria > Nitrospinota_A > UBA7883 > JACRGQ01 > JACRGQ01 > JACRGQ01. Next base: position 6,451 of record JAHFEJ010000032.1, on the reverse strand, counting down.
TTCATCACGCTCACCGGCTATTTCGCGTCGAACTACCTCGCCCGCGCAATGGGCAAGCGGATAGATGCCCTGTTCACCCGCCTCCCCTTCATCAAAATGCTTTACCAATCAATCAAGGATTTGATGGAAACCTTCGTCGGCTCCAAAAAAAGTTTCGACAAGCCGGTGCTGGTGACGCTGGCTCCCGGCGGCGTATCGGTGATCGGTTTCGTGACGCTGACCACCTTGGAAAGCATCGGCCTGAAGGACAAAGTGGCGGTCTACCTGCCGCAGAGCTACAATTTCGCCGGGAACCTTATCGTGGTGCCGAAAGAGCAGGTAACGCCGATTAACGCTTCAAGCGGGGCGGTGATGGCGCTGATAGTTTCGGGGGGCATTTCCGCCGGCAACGGCAAACAATAAGGCGGCAGGCGGCTTTTCCAGCATGGCCCCCCTTTCATCCAGCACGCCGGACGCGTTTCTTTTCCCCCACCCTTCCCGCAAATATTTTTTAAAAAATGTGCAATCCTTTACTTCACTTTCGGCGAAATGTTATATAATTGCCCGTCTGTAAATTGGTTGTTTGGCGTGCCGTTCGCGTCGCGCCGCGGGAGGAACGTCTCCCTATATATAAGGAAGAACGATTAGTGAAGATTGAGGAAGAACCGCGCCAGGAACGCGGGATGTACGATCCCCGTTTTGAACATGACGCGTGTGGCGTCGGCTTCATCGCCAACCTGAAAGGAACCCGCACCCACGATATCGTGGCCAAGGGCCTGGAAATACTGGAAAACCTGGAACACCGCGGCGCGGTGGGGGCCGATCCCCTTACCGGCGACGGTGCCGGTATCGTGACGCAAATTCCGGACGCATTCTTCAGGAAAGAATGCGCCAAGCTCGGCATCCCCCTCCCCGCGTTGGGAGACTACGGCGCGGGGATCGTTTTCCTGCCGAAAGACGCCGCATCGCGCAACCAGGTAAAATCCCTCTTCAACAAATGCGCCGCCGAGCTGGGCCTGAAAGTCCTTGGCTGGCGCACCGTGCCGGCGGATAACAGCGGCATCGGCGAAACCGCCAAATCGGCCGAGCCGTTCATGGAGCAGGCCTTCATAGAGCGCCCCGCCTCGGCGAAGGATGAGCTGGCTTTTGAACGCAAACTCTTTGTGCTGCGGAAATACGCCAAGAAGACCGTGCTGAACTCCGGTATCGAGGGGAGCAACATCTTCTTCTGCCTCACCCTCTCCAGCCGGACCATCGCCTACAAAGGGATGTTCACCACCGCACAGCTCAAGCAGTACTACCCCGATCTGCAAGACAAGGGCTATGAAAGCGCCCTGGCGCTCGTTCACAGCCGTTTTTCCACCAACACCTTCCCCACGTGGCGGCTGGCGCATCCTTTCCGCTATCTCGCGCACAACGGCGAGATCAACACCCTGCGCGGCAATATCAACTGGATGAAGGCGCGCGAGGCGGTGTTTGAAGCCGATCTCTTCACCAAAGACGAGATCGACAAGCTGGTGCCGATCATCACCGAAGGACAGTCAGACAGCGCCACCCTGGACAATGTCGTGGAACTGCTGCACCTGAGCGGCCGCAGCCTGCCGCACGTCATGATGATGCTCATCCCCGAAGCGTGGACCACCGACCCGGAGATGGATCCCAAACTGCGCGCGTTTTACGAATATCACGCCACGCTGATGGAACCGTGGGACGGCCCCGCCGCCGTCGCCTTTACCGACGGCCACATCATTGGCGCCACGCTCGACCGCAACGGCCTGCGCCCCTCGCGCTTCATGGAAACCGATGACGGCATCCTCGTCATGGCGTCGGAAGCGGGCGTGCTGGATTATCCCGACGAAAAAATAATAAAAAAAGGATGGCTGCGACCCGGCCGCATGTTCCTCGCCAGCGTCGACGAACACCGCATCATCAGCAACCGCGAGATAAAGGAAAAGATCGCCGCCGGCAAGCCATATGAAAAATGGCTGGAAGATGGCAAAGTCACCCTGGCCCAGATGCGCGATGTGGCGGGCAAATTCCAGAACGACCGTGAAACGCTTGTCCAGCGGCAGGCCGCCTTCGGCATTACCGGGGAAGACATCAAGGTCGTCATCGCCCCCATGGCGAACACCGGGGCGGAACCGATAGGCTCGATGGGCGCGCACACGCCGCTGGCGGTGCTTTCCAGCAGGCCGCAGATGCTGTTCAGCTACTTCTACCAGCTCTTTGCGCAGGTGACCAATCCGCCCATAGACCCGATACGCGAACTGAACGTGATGTCGCTTGTCTCCTTCATCGGCAAGGTGGGGCAGATACTGCGCGAACCGGGCGATAAGAACCGGGTTCAGGTGGTCGAACTCCCCCATCCGGTGCTGAATAATGCCCAGTTGGAAAAGCTGCGCCAGATCGACGTGGATGGGTTCCGCGCCGCCAACATTCCGATCACCTTTGACGCAAAAGGCGGGCCGGGTTCCCTTGAAAAAGCCCTCGCCGCCGTCTGCGCCCGCGCCATGGAGGCGGTCGACCGCGGCGACAGCATCATCATTCTGTCCGACCGCGCTATCGGGCCCAAACAGGCCGCCATCCCATCCCTGTTGGCGGTGGCCGCGGTTCACCACCACCTGATACGCGCCGGCGGACGGACGCGCTGCGGCATCATTATCGAAACCGGCGAAGCGTTCGAGGTGCACCACTTCGGGTTGCTGCTGGGCTACGGCGCCAGCGCGGTAAACCCTTACCTCGCCTTTGAAACCATCGAAGAAATGCACCGCACCGGCCAACTGGATAACGGCGTTACCCCCGAAGCGGCGGAATACAACTACATGAAGGGGGTCGATAAAGGCCTGCTCAAGATCATCTCCAAGATGGGGATTTCAACTATCCAGTCATACATCGGCGCGCAGATATTCGAGGCCGTGGGGTTGTCGGAAGAGTTCGTTGAAAAATACTTCACCGGCACCCCGTCGCGCATCGGCGGCATCGGCATAGAGGAAGTGCGCGAAGAAACGCTGATGAAGCACCGCTACGCATGGCCCGACAACGGCGGCGGGCGGCGAGTAACACTCGATCAGGGCGGTTTTTACAACTGGCGCGCGCGCGGCGAAGACAACACCTATTCGCCGGAGATGATCCAAACGCTCCAACAGAGCACCCGGCTCGGCGACTACGGCCTGTTCAAAAAATACACGTCGATGGTGGACGGCCAGAACGGCCAGCTCAACACCATACGGAGCCTTGTGGATTTCGCGCCCGCCACCGCCGTGCCGCTGGATCAGGTGGAACCGGCCGAAGCCATTGTCAAACGCTTCTTCACCGGCGCCATGTCGTTCGGCTCCATCAGCAAAGAAGCGCACGAAACCATCGCCATCGCCATGAACCGCATCGGCGCAAAGAGTAACTGCGGCGAAGGGGGCGAGGATTCCGCCCGCTTCAAGCCGCTCCCCAACGGCGATTCCGCCCGCAGCGCGATCAAGCAGGTCGCATTGGGCCGGTTCGGCGTCACCTCGAACTACCTCGTGAACGCCGACGAGATTCAGATCAAGATGGCCCAGGGGGCCAAGCCGGGTGAAGGGGGCCAACTCCCCGGCCCCAAAGTCGACAAGGTCATCGCCGCCACACGGCATTCCACGCCGGGGGTCGGCCTCATCTCGCCGCCGCCGCACCACGACATCTACTCCATCGAAGATTTGGCGCAGTTGATATTCGACCTGAAGAACGCCAACGTGAACGCGCGCATTAACGTGAAGCTGGTTTCCGAGGCCGGCGTCGGCACCGTTGCGGCCGGCGTTGCGAAGGGGCACTCCGAGGCGGTGCTGATCTCCGGCCACGACGGCGGCACCGGGGCCTCCCCCATCTCATCCATCAAACGCGCCGGGCTGCCGTGGGAACTGGGCGTGGCGGAAACGCACCAGGTGCTGATGCGGAACAACCTCCGCTCGCGCATCGTGGTGCAAACCGACGGACGGGTGTTGACCGGGCGCGACATCGCCATCGCCACGCTGCTCGGCGCGGAAGAATGGGGCGCGGCCACATCCGCGCTCGTCGTCAGCGGCTGCATCATGATGCGCAAATGCCATCTCAACAACTGCCCCGTCGGCGTCGCCACGCAGGATCCCGATCTGCGCAAGAATTTCACCGGCAAGCCGGAACATGTCATCAATTACTTCATGTTCCTCGCGCGCGAACTGCGCGAACTGATGGCACGGCTCGGCTTCCGCACCGTTAACGAAATGGTGGGCCGCGCCGACATGTTGAAGGCCAAGGAAGGGATCACCCACTGGAAGGCGAAGCATGTGAACCTCGGCCGCATCCTGATGAAGGCCGAATCGGCCGGATGCGCCCCCTACTGCCGCGACAAGCAGGACTTCGGCCTGGATGCCGTGCTGGACCACGAGCTTATCCGCCAGACGAAACCGGCGCTTGAGAAAAAAGAAAAAGTGGCCATAACGACCGGTATCCGAAACGTGAACCGCACCTTTGGCGCCATGCTCTCGGCGGAAATATCGCGCAAGTACGGCGAGGTTGGACTGCCCGATGATACTATCCACATTAAAGCCACCGGCTCGGCGGGACAAAGCTTCGGCGCGTTCGGCGCGCGCGGCATTACGCTGGAACTGGAAGGCGAAGCGAACGACTATGTGGGCAAGGGGCTTTCGGGCGCGCGCCTGATTGTCTATCCGCCAAGCAAGGCCGTCTTCAACCCGCACGATAACATCATCGTGGGGAACGTCGCCTTCTACGGCGCCATCAAAGGTGAAGCCTACATCCGGGGCCGCGCGGGCGAGCGCTTCTGCGTGCGCAATTCCGGCGCCAACGTGGTGGTGGAAGCCGTGGGCGACAACGGCTGCGAATACATGACCGGCGGACGCGTGGTGGTTCTCGGCCCCATCGGAAAAAACTTCGCGGCCGGCATGAGCGGCGGCATCGCCTACATACTGGACGATACCGATATGGCCCGCCAGCGCATCAACACGGAAATGGTCGCGCTGGAACAAATGGACGAATCGGATGAAATTGCCGTGAAAGAAATGATAGAGCGGCACCATCTGTTCACCGGCAGCGTCTACAGCAAAAAGGCGCTGGATGGATGGGCCGGTTTGAAATCGAAGTTCATCAAGGTGATGCCGGTGGAATACAAACGTGCACTGGGCGAAATGGCCGCGGAAAAAACGCGGGTGGCCACCGCCGGAGCAAGGAACTGACAATGGGTAAAATACTCGGCTTCAAGGAATTTGGCCGCGAAACGCACCGGTACGACGCCGTTGAAAAGCGGGTGAAGAACTATAACGAATTCGTTCTGCCGCTCGCCAAAGACAAGGTGCAGGACCAGGGGGCGCGTTGCATGGAGTGCGGCACCCCCTTCTGCCACCCGAACTGCCCGCTCAACAACCTGATACCGGATTGGAACGACCTCGTTTACAAAGGACGCTGGGAAGAAGCGCTCCAGTCGCTCTGGAGCACCAACAACTTTCCGGAATTCACCGGCCGCATCTGCCCCGCCCCGTGCGAATCGGGCTGTGTGCTGGGCATCATCAGCCCGCCGGTCGCGATCAAGAGCATCGAATACTCCATCATTGAAGAAGCGTGGAAAAACGGCTTTATCAAACCAAATCCGCCATCCAAGCGGAGCGGCAGGAAAGTCGCCGTCGTCGGCTCCGGCCCCGCGGGCCTCGCCGCCGCCGACCAGCTCAACAAAGCGGGCCACACAGTTACCGTTTACGAACGGGCCAGCCGCATTGGCGGCCTGCTCCGCTACGGCATCCCCGATTTCAAGCTGGATAAAAAGGTCATCGACCGCCGCATCAAGCTGATGGAAGACGAGGGAGTGAAGTTTGTGACCAATGCCGACATCGGCGTGAACACCTCCGCTAAAAAGATTCTGGGCGAATCGGATGCTGTGGTGATGGCCTGCGGCGCAACCGTTCCGCGCGACCTGCCGATACCGGGGCGCAACCTCAAAAATATCCACTTCGCGATGGAGTTTTTGCGGCAGAGCAACAAGCGCGTGGCTGGAGACAATATCCCCGCCGGGACGGACATCACCGTTAAAGGAAAACATGTCGTCGTCATCGGCGGCGGCGATACCGGCTCGGACTGCGTGGGAACCTCCATCCGGCAGGGGGCGGCATCGGTAACGCAAATCGAACTGCTGCCAAAGCCGCCGGAAGGACGCACGGAACAAACTCCGTGGCCGGTCTACCCCGGCCCCCGCATGTTCAGCACCTCGTCTTCGCAGGCCGAAGGGTGCGCGCGCGATTGGTCGATCCTCTCCAAAGAGTTCATCGACGATGGCAAGGGGAACGTCACCGGCATCAAAGCGGTCCGCCTGGAATGGGAAGGGATGAAGTTCAAGGAACTCCCCGGAACCGAATTCACCCTAAAAGCGGACGCCGTATTCCTCGCGATGGGCTTCCTCTACACCGATCCCGCCTCCATCGTGAAGGAGTTGGGGGTGGAACTGGATCAGCGTGGC
>JAHFEJ010000115.1 GCA_023248535.1 Nitrospinales bacterium | reverse complement strand
TTTGCCGAACCCGATCCGATGGATGCGGATATTTGGGAAAAACACGCCAAGGTGCCGAATGAGCCGGCATGGAATCATGCGCAGTTTTTCCGTGATGTGGTTGCATCGATCAAGACCGGCAAGCGGGGTCTTATTGACGGCATTGAGGGGCGTAAATCCATTGAACTGATCAATGCCATCTACGAATCGGCCGAAACCGGGAAGGAAGTCCATCTCCATTTCTCCCCTTCCCACTGCAAGCTGGGAATCATTAATGATAAGTAGCACGGCGGTCATTCACCCTGGCGTGAAGCTGGGGAAAAATGTGGTGATTGAGGATTTTTGCATCATCGGCACGCCGCCGCGCGGCGCAAAGCCGGGCGAAATGGAAACTATTATCGGCGACGATGCGGTGATCCGTTCGCATACCGTGATATACGCGGGGAACCGGATCGGAAGCAAATTCCAAACCGGCAACAAAGTGAACATCCGCGAACTTAACGAAATCGGCGACAATGTCAGCATCGGCACGCTTTCCGTCGTTGAGCATCATGTGAAAGTCGGGAACAAAGTCCGCATTCATACGCAGGTTTTCGTTCCCGAATACTGCGTGTTGGAAGAGGGGTGCTGGCTCGGGCCCAATGCGGTGCTGACCAACGCGAAATATCCCAACCAGCCTGATACGAAGGACAACTTGGAAGGGGTGACGGTGAAGAAAGGGGCGGTGGTGGGCGCGAATGCCACAATATTGCCCGGTATCATCGTTGGAGAAGGTGCCTTGATTGGCGCCGGCTCGGTCGTCGCCGCCGATGTTGAGGCGGACATGATCGTTGCCGGCAACCCCGCTAAAGTATTGCGTCGGCGTTAGGCGCTGGCCGCCGCGCGCCTTCCCGGCGGCTTCCCGCATTTGGAGGCTTGCGTGATATGTTCCGTGTGCTGAAGCGTGCAGGAAATTCAAAGTTCCTTCTGGCGGTGCTGATGCCGCTGTTCCTGTTTTTAATCCTCTGGCGGCCGGTATTGGCCGGCGTAGGGGGCTTTCTCATTGAAGATGATGGCGGGCGGGGCATTGCCGACGCGGTTGTGCTGGCCGGGGATTTTCCGGTGCGGACGCGGGAGGCCGCCATGCAATACCGCGAAGGGAAAATTCGCCGCGTTTATTTTACCGCCGACGCGAAGGATGAGAGTGTCAGCGATCTCGAATCAATGGGGATTGCTTTTGAATCGACATGGGATAAAAACCGACGCGTGATGGCCGGTCTCGGCGTACCGGAAAGCGCGGTATTGTCCATTCCCGGGGAAGTGCGCGCAACGCGGGATGAAGCGGATAGGATTCGCGCGTATGCCAAGGATCACGGCATTACATCCCTGCGCGTTATCACGTCAAAATACCACAGCCGCCGCGCATGTTGGGCGCTCCGCCGGATGGTTCCCTCGGTGCAATTTAGCTGTTCCCCCAGCAGGTATGACCGGTATAATCCGGAGGCATGGTGGAAAAACCGCAGGGACATAATGAATGTTTTTTCCGAATACCTCAAATTCATCGGATATTTTATTGAGTTGGCCACCGATAGGCGGGTCGATTCGTAGCGGGACGAACAAGCGAAGGTATGGATATGGTTCTCAATAGAATCCGCCGCATACTATTTTACCCGGTGCTGCTTATGGCATGGTTTGGTCCCCATCGCCGCCTGCGCGCCTTCTGCCACCGGCTCATGGGGATCAAGATCGGGAAAAACACCGAGATCGGTTACTTCGTTTCCCTCGATATGGAACATCCCGAATATGTGGAAATCGAGGATAACGTTTGCATCGTCAACGGCGCCATCATTGTCGGGCATGATCACAGTTACCGTTATTCCCGTGGTCTGCCGGATCGTTTCGGGAAAGTTACCATTAAAAGCCACGCATTTATCTCCGGGAATGCGGTCATACTTCCCGGCGTAACGGTTGGCCACCGGGCAATCGTGGGCGCGGGCGCCGTGGTGACAAAGGATGTGCCGGATGACGCGGTGGTGATCGGCGTTCCCGCCCATATAATGGGAAAGGGAACCGGCACAAAAGGATGAAACTGTTTATGACCGGCGCCACCGGTTTTATCGGCGCAAACCTTCTTGCTTGCGAAAAATTCACGGGGCACGAACTGATCTGTCTTGCGAGGCCGGATTCCGAAAATATCCCCGTTTCCCCCCATAATCGGGTGACAGTGCGAAAGGGGCCGGTTTCCGCGAGCGATCTTGCGGGGGTTGATGCCGTCATTTTCCTTGCCGGGCGCGCGCATAAAATGGATGACCGGGCCGCCGACCCGCTGGCCGAAAATCGGGCCGTTAACCGCGACCTTGCGCTGTTCCTCGCGGCGGCGGCGTTGGAGGCGGGTGTGCCGCAATTCATTTATTTAAGCAGCGTCAAAGCATTTGGCGAGGCCGTGCCACGTGGAACAATCATTGATGAGAATTCTTTTTCTTCACCATCCGGCCCGTACGGCATAAGCAAGCGGGAAGCCGAAGAGGGGCTTGCCCGTCTTTATGCGGGGCGGCATGGGGCGCATTGCGTGGTTCTAAGGATTCCCATGGTCTACGGCCCCATGAACAAAGGGAACATGGTATCCCTTTTGAAAAGCGCGGCGCGCGGCCGGCGCTTGCCGCTTGGGGCGGCCAAAGGGAAAAGGAGTTTGTTATATGTGGGAAACCTTTGCAGTGCGATTGCAACCGTTGTTGCGCACCCCTCCGCGGGGGGGATCGACACCTACTACCTTACCGATGGCGTTGATATGACCAGTGCGGAGCTTTATGAGGGGATTTCCACCGCCTTTGGCCAGGATAACGGGGCTTATTACCTGCCAGAATGGATGCTCAGGATTGTGGGAGCGTCCGGCTCGCTTTGCGAAAGGTTTTTTTTTGTGAATCTTCCCTTAACCAACGGGGTTGTTTCACGGCTCTTTGACGAATTTCGGTTCTCATCGGAAAAATTCCGGCGTGATTACGGGTGGTCGCCATCGTTTACCCCCCATGAAGGCATCCGAAGGACGGTCGAATGGTACAGGGCAATTGGTGGGAGAAAAGGCAACCAGTAAGCCCGAAACGAGGGGCATCGGCCTTAAATAGGGTAAATGCTTGCGTTTACCAGCATTCGTCGTAGTATACTGCTACAAACAGTAGTCGAAAATGGTACATACTGGTTTGATGGATTGACGGCCAGAAGGATAATTGTGCGATTGAAAAGTTGAGGATGTATTGGAATTCCGCAACTAAGGAGAGGGCTTTGGTTTGCCCTTTTGCTGGATTCATGGGTAAAAGTGCAATAATCTTCGGACTACCTCGAACAATGGAACTTTCAGGAGCGATGAGGTCAACTTAGCTGATGTCACAAGAGTGGTTTAATGCCCAATATCCAAAGCAAGGGGAGGTTCCCTTATCTTATTCCCATCTTGGTGAAAATCCTGGAGATGAGATTCCGCTAAGCTTAATTATTTTTCTGGTAAGGTCGCGATGGAAGATACTGGTTTCCGCATTGACGTTCTTTATATTGGCAGGGGTAGCCTTTGCTCTTTCCCGGCCTAATATCTATGAAGCTGAAGCGGTATTGATAGCCAATAGCAGCGGGATCTCCGGCGGCGGCTCCAAGGCGGGGCTTGGCAACATTGGTGGTCTTCAGGCTAATTCTTTGATATCATTAATGGCTAGCGGCGATAGGGGAAGCAAGGATGTCGAGCGAGCGCTAATTACCCTGAGGTCACGCACCTTTATCATCAATATGATAAAGAAAAACAATTTGGTGCCGGTTATTTTTCCGGAAGCAAAACCTGAGGAGCTGCAATCGGAAGATATGCTTAATCAAGCATATGAGTATATCAACAAATCGCTTAAGGCCGATCAGGAACGTTCGGCATATAACTTTAGCATCAGGCATACGTCTCCACAATCTGCCTTTACTATCCTCAATACGGTCATTAAGAGCCTCAATGAAGAGGAGAAAATACGGGTTGTGACGAAGGCAAAACAGGAAATGGCGTACCTTAACAATCAGTTGCCAGGAGTCAATGTGCTCTTTCTGCGCGAAGTGCTTTATTCCCTCATCGCTGAAAAAACCAAGGAGAGCACGTTGGCGGAGGCTCAGGAAGAGTATGTTTTCAGTGTTGTCGATCCGCCAATTTTACCCAAGAAGAAGGTTGCGCCCCATCGTACCGTGATCGTGATAGTTTTTAGCGTTGTGGGTTTGCTGGTTGGGATACTTGCGGCCACCTACCCCGCAATAAAAACAGTGCTTTCGAAAGGGCCTCAAGAGTATGGCGTTGAAAATCAGAGCCTTGGCTGAGTTTAGGAATGGTGTGTTTGTCTGCTTATAGGGCGAATTGGAGGCTGTCGTAGTATCAGCTATTTTCCCTAAACTATTTTATTCGGCGTACCGATAAAGCTCGTGTGTATCATGGTATGTGTGACATAGTTTTGAAAGGTTGAAAATGAAACGGCAAAGAGATAAATTTCCTTGGCCCCCTTTCGAGGAAGAGTTTGATGTCGGGGAATATTTCATAAAGCTGGAAAAACACAAAATCCGGTTCCTTGCTTTCATTCTTGTCGCCGTTGCTGTTTCATTTGTTTTCTTTAAATATATCCACACCGCGGAGACTGAATCGCAGTTGGCCGTCGACATCGGCTTTCCCAGCATAAAGCAGGGGAGTTATCCCGACGGAAGCATTTTTGATAAAGATGACATAGTGGCTGATTCAGTCTTGGGAGCCGTATACAAGAACATTCCCGAGTTGGCCAAAGGCACTCGGTGGCGGCGCGAGGATTTCAATAATTTCTTTGTCGTGGAAGGCGTTTACCCCATGGATATCGTACTCGCCAAACAGGCGCTCGCCAATGGGAGCGGAAAATCCCAAGAGATACCCGCCAACTATGACAAGGTCAGAAATTATACGCCTACCCACTATGTCATCTCGTTCCGGCCCGCGCCCTTGATGCCGGAATCCCTTAAGAACAAGGTGTTTGAAGAGTTAGTGCGGCAGTATCGGACGGAGATATTGACTAATCATTTTCTGGTGAACCAGTTAAAAGGTGAGCCATACAACGAAAATGCCTCGATAACGGCAAATTATGACGGACTGAATAAAAGAGTGCGCCGGTTAAACAGCCTTTTGGTGCAGTTTGCCGGCAACGGCGGCGATGGGGCCAATTTCTACGGGGATTCCCGGAATCGCGTTGATGTGCGCCGATGGCAAGGGGCGGTTGATTTTTCCGCTCCATTAGCCGACCTTAATGGGGATATCTCTGTGCTGGATACCATGATGTTGGACGAAAAGCTGGTACCCAGCGTTGACGCTTACCGCGGACAGCTTGAAAACGAACTGGCCAATATCAATTTCGAAATAAAGAGAATTGAAAAACAGGCCGATTTCCGGCTGCGCCTGGCTGAGCTCACCAAAAGCTCAAACAAGGATAGTCAGATCTTTCCCCAGGGAGATTCGCCGGAGCAGGCCTCCGGAGAAGCGGCAACACAGAAGCAAGAGGGACATCTTTTGAACATGCTCCTGTCGTATGCGCCGAAATATTACTCCATGATCGATGAGACACAGGCGATGTATGACAAGAAAGTCGACCTTGAACATCAGCGGGATATTGTGCAGTATCGGCTTGGCCGCCTTAATGCGCCTTTCAAAGGTGATGTTGCGAAGCCAGCGTCACAGGAGGAGATGGTCGCAAGGCTTAAAAATACCTTTGCCAACCTTGCAATGCTGGAAAAGAATTTCACCGATGCATATCGCAAGGGTATGGCTGAATATGAATCACCGATTGGCAGATTTGTGATAGTGCATCAAGCGTACTCCTTCCCCTATAAGCAGGTGGCATTGTGGGCGGCTATTATAGCGGTCATGCTTTGCAGCATGCAGGCTTTGGCCATCTACCTTCGCCAAATTGTTGCCACCAAGAAGACCGAAGATAAGCTGGTGCAGGTGAGCGTCACAAGCGCGAAAATGGGCGGGAAAAACTGATCGAATTGCCCTCTCTTTAACGCGATACGCCCGCACAGGCAGCGTTGGGGCGCCGTTACCGGCCGGTAACCTCTCGGAAAATTGCCACGATCCTTTGCGCGGCTTTGCCATCCCATAGGGGGATGGCACGATGCTGCCGTCCCGGTTTAGCCCTTAGGATATTCTCAACGTCGTTCCCCAATGATCCTGCAGTGGTGAGTTTATTGCCCCCATATTGGATAGTGACCGGTCGTTCGGTGTTTGGGCGCAGGGTGAGGCAGGGAGTGCCCAGAAACGCCGCCTCCTCCTGTATGCCGCCGGAATCGGTTATTACCGTTATAGCATGATCAATGAGGCTGATGGACTCATGATACGAGATTGGGCCGGTGAGAATAAGATTTTGAATTGATCCGATCTTTTCCAACAGGTCATGGGTGCGCAAACTGTTAAGCGTCCGGGGGTGGATGGAGAACAACAGTTTTATCCTGCCGGCGATCTCTCCCAGCGTGTCGATGATCCGCTTTAGGCTTTCCGGTTCGTCGACATTCGACGGGCGGTGCAGAGTGACAAAGAC
>JAHFEJ010000031.1 GCA_023248535.1 Nitrospinales bacterium | reverse complement strand
GTTTTCCCCGCGCCGTTCGGCCCAAGAAAGCCGAAGCACTCCCCCGCCCCCACTTCAAGATTGAGGTTCTTCACGGCAACCAGATTGCCGTAATCCTTCCGCAACCCCTCAAACCGTATCATGCCGCCCACGATCACTCCTCGCTTTTGCCGAAAGAATAAGCTCCCATACGGGGATTGGCCGGCATCAGCAACAGGGCGGGCAGGGACAGCTCTTCCGGCTCGCGGTAATCGGCCAGCCCTATCTGCATCACGTTATGCGGCATCGCGGGTTGGGGCCGGTAGGTACCGAACAGCATGTCCCACCACGGCAGGGAAAAACCAAAGTTGCTGTTGGCCTCTTCCGGCTCCATCGAGTGGTGAACCCGGTGGAAATCGGGCGTGATGATAATGCGCCGCAGCTTCGCGTCGAACGGCGGAGTGAACTTGATGTTGGAATGGTTAAACTGCGTCGATATGGTCAATGCAATATCGTAGATGACCACCGTCCACGGGTCTATCCCCAGCGCCGCCACAAGGCCGATCTTGTAAAACGCCAGGATGAACGTCTCGACCGGATGGAACCGCAGCGCGGTGGTTGCGTCGACTTCAAGATCGCTGTGGTGCACCAGGTGAAAGCGCCATAGAAACGGCAGCGCGTGGGCGAGCACATGCTGGAGGTAGATCATCAGGTCGAGCAGAAGAAATCCGATGGCGGCCTCCAGCGGCCACGAAAGCTCCACGTCGTTCAAAAACCCCCAGCTCCGGTCGGCGGCGAACTGCGCCGCGCCAAATGCCGCGGTTCCCAACACCAGCCTCACCAGAATACCGTTGATGAAAGTAAGCGACAGGTTGGAAAACCACCGCCCCGTGCGCCCCGCCTCCATCTTTCGGCGGGGGCGAAACGCTTCAGCTATCCCCAGTACGCCAAAGACGCCCAGGTAGACTGAAAGCCGGAGGTAATCGGGGTTGAAGTTTTTCATATGGTAATTATAGATAGCCGGACGGCATCAATCCAGTTTTTGCCACTGTTCCCCATCTTTCCGGTAAAAAGCCTTAAGCGCCAGGTTGCCTTTATCCACCGCCGCCTTTGCGGATGGCAGATATTCTTCGTCGAACTGGAGCGCCATACGGCAGGCCGAGCCTATCTTGCGCGGCTTGAGCACCGGGCGAAAAACCACCCCCGCTTCGCGGAAATAATTTTCCGCGCGGAGCGTTTCGTAGGTCGTATCGAATATGGCGATAAGCGTTCCTACAGGCATCCGGCTATCTCCCGCACGGCGCGGATGAAGTGATCCACCTCCGCCGTGGTGGTATAAACACCGGGGGCGAAACGGACCGTCCCTTCCGGAAAACTGCCGATCCCGCGATGCGCGTCCGGTGCGCAATGCAGGCCGACCCGGCAGGCAATGTTGTGGCGTTGGTCAAGCAGATCCCCCACCTCCGCCGGATCGATGCCATCGATAGTGAATGAAAAAAGCGGGATGCGGAACTTCTGTTGCGCGGGCCAATAGAGCCGGATACCCGGAATCTTTGAAAGCGCCTCATAGGCCTGTTCCGTACGCCGCATTTTTTTCGCTACGCTTTTTTCCAGGCCGAGCTTCATCAGTTCCCGAATGCCGGCGCCCAGGCCGGCGATGCCGGCGAGGTTCAGCGAACCCGGCTCCAACCGGTCGGGATACGCCGACGGCATTTCGGCACGATCCGAAAACGATCCCGTGCCGCCGCTAATAAGTGGCTCCAGATCAATGCCCTTGTTAAGTATTAATAAACCGGTTCCAGAGGGGCCTAAAAGCCCCTTGTGTCCCGTGACACAGAGAATGCCGATGTTCTGCCGACGCATATCGACGATGGCATTTCCCGCGCTCTGCGCCGCATCCACGATGAGCGTCAGCCCCCGCTTTTTGGCGGCGCGGCCGATCTGTTCCAGCGGATAGAGAAATCCGTCGACGTTGCTTGCTTGATTCACGATAAGCGCGCGCGTTTTCTTGGTTTGCAGCCGGGCCAGCTCTTTTCCCAGCGGGGCCAAGCCGTTCCACATAAGGCGTGATACCTTCACCCCCAGCCGCCGGTCATGCAACGGGCGGATAACGGCGTTGTGCTGCCGTCCCATCACGATCGCGTGATCCCCTTTTTTGAAAAATCCCCTCAACGCCATGTTGAGCGAATAGGTCGCGCACGGGGTGAAGATGACGCGGGCCGGATCGGGCGCGTTAAAAAAACGCGCCGCGAGAATACGGGTATCGTATAAAAGCCGGTCCGCCTCGCGCGCCCGGGTATAGCCGCCCCGGCCGGGATTCACGCCGATATCGGCCATCGCCGTTTGCACCGCGTGCGCCACACTTGCCGGCTTGGGCCACGAGGTGGCGGCGTTATCCAGATAAACGGTTTTTTTCATCGTCATTCGTCGGCGGAATGCCGCAACTCCGCAAAAGTCATCTTATCCCGCCAGACGAAAAAGCTCCCGGATACGATGTAAAAGGCGAACATCACAAAGTGGACGAATATCGCCACGCCAAGCGCCTTGTTGGCATCCACGCCATAGAGCGTCAGCCCGAAAATGACACCGGCGTGAAATGTTCCAACCGCGCCGGGAGCCGATGGCACAGCCACCCCCGCCAGCGTAACCACACAGAGCATCAGGGCCTCTTCCAACCCGCCCGGAATGCCGAAAAGCGGAAATACAAGGTAAGAAGAGCCTATGACCGCAGTGAACAGCGCCGCCGTTTGAAGCACCGCCACCGTTAAATGCTTTGCATTCCGCATCACCTGCAACCCTTGGCGGAATGAAGCAAGCAGTCCCTCGATCTTTGCGGACGCGTTGGCGGGCAACAGGCGGATGATGCTGTTCAGCCAGCGCAACGCAAATCCCTCTTCATGGGCAACCAGGAACACTATTACCCCCGCCCCCAGCGACACGGCGCCAAAAACCGCAGCCGCCCGCTCCACGTTGCGCCACACGGCGGCATCCACCGTTAGCGGCGTTGCGTAAAAGACCGCAGCCACCACCAACATGGCGGTGGCAAAGATATCAAATATCCGTTCCACCACAATGGTGGCGAAGATACCGCTCCGGCTCACCCGCTCCTTTTTAGCGACGACGTAGACACGGATAAGCTCGCCTATGCGCAACGGAAAGATCATGTTTCCCATAAAGCCGATGCAGATGGAGGAGATAAGTGTTCGCAACGGCACGTTCTTTATAGGCGAGGTGATAAGGCGCAGCCGCACGGCGCGCAGCCAGATCAAAAACAGGTAAAGAAGCAGATAGGGAACCAGCCAAAGGGGATTAAGCTGCAGAATAGCCTTGAATGCCCTGGCAAAATCCAGCGTCGCCACTGCCCAGCTGAGGAATGCCAGTGACACCGCCATGCCTATATAAAACATCAGGCTGCTTTTCTTCACAAAAGCCCTTTTAGTATTTCTTTGGCCGCAAGACCGTCTTTGGCGATCTGAGACACCAACTCCTCGACCGACCGGAATTTTTCAATTCCCCGCAGCCTTTTTACGAAGGCGACTTCAAGTATTTCCCCATGCACGTCCTGTCTAAAATCGAATAGATGCGTCTCAATGGATAATGCCTCAATGCCGAATGTGGGGATAGGCCCTATGTGCGTAACGCCGCCGTACTTTTGTCCCTGCCATTCCGTGATAGTGGCATACACCCCTGATGCCGGAACCGTCTCTTCGGTATCATCCAGATTGCAAGTGGGAAAGCCGATGCGCCTTCCGCGCCCCGCACCGGATACCACGGTGCCGGTGATGCAATGGAAGCGTCCCAACAGTGCGGCAGCCTCTTCCACATTCCCCGCTTCCAGCAATTGGCGGATACGGGTGCTGCCGATGCGGTCTCCAAGGCCATCCACCTGCTCGATCACGTGAACCGCGAAACCATAACGCCGCCCCTCTTTGGCCAAAAACTCCGCGTTGCCTGTGCGTCCGCTGCCGAAATGAAAATCGTGTCCTACATACAGCTCCCGCACGTTGAGCGGCAACAGCGTGTCCGCGATGAAATCCCGCGGATCCATTTTTGCCAGTTGAAGCGTGAACTCCATCACCAAAACCGCATCGAGTCCCATTCCATCCAGCAGGGCGATCTTTTTTTCCAAGCGCGTTAGCGCTGTCTGGTTCTTCGCGGGATAGAGCACCGCCGAGGGGTGCGGATCGAACGTTATCAGCAGCGATCCGCAAGTGTTTTCCGGTTTTTTATTTATTACCCGCGCAAGAATTTCACGGTGCCCCTTGTGGACGCCGTCAAAGTTTCCGATGGTAGCCGTATAGCAGGGAAACGCCCCCGCCAGTTCCGCTACCGTTTTTGCCACTTTTATCTTCATGTTGTTGAACCTTATCTTACCCTTGTTTGGCCGAACGCCGAAACGGGCGGCTATAGCCCGACGCTGAGCGTTTTTTCACGCGTGACCAATACCGCGCCCGGCTTTGCCCCCTTAGGCTTTTTCAAATATTTAACATTGGTGTAAACCACCGTCCCCTTGCCTTCCTGCGCCCGCGATGAATACTTCACCGCCAGCCGCGCCGCCTCCTCGATGGTTCCGCGCGGGACGTCCGCCCCCCTTTTCACGCGCACCAGCACATGGCTGCCGGGAAAATCGCGGATGTGGAACCAAAGGTCGTTCCCCTTGCCCATCTTCACCAACTCATCGTTCTGCCGGTCATTGCGCCCCACAAACATATCGTAGCCGTCGGCGCTTACGAACTTGCGGAACGCCGCCCCTTCGCTGTCTTTCGGAACAGGTTTTTTCTTTTTGGTTTTTTTAACGGTTGATACGCCGAGAGATTCCACGGCGTTGGCGGCCTGAGCGGCCACAATCTTCCCTTCCAAAACCGTCTGCCGTTCACACGCCGTCGCCAGTGTCTTTTCCAGCTTTACCATACCCGTTACATACTTTTTGTATTTCTTATAGAGCAACTCAACGTTCTCCTTCGGCGAAAGCTTCGGCGATAACGGAATCGCCACCGCTTCGCCGGTTGCCGGATCGGTGAGGGATATCATGGAAAGCCCCCGTTTCAGTTCGTGATAATAGGTGCGGCAGAGATCGCCATATCCTTTATATGCCGAAAACCCTTGCAGGTTTGCGCGGTCGCGCTCCAGTCCTCCAATGAGGTTTTTGATTTTTTTCATCTCAGCGTTCGCGGCTGAGATGATGATGCGCCGGTCCTGCTCCAACCGGGCCGCCTCCCCTATTTTTGTGTAACGCGATTCTATGGCGGCGCAGAGCGAGCCTTCAATAAGCACCGGCTTTTCGGTCAAACCGGCGGGGAGCGGCGGCGAAAAAACTTCACTGGGGCGCGGCGCATCGGCAAATCCGAGACTCCCCAAAACCGTTCCATCCCCGTTGCACAGCAAAAAGCCCCTCTGTCCGAACAGCCGTGCCCATAGTTGATGTTGCCCGATCATCAGCGCGAAAAGCCTCTCCCCTTTTTCCTTGGCGAATCCGAAAAACCGCTCGCCGGAAAGATGCTTGCGAAGTTGTTGGGCGAACGGCGCGGGAGATTCATCCATCTTTTCATGGATGCCCGTAAGATAGATACGCCCCAACCCCAGGCCAGTGCAAACAAGCAGACGCCGTTTCGATTCCTGAAAGGAGAAAACCAACGTAGCCGCATCCGGCTGATATATTTTTTTTATGTGCCAGCCGCTTGCTTCACCAAGGATTTCGCTGAGAAGTCCCGTCAGTTCCGCGCTGCTCACCGTCATGCGCCCTATCCTACCCCAAAACCTCTTCTGGGCCTCCCCTAACTCTCCGTTGAACGGCAATCAGTGGCGGGGTGCGGCCAGCTTGGTCATGTCCCACATCGGGAGGAAGATGGAAAGCGCGACAAACAATATGATGCCGCCGAGGAGCACGATAAGCGCCGGCTCGATCAACGAAGAAAGCAGGCGTATCTTCCGCTCCGCCTCGCGGTCGAAATAATCGGCCACCTTCATCAGCATATCGTCCAGCGTGCCGGAGCCTTCCCCCGCCGCTATCATCCGCACCGCTATCGGCGGAACAATTTTATGCCGCGCAAGCGGGGCCGCCAATCCGCTCCCTTCGCGGACGCTGGCGGCGACTTCGTAAAATATCCTCATAAGAAAAACGTTTCCCGCCGTCCTCCCCGCCACCTCGATGGCTTGCAACACGGGAATGCCGGAGCGGATGAGATTCGCCAATGCCTGACACCATTGCCCCATCGTGAGCTTCAGGAAAATACCCCCGAAAACCGGAGCACGCAGAATAAATGTATGCCAGCGGTATCGCCCCTCTTCCGTATCGATGTACCACTTGAAGGCAAACGCCGCCGCCGCAACCAAAACCGCCCCCACAAGCCAGTAGTGCTGAAACCCGTAACTGACGGCAATGAGAATGCGCGTGGGAAGGGGCAAAGCCAGTTTCCCCTTCTCGAAAAATTGTGTGAATCGGGGAACCACGAAGATCATCAGCACCGTAACGGCGACGAACAGCGCGCCTGCGACGATCTTGGGATAGCGCATGACCTCCGCAATCTGTTTTTCGGCGGCGCTCTGCCGCTCCAGCAACTTCGTCAGCCGGTCGAGCGATTCGTCCAGAGCGCCGGAGAGCTCGCCCGCCATAACCATGTTCACGCATGTTTCCGGAAAGATTGCCGGGTGTTGCGCCAGCGCTTCATGAAGCGCCGCGCCGTCAGTCACCGATCTGCCCACCATTTCCAACGTACGGTGGAGCGGGCCGTTTTCGGCCTGCCCGATGATAGCGGAGAGGCAATCAACCAGCGGAATTCCGGCGCGGAAAAGCGTACCAAGCTGGCTTGTAAAAAGAGCCAGTTCTTCCACCTTTACTTTATCAAAACGCCGCCGCAGCGCGGCGGGAGCCAAAAAGCCCCCTTCATGCTTCTCTTCAACTCTGGAGGGGGCAAGCCCCCGTCCGATGAGCAGCCGCGCGGCGGCCTGTTTGCTGTCCGCGTCAACATCGCCGGTGTGCGGTTCGCCCCCGTGGCCGCGGGCTTTATAGGCGTAGCGGGGCATCAGAATTCAGCCGTAACGCGGTTCACTTCCGTGGCGGTGGTGATTCCCCGTTTCACCTTTTCCATTCCATCGCGGCGCATGGTCTCCATACCGAGATGTTGCACGGCGTACTCCCGCAACGCAGATGCCGGCGCGCGTCCATTGATCATCTCGCGCGCGGCTTCGTTCAGCGTCAGCGCCTCGAATACCCCGATCCGTCCGGCATATCCGCTTTTGCGGCATACCATGCAACCCGCGCCCGTGCAACCGGAACAAACGCGCCGCACCAACCGCTGGGCTATGGCCCCCGCAAGCGCGGAAGAGATCATGAACGGCTCAATGCCGATATCGGCGAGGCGCACAACCGCGCCGGGCGCGTCGTTGGCATGAAGCGTGGATAACACCAGATGGCCGGTCATCGCCGCTTGAATGGCGATTTCGGCGGTATCGCGGTCACGGATTTCCCCTACCATGATCACGTCCGGATCCTGCCGGAGAATGGAACGCAATGAAGAGGCGAATGTGAGTCCCGCCTTCGGGTTCACCTGCGCCTGACGGACGCCGGGAACGCGGTACTCCACGGGATCCTCGACGGTGATGATGTGACGCTCCACGGTATTGATCAGGTTGAGCGCGGCATACAACGTAGTTGTCTTGCCGCTGCCGGTGGGGCCGGTTACCACGATGATCCCGAATGGCGCGCGGAACATCCCCGCCACCCGCTCAAGCGTGGCGCCGCACAATCCAGTATCTTCCAGCTTTGTCAGGGCGGCGTCTTTCCGCAACATCCTTATCACCACATTTTCGCCGTGAATGGTGGGAAAAGCGCTCACACGGCATTCAGTCCCGCCCCCCTCGATTTCCATCTGAAAGCGGCCATCCTGCGGCAACCGCGATTCCGCGATATCCATGCGCGCCAACACTTTTACCCGGCTGATGAGCGCCGCCTGCAACGCCTTTGGCACCGGGGCATTGGCAAAAAGCACTCCGTCGATACGCATGCGGATTTTTACATCCTCCTCGTCCGGTTCGATATGGATGTCGCTGGCGCGGTCCCGCGCCGCCTGCCGGACGATAGTATCCAACAGCCGGGCAACCGGCGCTATTTCCCGTGGCGCAACCGTCGAATACGGCGCGGCGGTCTCGCGGACCTCATCCGCGCCCTGCACACTGCGAAGCGCTTCGTGAATGGAGCTGGTCACGCCGTAATGACGGGTGATGGCGGCGGTGATTTGGTGCTCGTGCGCGATAGAGACCTTCACTTCGGCATTCAGCTTAATCGCTATCTCGTCGATTGCGAAGATATTGAGTGGGTCGGCCATCACGATATGCACCAGCTCGCCCGCGCGGCCCAGCGGCAGCAGGGCGTATTTACGCGCGGTCGCTTCGGGAATTTTCCTGAGGATGTCGAAGTCCGGCTCAAGCGCGTCAAGATCGATCAGATCGATGCGAAGCTGGCGGGCAAGCGTTTGCAGTATCGCGTCTTCGGTCAGTATCCGCAGATCGACGATGGCTTCGCCCAGCTTTTTGCGGCTGTGCCGTTGCCGTTCCAGCGCCGCCGTGAGCTGCGCTACGGAAAGCGCCCCCGCCTCGACCAGCAGGTCGCCCAGCTTGCGTTTCTCGCGCACGGCCATTCCCTCACGCCCCTCCCACGGAACGCCACCTATTGTGGTGGCTAAATATGAAACTATTTAGTGGATAACAATATACAACGAAACTGGCGGGGTAACAACGGGGCCTTAGTCGGCGGGCTTAGAGGGGATTTTTCACGCACTCGAACATTTTTACCACATCAAGATAGATATTGAACTCGCGCTCGATTGCAAATCCCGCCTGTTGAACGGTCTCGCGCGTGCGGCGGTTCATGTCCGGCCCGAAATAACCGGAAAATGGGGTCATGACATCCATAAAAAATCCCAATAGAGAATTGCCGGCCCGCACATGCTCAAACATCAACAACCGGCCGCCCGGCTTTATAACCCGGTGGAGTTCGCGCAACCCCAGTAACGGATCGGGAATCGAACAAAAGGTGCAGGCGGTAACAATACTGTCGAACGACGCATCGCGGAATGAAAGACGCTGTATATCCCCCCGCACCAGCCGGAGCGTCCCGCGATATTCTTTGGCGCGGGGTTTCGCATAAGAAAGCATCACCGGCGAGAAATCGACGGCGGTGACGCGCAACCCTTTGGAAAGATGTTGAAAATCAAGCCCGGTGCCGGCCGCCACCAGCAATGTTTCCCCCTGGGCTTTGCCAAACAGCTCCCGCTTAAGGTGGCCATAACGGCGCTCAACCCCCACCCCCACCGATTCCAGTCCAGCGGCGGCCCGGTTCCACTTTGCAATATGCCGCTTAATCACGGCGCACCTCGCCCCGTAATCCACGGTCGTAGAGGTGAAACAGGAGTTGTAACGAAAATCCCAGCAGGAGACCGCCCAACACGGCATGCAACGGATTATGTCCCATCACGCGGGCCATGCCGCCGATCATCCCGCCCCACATTCCTGCGAACATGCCGGGAAACATGAGGGTGAAGCCGCCCAGAACCGGCGCGGCAAAATTCAAAATCAACGCGAAGACAACCATACCCAGCGCCATACCAAGTACCATGGCGGGCACCATTCCCCATCCGCGCGGCACGATAAGAGCCGCCAGCGCCCCGCCTCCCCCGCAAGCAACGGCGGCGGCATAATCGAGCAAAAGGTATCGCAATGAGCCGCCTTCGGGTTGAGCTGCTTTTCCCAAAATATCAATTTACGGAAACCCGCGGCATGGAGCGGTAAAAAAATGTCCTACGCCTTGGGCCTTTCCCGCTCCTTTTCTTTCTCTTTGACCTCGGGTTTGTCTTTTTCCGGCCTGATGGCACGGCGGCGCGAAGCATCTTTGATGATGAACGACTCATCGATTGGATAAAAGAAATCAGCTGTTTCCTGTAGGGTAGCTGAAGTGGTTTCTGGATAGCTCCAGACCTCGGTCTTGCATCCGCGTGATTTTACATACCACAGCAGCGGCATGTAGTCCTTGTCCCCCCCTACGATCACGATGACATCCATCTTGTCGGCAAGTGTCACAGCATCAATCGTAAGAAAGGAGTCGGCGTTTTTCAACGGACGCTTTATTTCGCCCCCTTGGTCGTACCAGAATTTTTTAAAATCTTCGCTGATCTCTTTATGCTGCGGCTTGTAGTAGATAATGCGAATGACCCGGCGGCCGCTGCCGATGGTCTGAATCAGCTTTTTATAATCGGTTCGCCCCTTGTAGACGTTGAGGCCGGACATTTCAACATTTTCAGCATCTACAAATATGCCGACAGTCTGATGCTCAAGTATCTTGCGGTCATAGTGCCTGATGTTAGCTTTCCTGTTCTCCATAATTAAGGGAATCTTAGCACGTCATATACGCAAGGGGATAAAAAAAGGAGGCGGGAAATTAGCCGACATTTTTTGTAGGTTGCGACCAATGAAGCCCATTGCTGGCATTTACATATGTATTTGTTTTATTGTTAATTACACGCATGGAGCTGTGCGGCATTGTTCTTGCTTTGTAAGTAATTGAATATATTTACCCCCAAAACCGGCTGGAGATATGGGGCGGGCAAAGCTTATACGTGTTGCGCCTTCAAAAAAGCGTATTCGGCGATGCCATGATGTTCAGGAACCCTGGTTACCCCCAATGCTCCCAGAACATCACGCCCCTTACCTTCAGCCGTTTTTCAATAAAGCGCGCTAAACCTTGCGATAGCCCCCCTTAACATGATCCTTCACCAGCTTGGTAAACCCCTTTTCTTTCAAGTTGCTATCGGCGAAAATGTTCACTTTTCCTTTGAAAGCGGAAAGTATCCGCTCGACCGGCTGGCCGCAGGTGGGGCATTCGGAAAGCGCGTCATCCTTGATGGCGGCGATCACCTCGAAAGGGTCTTTGCATTTACTTGGCTCATGTTTGTGTCTATACTCGTAAATGGGCATATCTGGTCACCTCGAAATATATTTTATTTCTTTTTGGGGGGGTATCAAGTTTTAATATCTCATGCCGATAAAGAAAACGGAAAGCTCCATGGATAGGAGTAAAGGAGAACGCGATGCAGATCAACATGGTGAAGTTCGGTACCGGAGTACCAGCTATATTTAATGGAAGCCCCATAAAAGTGCCACCCGTTTCGGGCAAATTGCAAATGATGGGCGGAAACATTGAAAAATCAGGCGGTAGCACGAAAAAAATTGTCGCAAACGGCAATCAGAAATTGGAAAGATTTGCCACCTCCCCCAAAGGGAGTGGCGTGAACGTCAAAGCCTGATAGTCCCCACTCAACAGGCTTTGAATTACGTTGAGCCGCAGCCGCGGCTCAACTAATTATTAAACAACCGCTTTTTCCCTTATATCGCGCGGGCCGCCTGCCGATAAATCGAGCATGAAAAGACATTGCTCGATGAAAAACCAGCAGATGCTCGCGGAAGCGTTCAAAGGACTCGACCAAGAGGTGGACGACCTGTACCGGATGGCTTCGAGAATCTTCGCGCCGCGTCATCACTCCCCCTTGCGGTGGATGCTCGGCTTCCTGCGCTCCCCCTTCCGGCGGTAATCCGCATCCCGCAGCAGCCCAAAAACCGGCCGGGAAAATAGCTCATTCAGCTTCGTGCTTTTCAGGCAAATTTTGAAAAATGCGCCAAAAACACCATTTTCACCTTCGCCGCCACGCCTTTCAGAAACGCCAATTCCATCAAATCAGCCAACAGTGGTGGACTTCCGCGCGGAGAAGCGGGGTGAAACCCGGCGGCAGATTTATTGTTTGGCGAAGATGAGCGGACAAACGGGAATGGTCAACGTCTTGCCGTCGGAGGAGAGCGTGTAGGCCGTTCCGCTGAAAAAGTCGGTCGTGAAGCAGGCAGAGGTTTTTATAGTGACCGTGGTGGTGGTGATGGTGGATGCGGTGGCGACAAAAGTTCCGGCATCGGCCCCGCCTTCATTGGTGACTATTGAATAGGTTCCGTTCTTGGTGAAGGTGACGACGAATTGGGCGTTGTAACAGGGATTGCTGGCGGCAACGCAGTTGTTGGTGGAATTTTTCCCCAGCCATTCGCCCACCAGCAGCGATTCGGGAGTTGCGCTGGAAGAAGTGGTCGAGCCGCACGACAAAAATCCGAATAGAGAGGAAGCGGCCAGGATGAATATTCCCGCCAACCACACACGCCTGTTTTTCATATAGCTCCGAAAAATGTTTGTTAAACAATCTCGTGCCGAACAGTCATTGCCGCCGGTCCAGAAATTCCACCAGATAGCTCCCTGCACCCATCCTACAACGATTCGGGAATGATGCAAGGGGTTAGTTGGTTGCGTGGGGCCAGATGCTCCCTCAGATGTAAACGCTTTTCGTAACTATCTCAGATTGAGCACTCTTCTCTCAAATGCTTACCTGTAAACGATTTTCCAGTTCAAGGCATTTAAGCCTTCTTAGCGTCTCTGTCTATTTTGACAACACTTTTTATATTTCTTCCCGCTCCCGCATGGACAAGGGTCATTCCTGCCTGTTTTAAGCTTGGTATTTTCAGCTTTTATAGCATCAACCACACTGGCATACGGTTTAGGAGCACCTTTTATTGCTTCATCCATTTGGGAGTTTTGCTCCCATTTACTATTTAAGCCCAAGGTAAACCTTAATGAGCCATCCACCGGGCTTAAACATAGGCCAAACCAAGTCTTTGCTTTCCGTGAATATTTTCTCTTCTCACAATGGTTGCGAAGGTGGTCGGCGGCTAATGATGCAGGAAATTTGTTGCAATGAATTGTAATCCCGGATTCCGCATCATCAAACCCAAACGTAGCATCATGATGTTTGCCATCCAGCCGCGCCCGACTCACAACTAAGCTTATCCCCCTGTTTACATCGATTGCACCATCCTCGCCTATTGAGAGCAGGAAAAACCCCAAATCGATGACGTCAGGATGAGGCTCGGTTTCAATTTCCTTTACGATACGGCCTAGTTCAGTTGATTTGAGTCGGGTTAATATTCCATCTGGTGTCGACCTCCCCATAACACCCTCTCGCCTAACAGCCATTGCAACATCCAATTCGGAGGAGATATCCCCCGACAAGGAAATCACGGTTAGGTCGTTTTTAATCCACAAATTGTGGGTTAGGTGGAAGGAAAGGGTTGTGAGCTCATTTGGAGCATGCAGCTTCTCTGCATAACTCACCCTTCGATTAATATAGCTAAGAAAATACAACGGCGATTGCAGCATTTCAGTCATAGCATCCAGGGTAAAAATATCCATTACAAACGGCGGCAGGATATGTGGGTTACTTTCAAAACTGAGAAAGTGCCTTACCTGATAATTCAGCGCAGGGTAATGGTCGGATACCACACAAAAAATATAGATTTCCTTCAAATTGCATGAGAGTGGGATTTCCTGTCCTGTCGAATCCACCAGTTTAAATTGCGAATCATCGAGGTGCTTTGCACAATGCAGACCTTGGTCATATGAATGCTGAATGGCTTTTTTAAAATCCTCCTTAATTCTAAGATCGTTTCCTTTCCGTGCCTCCAGGGTTAACCGCTTAGATTTCGCTTGCAGAATTATTGCGCGATCGCCGAAGAGGATAAGTATGTCAATTTCTCCGACAGTTTCATGCTTCGGCTTAAGGATTTTCACATTAGGAAATACATACTTTTTACCAAAAACCAGTTCCAACCGTTCCTGGCAGAAACCTTCAGTAAATCTACCCCTATTTTCCATAGCGGTGTTAACGTAACTTTTATCCCCGCTCATCCAATAAAAAGGAGATTCATAGAGGGCCTCAAGCAGGCTGTAATCCTGAAATAAGAGGAACTCGCCCGAAGCCATCCGCAACATGGGTTTTGCAGTTGTAACATTAAAATCATTGACCGAGTTAAAGTGCTGGTTCCTCTCTTCCGCTGGAAGCGTAAAAGCATCTAAAACTGCCTCAATCTGGCTTTCATCAATCCCAGAAATGCCAGCGATTTCTTGAATCGTAAACATAAGACCAGGCAGAATTGTCCATTCGTCTCGCGAAATTTGACTCATTCCTACATGTGTTGAATGAACCTTTTGTTCATGCAGTTTTCCGATGGCGCCAACAACCTCTCGCGCTGAATCGATTGCAAAACCCTTATTCTGTTTCAGCCACGAAGTATCGGCTGCATATTTCTTTGCAGAAAAATCGCGGTACTGAAACGTATAAGCTGATTCGCCATTGTAAAAAATAGGCTCTCGCAGCATGCTCCATTTAACAGCCGGATTACAATCTGAAGTTTCAAGCTTTTTTTTATCAAAATCAGCAAATAATGGTTCTGCTAGAACCCGGTGCATTTCTTCGAGCAAACCTTCGGCTCGGTCAATGTATTGCTGAAATATTATTGGGGGTGGTAGCGTGTAATCTACTTCTCCTTTAATCATAAGACCTATTAGCGTAGCAATTTCGGTACGCAGCAGGCGGCTCGGGGAACTCAGGTGCTGCAGATCTTCTGACTTCAGATCATCATTGTATCGAACGAAATTGTCACGATAGCAGAAGTACGCAATAACGTGCGCAAAGCCCGGCAACCTGCAAAGCAGCGATAAGTCTTCAAAAATGTCCTGCTCGCTTCTCATTAGCCCCCTTTGACGGCCCTATTATAAATGACAATGACCAACGAGGGGGTAAGTATCCATTTCTTATTGTCGGCTTATATTGGATACACCCCGCATCGAGTGCGGGATGACAAGCAATCGGCCCGGCGGGCCGATGTACACGCTGAGAGCATGATGTACCCACCAAGCTTCCGGGTGGGTGCACATTTTAATGTGTACATTGGCGCGAAGCGGCAAGAAGCGCGGTCATGCCTTACGGCATGATGTACCCAATGAATTGGGTACCCACCGGGGAAGAAGAGAAAAGAAAGAGAGCTTGGATAATATGTCTGGGTCCCGGGTCAAGCCCGGGATGACATCGCAGGCATCGCCTGCATATTTGTTCCGCTGCTCCTTGCTCAAAGGCCGGCATGACATTCCACCGTAAGCGCGGAAACGGAACGGCACTTCCCGGCCCACAACCCAGTTTATTGACACATAACGTCATAGGTAATATCATAGCCGCATGATAAAAAGCTTCAGGGATAAAGAAGCGGAGAAGATATTCCAACGCCAAACATGTAAAAAGCTGCCGTTCAATATTCAGAGGACGGCAAAGAAGAAGCTCAACATGCTTGACGCCGCACTTTCCCTGAATGCGCTAAAGGTACCACCGGCGAATCATCTGGAAGCATTAAAGGGCGATAGAGCCGGGCAACATAGCATAAGGATAAACGGCCAATGGCGTATTTGCTTCCGGTGGCACGACGGCAACGCATTTGAAGTGGAAATCACCGATTACCATTAACGATGGAGGCATAAATGGCGAAGATGAAACCGATCCACCCGGGCGAAATTCTGCTTGAGGAGTTTCTGGAGCCGATGGGAATAAGCCAGAACCTGCTGGCGCGCGAAACGGGGATGTCGCCCCGCCGCGTTAACGAGATCGTACTGGGCAAGCGGGCCATCACCGGCGACACCGCCATCCGGCTTGGAAAGTTATTCGACATTGAACCGGAATTTTGGATGAACCTGCAATCACGGTATGACCTGGAGGTTGCCGAAGATCAATTCAGCTCAAAAATAAAAATAACCGTTGGAAGGTATAAGGATTTAGTTAAGAAATAAAAATGCCCTTCGCCGGCGTTTCCACAATGTCCTATTCGTGAAAGTTACATCTGGTGGCACGGGCACCCCTGCCCGTGGCGCGTCCGGCCGGGCGCGCAATACACACGCGGCCATAAAACGCTTGTGCCCTTGCGGGCACAACGCGGACAAGAGTGTCCGCGCCACCCAGGCATGGGATATTACCTATGCAGGTATCAATAAATCGGTTAGCGGATGATCTTCGGCTTGGGGTGCAGTTTCAACCGGCCCCAGGCACGGTCGGCGGTAAGCGCGGGGAGGTTCATCCGCTTGGATAACGCAAGACAGGCGCGGTCGCCAAGCGACAACCCCAAAGCCGCGGTCTCTTCCCGCAAATAACCGGCCAGAGCCGCCATCTCCTTGTCGAACGCCACGATCTCGGCGCCTAACGCATCCAATGCGTCAACAGCCTCCGGCCTCGTTGCCCCTAGCGCGATGAGCCGCCCTACCGTTTCCGAATAATTGACGGTGGAAAAATATATCGGCCCCGCCTCGAACGCCTTTGTTACCTGCTCGGCCCCGGTCTCATTGCACAGCAAAGCAAGAGCCGCCGATGCATCAAGCACATGGCCGTTACCGCTCACGCCGGGCTTCCCCGCGGCGCTCGTCTATCAGCTCTTGCGCGGCGGAACGGTTCCTTTTGACGTATTTGCCTACGATCCCCTGCGCGCGCGCGATGGAACTACGTACGCCGGACAACACCGCTTCGCCATCCCCCAGCCGTATCAGCACTTCATCGCCGGTCTTTAAGCCCAGCGCCTTGCGGAACCTGGCGGGGATAACTACCCGCCCCCCTTCCGCCAGCTTTACCTTGTATGTGTCCATGCCTACAGATTAGCCATAATTAAATAAATTGTCAATATTAGCTATTTATGTCATTTTTATATGCCATGCCTTACTAATAGCATTCTGCTAATTTTATGAACTCAGTCTTGGTGGGATAGCCACCGGGAGAGAGAAAGCTTTGATAATTTTCTGGATCCCCGCCTGCGCGGGGATGACAGGCAATCGGCCCGGTGGGCCGAAGTACATGCTGAGAGCATGTACCCACCAAGAGAAAGAGAGTTTGGACAATATGTCTGGGTCCCGGCTCAAGGCCGGGATGACACAGTTCAAGCGGTGATGTCGATCTTTGTGCCTTTGTGGGGGGCTTTGGCCATTACGGCGCCGGAGGCTTTTGCTCCGCCGCCCAGGGACAACAAGGACGTTTTTGACGATGGACGTTTTGCGCTGGCTCCCGAACTGATCTTTGGCTGTCCGCCGGATATTTTCATGATGATGCTTCCTTATTATTCTGTTTTTACGCGCGGCCGGTGTAGTTTGCGCCGGTGCTGGACCGCTTGTTCAATGCCGACTGCAAGGCATCGATACCTGAAGTCAGGGTGGTGGACGGATCAGCCGCCCCATACTGGCTGAGTCCGCCATATTTTTTTGCCTGGAGATCCGAAAATACCTGCTTCATCCCGGCGACGAACTGATCCTTGGAGATGCTCCCCGTCCCTTTGGGATCGAGTTTGCTGAAAAGCGCGTCGGCTCCCATCGATTTGATGGATGCGGGCAATTTCAGTTTTTGAAACGCCGATTCGAACTGGGCTTTGGTCAGGCTTCCCGTTCCGCCGGTATCAAGCTGCTGAAATAATCTCGACAGCCCCTTGGAGATGGCGCCGCTCCTGCCGCTTGCCCCCGATACCGCCTGTGATTGCGCGCTTCCCAATCCGGAAATAGAAATGCTCATCTCTTTACCTTCCCTAAGCAGTTAATTAGAACTTTATTCGCCATCCCCGTGTAAAAAGCAAAGAGTATGCCTTTGATGATGCCGTGGCCGAAAACGGAAGGAACGCAGGCAGAAGCAGCATCGTGCGGCACAAGAACTTGACCACCGTAGCGCACGAATAATATGACAGTTATCGCTATGCAAAGCTTAACCGGATTTTGCGGTGGCGGCAAATAATGGCGGCTGGTTTACAAACTTGGCGCGAGAATTTCATTGCACATGCGGCAAGCAATACCTCGTGCTATTGTGCGGAGGCGGCAATAAGTGCCTATGGAACGGGTCGGCCCGGCGGGCCGATGTACATGCTGAGAGCATGTACCCACCGAGAAAGAGAGAGCTTGGATAATATTTCTGGGTGCCGGATCGGTGTCCGGCATGACAAGAATCAAAAGGGACGGTAGAAGCATTGAAATACACACCTGTGCCCGTTTTCATGCACTCTCTTGCCCATCAAACCATGATGAAGCGCTTCACCCTCGGCAACAGGTCATCCCTATTAAGTGGCTTCCGCACGAAATCGGCGGCGCCCGCCTGAAGCGCTTTGTCCGCCATCTCCCCGCCCCCGCCGCCGGCAACATCGTTTGCCGAGGTCATAACGATGACCGGCGTATCCCGCGGCGTGTCCAATGTGCGCAACTCCTGGATGAAACGCAAGCCGTCCATCTCCGGCATATGGATGTCGGTGATAACAAGGGCAACGCACACCTCTTTGAGCAGGCGCAACGCCTCCACGCCGTTTTCGGATTCAAGCACCTCCACATTCAAGGGAATTAAATAGTCACGAATCTGCGCACGGTGCACCTCTTGGTCGTCCACCACCAGCACCGTTGGCCTTTCCGGGGGAAGAGTCAGGGTAAAGATGCTCCCCTTCCCGCTTTG
The DNA here is from genome assembly GCA_023248535.1 of Nitrospinales bacterium. Taxonomy (GTDB): domain Bacteria; phylum Nitrospinota_A; class UBA7883; order JACRGQ01; family JACRGQ01; genus JACRGQ01. The sequence continues at coordinate 11,967 of JAHFEJ010000031.1, read as the reverse complement.
AGTCTGGACGCTTATGCTTCCTTTGTGCGCATCCATCACATCCTTGCACCAGGGAAGCCCCAGGCCGCTCCCGGTTTCACCGGCCGTGCCTAGGCCCAGCGTTTTGTTTTGGTGGCTAAACAATAGCGGCGCCAGCTCATTATCGATCCCTTCCCCCGTGTCGCTTACAGCGATGCTGTTAACGTGTCCCTCCGGGGCATAGATGCGGATCACTCCGCCTTGCGGGGTGAACTTCAGGGCGTTTGACACAAGATTGATAATGCAGGCGTGGAAAAGGGATTTGTCGGCAAATATTGGCATCCCTTCCGGCAGGTCATTCCGCAATTCGATACCCTTCTGCTTCGCCATCGGCTCAAGTGTTTCGATGACCGAACCGGCCAACGTGCATGCGTTCAGGCGCGCCTTTCGCGGAATGAGTTGTCCGGCATTTAAGCGCGACATGTCCAGCAACCGGTTGATCATCTCCAAAAGGTTCCCGCAGCTAACGGATAATCGGCCCAGCAGCTTGCGCGGCGTTGCCGCCATCGTTTCATCTTCATGAAGCATGGTTACCGCCAGTTTTATGGAACCGATGGGCGAGCGGAGGTCATGCGAGACCAGCGCCACCAGCTTGTCTTTCATCTTGGTGGCTTCAAGCGCCTCTTCCCGGCTTTTGGCGAGGTCGGCGGTCCGCTCGGCGACTTTGATCTCAAGGGTCTCCCGCGCGTTCTTGGCGATTTCCAATGCGAGGCGTTCGGCTTCCAATATTTTTTGCTGAGCCTGAATCTTATCTGTTTGCAGGATGTTTATCCTGTCTGCAAGGGCGAAGGAAAGGAGGATAACCTCCAGCAATGCGCCGATCTGCATTCCATAGGTGGTGATAAATGAATGGGGAAGAAAGCCGTAATCCCTCAAAGGGTACAGCATGCAGCCCAGGCTAAATGCTATCCAGGCAATCAGAAAGAATCTGGCCGCCCGGTACCCCTGTAAAAGGCGGATCACCCCGGCTGTCAAATATAACACCGGAGTTATGAGCATCAAGGGGTATCCAAACAACACGAATGGCGTGATGGATTCGGCAATGAGGGTTAACGCTATGACGATCCCGAATAGCGCCGCAAGCAGCGACAACGTCTTGTCCATGCGCGGGGCATGGTCTTTCAGCTTCAAGAAAGACTTTGCAAAATAGGCGCCCAGGATAAAAGCCGTGCAACTGATTACAATCCTCCCGACGGTTTCCATGTAGATGGAATTCGGCCAGAGATATTGGAACCCAAACCCGTTAAGGCCAAGGTAAAGCACCGCGGTCAGCGCAATGTACATTACGTAATAAAGATAACTGACATCCCTCACCGAGAGGTAAATGAACAGGTTGTAAAAGAGCATGACGGCCATGGCGCCGTAGAAAAGGCCGAACATCAGGTTCTCGTTATTGGCATTTTTGTAAAATGTTTCGGTGGAATATGCGGTGATGGTGCAGTTCATCGTCGCCGCGTTTTTAGGGGAGAACCTGGCGTATATAAGATGGGGGCCGGGAGCCGTTACCATCTTGAATGCGTTCTTTCTGTAAGAAATATCCCTGTTGTTAAAAGGCAAGTAGTTGCCCCCCCGGTGAATTTTGTAAGTCGGGGCAATGGCTGGCTCGTACACTTCAATGTAATTAAGCAAGGGGTGTTCGGCTTCCAATATCCATTCAAGTTGTTCCGGGAGGGGATTGTTAACAGTGATTCGTACCCAATGGGCCGCTGAGGATACCCCGAAATCGAGGGTTTCCTTGTCGACGGGGAGAAATTGCTTCTGGTAATCGGCCTTCGTTACATCATCTATCGTTAACGCCTTTGTAGCATCCACCAAGTGCTCAACATGCATGCCGATGAGATCGCCATTCATGCCTTTTGAAAGCGTCAGGTTTTCCACCGCCCCGGCATTGACCGCGGGAATGAGAGACAGCGCCAGCCCAAAGAGGAAAGCCGGGAAAGTTGTCATCCCGGTGGCGCGGACACTCCTGTCCGCAATGGCCGCATAGCGGCCATGAAAGTTTAATTTTTGCTTGCGCCCTTTCAGGCGCAACACGGACAAGAGTGTCCGTGCCACCTGGGGCGGAATGTGATCATTTCCCGCCATGCGTTTTTTCAACATCCATCACAAAGCCGCTTATGGTGGCGGCAAATGCCGTTGGCTCCTCAAAGTGCGCCAGGTGTCCCGCGTTTTCGATAATTTCCAGCCGGGAATCTTTTATGCGGCTGTTGATCTCCCGCCCGAACAGCGGGCTTTCAATGATATCCTTTTCCCCGTTGATGATCAGTGTGGGGGTTTTGATCTCGCCAAGCCGTGGGCGCACATCAAACTTCGGCCACTCCTGCTTTAACGCAGTTAAATACGGGGTGACTGAAATGCCCACTTTCGAGAAATACGCGTCATACTGCGCCCTGTGCGCGGAATAGTCTCCCAGATACAACCCTGCGGCCCGCTTTACAAGCGCGATTCCTTCCTCATCGGTTTTGACGTTCGGGAAGGACGCAAAAGCGGCTACCGCATCCGGGAACCACGGCTCTTTTTCGTATCGTTTCAGGTTGCCCATAATGTCATTGGTCCACTCCGCGTTGGCGACGGGAGTTGTGCCGTAAAGGATAAGCCCGCGGAGATGTTCCTGGTGTTCGATCGCGTATACCTGCGCCACCATGCCGCCATGCGAATGGCCAAGCAGGTAAAATTTCTCCAAGCCAAGCTGTTTCCTGAGTTCTTCCAAATCATCCGCATACCGGCGCATGGTGTAATCTTCCGGGTTGTGCAGCCTCTCCGACTGCCCGCTGCCGACAGGTTCCAAATAGACCAAGGTGAGGGACTGTTCCACCTCGGGCATCCGCAAATAAACCCACTGAAACCCCGGGCCGCCGGGGTGCACGATGCAGACCGGCCCCTTGCCGTGGACGTGGTAGTAGAGTTTTGCGCCGTTGATAACGGCCTGATGGGTTCCGGCAGATAGCCTTTCCTCAACTCCCCTATCGAAAGAAGCGCAACCCCAAAACGAACAAATGATGAAAAGAATACCGCTAAGGCGCAATACTGACCTGCCCATTCCCAGCTTCCCCCTTAATATTTGCCATGACACACGTTGTTTAGCAAGGATCGTGAGCAATACGCAAAATTGCGATTACCCCGCCGCAATGCTTTATCCAGCACATTCCAAGCGGCTACACACAGGTGACCACTGTTTTGGCTATTTCCCCCGGAAGAAATCCTATGCCAGGCGATATAATATGTCAATTATTTATACAGACATCTCACTCCTCAATGTTGGGCACGTGCACGCAACTACCCATAAAAATACACACTTGTGCGGATGGAAATGCCACGTTGAATAACATGTTCTCCTTCAAGTGCAAATAAAAGGAGCAAGCAGAAAAGGACACACTGGAATGTGTGTCCTGCCGGGCAAAAGCCGGTCACACATTCTTGTGACATCGGCTGGTCAGCGGCGGGAGAAGTCATGCCTTGCGGCATGATGTACCCAATAAATTAGGTACCCACCGGGGGAAAGAGAGCTTTGATAGTGTTTAAGGTAGGGGCAGGTTTGAAACCTGCCCGTACACCATTCGTTCCACCAAGAGGGGAAAGAAGGCGGCTATTCGATGCCGAGTTCCTTGATGAGGCGCGACAGATAGGTGCGCTGGATATCGAGCACCGCGGCGGCCCTGGTCTTGCTTCCGCCCGACGACGCGAGGGTGCGGCGGATGAACTCGCGCTTGAAGTTATCCTGCGCATCCTTGAGTGAAATCCCCACCGTTACCGGCCCCTCCTTGATCTGCAGTATCTCCTGCGGCAGGTCGGCCGGTTTGATCTCGTTGCCGCTGCCCATGATAACCGCGCGTTCTATGGCGTTTTCCAGCTGGCGGATGTTCCCCGGCCAGTTGTAATTCATCAATATCTCCAGCGCGGCGGGGCTGATCTTTTCCGCCTTGCCGACGTTGGCTTTTTGAAACTGGCGGATGAAGTGCTCGGCCAGCATCGGGATGTCCTCTTTACGCTCGGCCAGCGAGGGCATTTTTATCCGCACGACGTTGAGGCGGTAAAAGAGGTCTTCGCGGAACCGTTTTTCCTCCACCAGTTTTTCCAGGTCCTTGTTGGTGGCGGCCACCACGCGCACATCCACCTTTATCGGGTGGATGCCGCCGACGCGGTTGAACGCCCCTTCCTGCAATACCCGAAGCAGCTTCACCTGCAGGTTCGGCGTGGTCTCGCCGATCTCATCCAGGAATATGCTGCCGCCGTGCGCCGCCTCGAACAGGCCGGCCTTTTGGCTGTCGGCGCCGGTGAATGAGCCTTTTTCATAGCCGAATAGTTCCGATTCCAGCAGCGTTTCGGTGAGCGCGCCGCAGTTGACGGCGACATAGGGGTGGCTTTTGCGCGGGCTGGTGTTGTGGATGAATCGGGCGATCAGTTCCTTGCCGGTGCCGCTTTGGCCGGTGATGAGCACCGTGGCGGACGAATGCGCCACTTTGCTGGCGTCCCCCATCACCTTGGTCAACGCCTGGCTCTCCCCGATGATGGAGAATTTTTCGCCCAGCTCTTCCTTCAGCCGTTTGTTCTCTTTGTTGACGTTGGTGTAAACCTGCGCTTTCAGGATGGCGGCCGCGGCCACCTCGCTGAAGGCGATGAGCATGTCCAGATCGTCTTGGCCCAACACCTCGCCGTTGGCGCGGTCGATGATCTCGATCACCCCCAGAGTTTTTTCGCCCACTTTCAGGGGGGCGCAGGCGATGGAATTGGTATCAAACCCGATGGCGGAGGATATTTTTTTGTTCCAGCGGGGGTCTTCCTTCACGTCGGTCACCAGCACCGGTTTTCCGTTCTCGGCCACCCAGCCGGCTATCCCCTCCCCCTTATCCAGTTCGTACAGCTTCACCTCATCTTTTTTGTCGCCGGTGGCGATGTGGAAAAAGAGTTTGCCGGTTTTATCGTCTTTTAATAACAAGGAACTGGCCTTGGCGTTCATGATTTTGGTTGCGGTGACAATGATAACGTCCAAAAGATTATCCAGATCGATTGTTGCACTAACAATCTCGGATATTTCCTTAAATATTCTTATACGATTATCAGACATAAGCCGGATTCTCCTCTATAGTGTGCAGATAATATCACACCTTGGATAATTCCAATATAATGTTATCTAAATATCGTATCCCTTTATTACTTAGCCTGAAGGAGGAATCGGTGAGTGTAATGTAGCCCCCCGCTTGAAGTTTGGTAAGGGGGATATTGAAGTGCCCTTTGAAATCAACACTTAATGTATCGCCTACTTCTTTAAAGCTTATCTCTTTGTTAATTAAGCGTAATCGCATTAGCAAATAATCTATAGTGCGCGCTTTTTCATCGGTAACTATTTCGGTGGAAGCGCTCCCTTTGCTCTCCATCAGCTGTATGTATTCCTGCACGTTTTCCGGATTTGCCAGCCTTCTGCCGTTGATAAAGGAGTGCGCCCCGCTCCCCAACCCAAGGAACGGCTTTCCCAGCCAGTAGGCGGTATTATGGCGGCACTCCCGTCCGGGAAGGGCGTAGTTTGATATCTCATAGTGACCGTACCCGGCTTCGGCTAAAGCGCCGGTTGCGGCCTCTCCCATCTCGAAAGTTTCGTCATCGTCCGGCAACGATACCTCTCCTTTGTCCACCATCTTTTCCAGGGGAGTCCCCTCTTCCAGGATCAACTGATAAACGGATGCATGCTCCGGCCAGAGGCCGAGCAACGTCCGCATATCCTCTTTCAAATCGCTCAATGTCTGCCCCGGAAGGCCGTAGATGAGATCGATGGAAAGATTATCAAATCCGGCGGCGCGGGCGGCGGCGATGGTGTTCCGCGCATCGGCCGCGTTATGGCCGCGGCCTATGTTCTTTAACAGGCGGCCGTTGAAACTCTGCACGCCGATGCTCAACCGGTTCACCCTGTTCCGCCGCCAGAGCCTGAAGTTGCTTTCGGAAGCGGTTCCCGGATTCGCCTCTATGGTGAATTCTACCTGCTCTTCAAGGTAAAAATGGCCGATAACCTTCTTCAAGAGTGCTTCCATGAGCGGCGCGGGGAGGTACGATGGCGTTCCGCCCCCTATATAGACCGTGGGGGCCTGCAGCTTGGCGGCGGCATCGATTTCCCGCGCCAAGGCCGCGGTGTACGGCTCCATCAATTCCTCAATGCCGGCGAATGAGGGGAAATCGCAATAGGCGCATTTGGACCGGCAAAAGGGGATGTGCAGATAAATTGACGCTTTTTCCGGCATGGGGTTACTATAATGCAGCGAATTGTAAAAAAACACTCACAGCAACCGGTTTTTTATTTATATAATTGTGCGTTGATGGTCAATATAGACGGAGAGGCATGAGCGAAGATAAAAAGAAGCCCCATGAGGAAGAGCCCGACCCGACCGCGTCGATGTCGGGCGATCTGGGCCGCCTGCTGGAAGAGCGCGAGCGGCTGGATGAGCTTCTGCGCAATAAGTACACCAAAAACATCACGGTGATGTTCACCGACATGAAAGGCTCCACCGCGCTCGCCGAGGAGGAAGGCAACCTGGCCGCGCGGCTGCTGATCGAACAGCACAACAAGATCATCTTCCCGATCATCGAACAGTACCGCGGCCACCTGGTTAAAACGATGGGCGACGGCACCCTCTCCTATTTCGAGGCTCCGCAGGACGCCGTAAGGTGCGGCGTGCAGATACAAAAAAACGTCATCGAATTCAACAGCACCAAACATCCCAAGGTGCCTATCCAGGTGCGCATCGGCATACACACCGGGCAGGGACTGGTGGAGAAGAAAGACATCTACGGCGATGTGGTGAACGTGGCCTCGCGCATCGAGACGCAGGGGAATCCCGGCGAAGTGTACCTTTCTGAAGAGACCTACAACGCGATGGCGGACAAGGACGAGATTTACTGCTCGTTCCAGAAGCTGTCATCCCTCAAGGGGAAAAAGGAACCGTTCAGGATTTTCAAGGCGTTCTGGATCCCCGAAGAGATCGAGGCGGACAAAAAAGCCCCCAAGGCGTTCACGGTGGAAGAGAAAAAGAAGGCCGCCTCCACCAGCTCCATACTCACGCAGAGCCAGATGTTCAAATTCCAGAAAAGCTCCAAACAGGTGGCCGCCGAAACCGGCACCGCCGGCCCCAGCATAGTGATCGAAGAAGCCGACCGGGGCAAACGCATCGTCCACCTCAACCAGGCCGAAACGGTGATCGGCCGCGCGCCGGATAGCGACGTGGTGCTGGATCAAAGCTACATCTCCCGCCATCACGCGAAGATCACCCTGGAGAACGGCGCATACTTCATCGAGGATCTCGGCAGCCGCATCGGCACCACCGTGAACGGGGCGCAGGCGGTGAAAAAGGAGCTGGCCTTCGGCGATGAGATATCGCTGGGGGAAATCCGCATCACCTTTGTGGAACCGACCGGCGCCCACAAATCGGGGATTCTACAGGCCGGAAGCGAGGCCGCCGCGACGATGGTCATGTCCGCGGCTATGAAAAAATACAAGCTGGTCGCCTACGGCCCCGATAAGGAGTTCCACGAATTCCAGGTCACCGGCGAGGAAAAGATCATCGGCCGCCATGAAGAGGCCCCGATCCGGCTGAACGACAGCCTCATCAGCCGCCGCCATGCAAAGATATGGGAAGAGAACGGCAACATCTACATCGAGGATATGGGATCCAATAACGGCACACTGGTGAACGGCCAGATCATTCCCAAGGCGCAGCCGGTCATGCTGGCGGAAAAAGCGCTGGTCACCATTTGCTCGTACCGGCTGGTGCTGCTGGGCGTGCTCGACAAGCCGGCGCCGGAAATGTTTGTCACCCCCCCCTCCGCATCACTGGCCAGTAAAGTGAAGGGCCTGTGGGACAAGGGCGCGAAATAGCACGTTCCGCCGCGCTGGACAACATAGGGATAATCCTGGACCGTACCCGGCACGCGGCCAACATCGGCGCGGCCTGCCGCGTGATGAAAAACCTTGGTTTTTCGCGGCTGCATCTGGTCAATCCCACCGAATACGGCCATCTTGCCGCCATACGGCTGCTCCAGGGATCTGAGGATATCCTGGAAAACGCCGCCGTGAACGCCGATTTCCCCGATGCGATCGGCGGGTATCACGCCGTCTTCGGCACGAGCCACCGGATGAAACAGGGGGAATCGCTCGATATCGCCGCCGCCGCGCGGGAGATAGCAACCGCCGCGCGCGGCAACCGGGTGGCAATCGCTTTCGGCTCGGAAAAATTCGGTCTTGCGCGCGACGACCTCGACCGTTGCGGCAAAGTGCTCACCATCCCGTCCGATCCCGGCTTCCCCTCGATCAACCTCGCGCAGGCGGTGGCGATGGTCTGCCTGGAAGTGCGGCTCTGTTTGGACGGTTTGGCGGCCCGCGAAACCGTTTCCCCCAAAATCCATCTGCCCATAGCGGAACGAAACCGGTTTTACGGGGAACTCTCCGCCCTCTTCGCCGAACTGAACATGGGGGCGCCGTCGGTGGCGGATAAAATAAAGGACATTTTCGACCGCGCCAACCTCGATGCGCGCGAGCAGAACCTTTTTTACGGGCTTATCAAGGAAGTGCGGCGGCTCAAGCGGAATTAGAAGCTGGATAGCGTCCCAGTTTGAAAATATTACCTCCCCTTAGCCTTGGGCGATAAGGGGAGGTCGCGGCGCGCTTGTGGCGCGGCGCGGGTGGGGTTGTTCAGCGGAATTAGTTTTTGCGGCAACCGCCGTTGTGCGTTATTGTAGTGCCTGCCACGAGTTCGGGATGTAGCGCAGCTGGCTAGCGCACCTGCTTTGGGAGCAGGGGGTCGCCGGTTCGAATCCGGCCATCCCGACCAATTTTTCATGTACGTCCCGCGTTGCCCGCGTCAAAAAAACGGATCACTTCACTATAGTTTGTTGTCGCTTGCCGTGTGTTTTTGACGGGTCTTGCAATGATGCATTTGTTGAAAGTGGTTTTTTTATAATGCGCTCATTGCTTGCGGTTTTCACTGCCTGCAAGCCCACCTTTACCCACCATATAAATACTATTACCATATGCCAAATGGAGCGTTTTTATGTATATAATGGGATTAATACTATTTACGACTGTTTTCAGGCGTCGACGCCTCCGGCGGAAGCATCTTAAAATAAAGGCCAAATAACGAAATACGATGGATACTCTGGATAACGCGGAAAACAGAAGCGTCTTCATAATCAGGGAGGCTTTCCACAAGTTCAGAAAAATCGGGATGCTCTGGTCGATGGGGAAGGACTCCACGGCGTTGCTCCACCTCTGCCGCAAGGCATTCATGGGGAGCATTCCCTTTCCGGTCGTGCATGTGGACACCGGTTACAAGTTCCCGGAAATATACAAATTCCGCGACCGGATCGCCAAAGAGTACGGCCTCAACCTGATCATCGCCCGCAACGAACAGGCATTGCGCGAGGGGATAGGCTCCGGCAGGGGAAAAAAGCTGGACTGCTGCACGACCCTGAAAACGGACGCCCTAAAACAGGTTATCGCGCAGCAGGGATTCGACGCGGTGTTGGTGGGCATTCGGCGCGACGAGCACGGCATCCGTTCCAAAGAACGGAGCTTTTCCCCCCGCGACACCGATTTTAAGTGGGACTATGCCAATCAACCGGCGGAAATATGGGATCAGTTCGGGATCGCGGAACGGGAAGACCTCCACTGCCGGGTTCATCCGTTGCTGCACATGACGGAAGCGGACATCTGGCGCTATACGCGGCGGGAGAATATCCCGGCCATCAGCCTTTATTTCGCCCGAAATGGCAAACGATACCGCAGCATCGGGTGCCATCCCTGTTGCGGGCCGGTGGACTCCACCGCCTCCACTATCGATGAAATCGTGGCGGAGGTTGAAACGTCATTGGTTCCGGAACGGGCTGGCCGCGCCCAGGACAAGGAAGACGCGGACGCCATGCAAAAACTCCGCACCCTGGGATACATGTGAAATGATGGAACAGGCGGTTTTTCCCATTGTCATTACGGGCCATGTGGATCACGGAAAAAGCACCCTCATCGGGCGCATAACGATTGACGCGGGAAGAGCTTCCGGGGCAAACGGCGCTTTTCCACCAATCGACCTCGCCCATGTTATGGATCACTTCGCGGAAGAGCGCGAGCGGGGAATCACCATCGACACCGCACAGAAATTCTTTCAAACCCCCCTGCGCCGATATGCGATCATCGACGCTCCCGGCCACCGCGAGTTCATGAAGAACATGCTTTCCGGCGCCACCCTTGCCGAAGCCACGGTGCTTATCGTCGACGCGGCCGAGGGGATACAGGAGCAAACGCGCCGCCATGCGTACGCCCTCTCGCTTATCGGCGTTCGGCAAGTGCTGGTGCTCATTAATAAGATGGATTTGGTTCAGTGGTCTGAAGAGCGGTTTTTAGAGCTTGCCCGGCAAGTTGAAAAAATCTGGGGCGGACTTGGCATCGCGCCGCTGTACGTTCTGCCGGCCGCCGCCGCCACCGGGGAAAACATCTCACGCCGTTCGGAGCATCTGTCCTGGTATAAAGGCCCCACGCTTCTGGAAGCGCTGGATCAACTGGTAATGCACAAAGCCGGGGAAATGAGCCTCCGGTTCGCCGTCCAGGATTTTTATTCATTTCCTCCGAGCGGCCCGTATCTGGTGGGGCGTGTTGAGGCGGGGGTTCTCCGGCCCGGAATGTCCGTTACGGCGCTTCCCGGCGGCGAGGTGGACATTATCAAATCTGTTGAAAAGTTCGGGGTGCCGCCGCTGGCGGCCGCCGGGCCTGATGAGTGCGTGGCCTTGAAAACAGATGGCGCGGCGCGGTTTAAAAGGGGTGATCTGCTGGTGGCGGGCAGTATGCCCAAGGTTTCAAAAGAGGTGGCGGGCCGCATGATCTGGTTGCATCCCATCGCCGCGCATGAAGGAGGACGCTACCTCTTCTGTTTTCTGGGGCGTGAGGTTGGTTGCACGCTCGGCTCGATCAGGAACATGTTCGATCCCGCCGCGATGGACGCCATTTTTCCGGAATCCGGGACTCTGTATGAATCCCACGTTGCGGATATCCTTTTCATCCTTGACGCGCCTCTGGCGTTCGACCCTTTCTGCGAGATACACCGCACCGGCCGTTTCGTCATCAAAAGCGGCCAGCAAACAATGGGCGCGGGGACTCTTTTCTGATAGCGGTTCCCCACGCCCCAAAGGTGGTTGTTATCGGCCTCGATGGCGTGCCGCATGGCCTCATCGAACGGTATACCGCCGCCGGCATCATGCCAAACACGCTGTCATGCATTCAGCGCGGGGGAATGGTTCCGATGGCCTCCTCCATCCCCGATGTTTCTTCAACCGCGTGGAGCAGCGCGATTACCGGTAAAAACCCCGGCGAGCACGGGATATTCGGTTTTATGGAAGTCGACCCGGTTACCTACCGTTTCCGGTTCCCCGGGTTTAAGGATCTTGCCGTTCCCCCTTTTTGGAAAGGCATTAAATCCGCCGTGCTTAACATTCCACAGACATACCCCGCCGCCATCGAGGACGGCAGCCTTATGGTGTCCGGCTTCGTTGCGCTGGAGTTGGAGAAGGCGGTGGCCCCTCACCGTTGGTTTGGAAAGGTGAAAGACATCGGCTACCGTCTGGATGTCGATTCCAACCTGGCGGCCACTTCCCTGGATGCATTCATGGATGATGCCGGGCAGACGCTCGCCGCCCGTATGCGGCTGTTCGAATCAACGTGGGATAAAGATTCCTGGGAACTCTATTATCTCGTCTTTACCGAAACCGACCGGGTAAACCATTTCCTCTTTGAGGCGTGGGACGATCCATCTCACCGGCATTATGACCGTTTCACCGCGTTTTACCGCGCCGTTGACGCCTGTATCGGCGCCATTTTGGAGCGGCTGGACGATGCCAGCGCGGTTTACCTCCACTCCGATCACGGCTTTTGCCCATTGAAACATGAGGTATACATCAACCACTGGCTTGGGGAGGCCGGCT
>JAHFEJ010000030.1 GCA_023248535.1 Nitrospinales bacterium | reverse complement strand
CGGATGTTCCAGGCGCTCCGCATCGCGGTGAACGGCGAGTTGGAACACCTTGAACAGGCGTTGCTGGACGCCATCGCCTCGCTTAAGCCGGAGGGCCGCCTTGTTGTTATTTCCTTCCACTCGCTGGAGGATCGCATTGTAAAGCATACATTCATGCGCCTTGCCAAGGGCTGCATCTGCCCCCCCAAAACCCCGATCTGCATTTGCGGGCACAAGGCCGCGGTTTCATTGGTCACCCGCCGTCCGATCACCGCGGGCGAGGCGGAAACGGACAAAAACCCGCGTGCCCGAAGCGCCATGCTCCGCGCGGTCGAAAGGGAGGCGGCATGAGCAGCGGTAATTCGGCCATAAACTTCGATGCGCCGCAACTGAACGATCACACGTTCAACCGGGCCAAGGCGCGGCTCGACCGCGAAGAGCTGTTTTTCTATGGACTGGCGGTGATTTTCCTTTTGCTGGCTCTGCTGGTATACACCTACCCTTCGGTGCAAATGGTTCAAGAGGTTTACCGGGAACAAAAGATAAAGGGCCGGGAACGGGATTTGCTGGCGGAGCAGACCCGTTTGCGGCTGGAATACGAGATGCTTATGTCTCCCGAGGAAATGGAGCAGCGAACGCGCGCGGCGGGTTTTGCTCCACTGGATAAAGAACATTGGGTTTTGGTGGTGAAGAAATGAGAGACGATATTTTCACCGCCAAGTCGATCAGGTTCAAGAAGCTCCGGCTTTTCGCCGCGGGCGCGTTCGTGTTCGTCTTCTTCGCCGCGGTGATCGGGCGGCTCGGCTATGTGCAGTTATACGATTACGGGCGGTACACGGAATATTCGAAGAACATGTACGTCACCAAAGTCACGTTCTCACCCACGCGCGGCCGGATTTTGGACCGCAACCTTACGCCGCTGGCCCTCTCGGTGCCGATGAAATCGGTCTTTGCCCAGCCATCGGCGATCAAGGACAAACGGAGCGCTGCGGTTTTACTGGGGCGCGACCTGGGGGTAAGCCCCGATTATATCCACCAAAAGCTTGACCGGAACGGCCACTTTGCCTGGCTTCAACGCAAGATGGATGACGGGGCTTATGAAGCGGTGAAGGCGCGTCACATCAAAGGGGTTTCGTTCATTTCCGAGGATCAGCGTTTTTACCCGCAGCGGACGCTGGCAAGCCGGGTGGTTGGTTTTTGCGGGCTTGATAACGATGGGCTGGCGGGACTGGAATATCTTTATGAAAAAACGCTCGCCGGCGAAAAGGTAACCATTGCGGCCCACCGCGATGCCACCGGCCGAATTTACGGTTATAACGGCGAAAAACGTCCCGACAGCAATTTCGAGCTGGTTACCACCATTGACAGCAACATCCAGTATATAGCCGAGAAAACGGTGAAAGCGGCCTATACCAAATATGAGGCCAAGGCGGCCCTTGCTATTGTGATGGATGTGGAAAACGGGGAAGTGCTTGCCATGGCCGAACAGCCGGATCTCGATCTCAATGATCCGCAGGCGCATTTGGCCCGCCACCGGTCGCTTTCCGTCACCCAGACGTACGAACCGGGATCCATTATCAAGGTTTTCGTGGCTGCCGCCGCCATCGATGGCGGTCTCACCACCCCCGACGAGCTATATGATTGCGAGAAGGGGCGCTTTGAAGTCTATGACCGGGTGATCCGGGAAGCCGAAAACCACAAATACGGCGTAATGCCGCTTCGGGATATTATTGCCAATCCAGCAATATCGGCATGATCAAAGTGGCCGGCAAGATGGGGCCGAAGCGGATGTATGAATCCCTCAGGAAATTCGGCTTCGGCGAGAAGACGATGATAGACCTCCCCGGCGAAATGAACGGGCTTTTAGCGGACTACCGCCGCTGGTCCGGCGTCTCCCTGGCCGCCATCTCGTTCGGGCAGGAGATAATGGTGACCCCGGTTCAGATCGCCGCCGCCTTGGCGGTCATCGGCAATGGCGGCCACGACGTGCGCCCCCATCTCATGCGGCAGATGCTAAAGGATGGGCGGATGGTTATGGAATACCATTCTCCCGCTCCCACGCAGGTGATCAGCCCTTCGGCCGCCCACTTGGTGCTCGATATGATGCGTTACACGGTAACGGATGGTACCGGCAAGCTGGCGCAGGTTCCCGGATTTGAAATTGCCGGCAAGACGGGCACCGCCCAAAAATTCGACCGCGAGAAGGGACATTACAGCAACGAAAAGCCGCTTTCCTCGTTCATCGCGTTGTTCCCGGCCAAAAAACCGCGCTATGCCATTTTTGTCATGGTGGATGAACCGAAAGGGGCCGGTTGGGGGGGCGAAGTTGCGGCGCCGATGGCGCGCGACATCATCCGCGGTATGACGACTTATATCGGGATGCCGGCCAAGGGGCAGCGCGGTTATGAAGTGGAATGGGGCGGTGTGCGCCGCGCCTTGGCCGCACGAACTCCAAGTGGCGCGTTTTCCCTCCCGCCTGTGGTACTGCCCGAACATGGGGCCGCTACGGCCACCAAAGCGGAATTCCCTTCCGATAAGGGAAAAGGAATCTTATGACCATCAGCAGCGTATGGCTTCTTAACGGTCTTTCGGCCGGGCTGCCGGAGGTGATGGTAAGCGGGGTCGAATACGACAGCCGCAAGGTGGGGAAGGGGAGCTGTTTCGTCGCCGTGAAGGGATTCCAGCGGGATGGCCATGCCTTTGTGAAAGATGCCGTTGCGCGCGGCGCATCGCTGGTGGTGGCCGAAGAGGGGGTTATGCTGGAGACGCCGGCCGGTTTTCCGGTGGCCCGCGTGAAGGATACCCGCAAGGAATTGGCGCGGTTGGCATGCCGTTTCCATGGCAATCCTTCGGCGAAGATCGGCGTGATCGGTGTCACCGGTACCAACGGCAAGACCACCACCACCTATCTGATCCAAAATATGCTCAACACCGCCGGATACCGCACCTCGCGTTTCGGCACCATCGAATACGCATTTCCCGATGGGGCCGTTCCGGCGCCAAACACGACGCCGGAATCGGCCGATCTGCAACAGATGTTTGCCCGCGCGGCGGGGTACCCCAATCCCCGCTGCGTGATGGAGGTAAGCAGCCACGGATTGGCTTTGGGACGCCTTGACCAGACCGCTTTCAAAGGGGCTGTTTTCACCAATCTCACCCAGGATCATCTCGATTTTCACCAGACGATGGAAGAGTATGGCCGCGCGAAGCAGTCGCTCTTTAAGGAATTCGCCCTGGAGTATTCGGTTATCAATCTCGACGACCCCGCCGGGCGGCGGTGGGTGGCCGAAGGGGTGAACGGCGCATTGGTGACCTATGGCGGCCACCCCAACGCGGTTATCCGGTTGATGAGATCGGAGGCCGGTTTCCACGGTTGTTCCGTTGTGCTTGCCACCCCCAAAGGGAAGGCGGCGCTCAACATTCCGCTTCCCGGCGCCCACAATATCCAGAATGCGATGGCCGCTTTCGCGGCGGGATACGCCGAGAATATCCCTTTCGATAGCATCGTCAAAGGCATCGAATCCGCTCCGCCCGTCCCCGGCCGTTTTGAGAAAGTGGACGCCGGACAGGATTTTGCGGTGATTGTGGATTACGCGCACACCGATAACGCGCTGGAAAATGTTTTAAAAACCGCCCGCGGCATTACCCGGAACCGCCTTATTTGCGTTTTCGGCTGCGGCGGCGACCGCGACCGGACCAAACGTCCCAAAATGGGCCGCGTCGCGTCTGATATGGCTGACCAGGTGGTGGTTACCTCCGATAACCCGCGCACGGAGGTACCCCACCGAATTATTGAAGACATCTTGGCGGGGATTCCCGGCGAAGCGCGTGGGCGCGTTACGGTATTGCCGGAGCGTGAAGAAGCGATCCGCCATGCCGTGGGCATTGCCCGTGCCGGGGATATGGTGCTCATCGCCGGCAAGGGACACGAGGATTATCAGATCATCGGAACCGTCAAACATCCGTTTGATGACCGCTTGGTGGCCGCAAAATATATAAGGAGCCGGGGCTGATGCTCTACTACTGGCTGTATCCCCTGCACGAGCGTTTCCATTCGCTCAACGTGTTCAAGTACATCACGTTTCGCTCAACCTACGCCATTATCACAGCCTTGCTGCTCTCTTTTCTGCTGGGTCCGGCGACGATCCGCTGGCTGCAACGGATGAATTTCGGCGAACGGATACGCGCGGATGTGCCGGAGCATCACCGCCCCAAGGCGGGCACCCCCACAATGGGCGGCATCCTCATTCTCATTTCGTTTCTGGTACCGGCGTTATTGTGGGCGGATGTGGCCCATCCCGCAGTGCTGGCAGCCGTGACCGCCACCATTCTGTTCGGCGCCATCGGCATCGCCGATGACACAACCAAGATGCGCGACGGCCACGGCATGAAAAGCAGGATGAAGCTCATTCTCCAGATTCTTGCCTGTGTGCCGGTTTTTCTTCTGGTGGCGGGGGAGGAAGGGCTTGCCGATACGCTCACCAAAGTTTATATCCCGTTTCTCAAGAACGTGCAGGTAGATCTCGGCTGGGGGTATTGGATTTTTGCCGCCATCGTGGTGGTGGGGGCCAGCAACGCCGTAAATCTCACTGACGGGCTGGACGGGCTTGCCATCGGTCCGATCATCATCGCGTTCACCGCTTATACGTTTTTCAGCTATGTCGCCGGTCACGCGCATTTCAGCGGCTACCTCCAGATACCCTTTATCAAGGGGATGGGCGAGATCACCGTTGTCTGCGGCGCGGTGGTGGGGGCATCGCTGGGGTTCCTTTGGTACAACTCCTATCCCGCGCAAATGTTCATGGGAAATACCGGTTCGGTGTCGCTGGGGGCGTTGCTGGGCGTGGTGGCGATAGTGACCAAACATGAAATCATACTCCTGCTCGTTGGGGGAATATTCGTAGTAGAAGCCCTTTCGGTGATCATCCAGGTTGCGTCGTTCAAGTTGACCCGTAAACGGGTTTTTCTGATGGCGCCGATTCATCATCATTTTGAAAAACTCGGATGGCCGGAGACCAAGGTGACGATCCGCTTCTGGATCGTTTCCATCCTCCTGGCTTTGCTGAGTCTTTCCACGTTGAAGTTGAGGTAACGGGTGGACGTTAAAGGCAAGAAGGTTCTGGTGGTTGGCGTCGGGCGCAGCGGCGTGCCGGCGGCCAACCGTCTGGCGGCGTTGGGCGCCTCGGCGTTCATCACCGACAGCGGGCAGCAGGAAAAACTGCGCGATGAGCTTAAGAAGCTCGCGTGCGGCATCGAGGTGGAAACCGGCGGTCACGCGCTTGTGATGAAAGAACGGTTCGATCTGGTTGTCACTTCCCCCGGTGTGCCGTGGGAAAGCCCGCTTCTTGCCGCCAAGCGCCAGGAAGGAAGCGAAGTGATCAGCGAGATCGAGCTTGCGTTCCGGCTTGTCCCGCGCTCATGGGTGGCTATCACCGGCACGAATGGCAAGTCCACTACTACCGCGCTGGTGGGGGCGATCCTGAAGGAGAGCGGCATACCGGCGGTGGTTTGCGGCAACATAGGCAATGCCGTGACCGGCGAGGATGCCGTGTTCGAGCGGGATGTGAAGGTGGTGGCGGAGATCAGCTCATTCCAGCTTGAGGGATGCGTCCATTTCCGTCCCCGCGTGTCGGCCATTCTGAACATCACCCCGGATCACCTGGACCGGCACCATACTATGGAAGAATACGCGGCGATGAAAAGCCGCATTTTTATCAATCAGTCGGGCGACGACGTGTGCGTACTCAACTTTGACGACCCCGGGACCATGAAGTTGAAGGACAAGGTGCCGTGCCGTCTGCTGGGGTTCTCCACCCGCGAGAGGCTCAAGGACGGCGTATTCGTGAATGACGGACGGATCGTACTTGCGGAAAAGGGGGAATCATGGTCGATAGGAGACGCGAAGGGGCTGAAAATTGCCGGCGGCGCAAATCTGGAAAACGCCCTTGCCGCCACCGCCATCGCTTTTGCCGCCGGGGCTGATGTGGGGGCGATTTCACGCGCGCTATTCAGTTTTACGTCGCTCCCCCACCGGATTGAATTGGTGGCGGAGCGGGGGGGCGTACGCTACATCAACGATTCCAAAGGCACCAATGTCGGCTCCACCCTCAAAGCGCTGGAAGGGATGGAAGGGAAAGTGTTCATCATACTTGGCGGGCGCGACAAGGATCAGGATTTCGGGCCGCTGGCCGCGCTGGTACGGCGCAGGGGCGATTACGCCATCCTCATCGGCGAGGCCACTGAAAAGATAGGCCGCGCGTTGGGGGATTATCCCTCAATGGATCGCGCCGTCACGCTGCAAGAGGCGGTGGGGTTGGGGGCGCGGCTGGCGAAGCCGGGCGATACGGTGCTGCTTTCCCCCGCGTGCGCCAGTTTCGACATGTTCAAAAATTACGAGGATCGCGGCGATAAATTCCGCGATGCGGTGAAGGAACTGATGAAGGAGGCGGCGCATGCCCGTTAAGCGCGAACCGGACTACCGGATATTGGCGGTGACGGCGGGGCTGGCCCTCATAGGGTTGGTGATGATCTTTTCCGCCTCCGGCACGGTGGCCGGGGCACGGTACGGCGACCCCGCTTTTTTCCTTAAACGCCAGTTTGTTTACACCCTTCTCGGTTTTGCCGGGATGGCGGTGGCGATGAGAATCAATTACCGCAAGCTGCAGGATTTGGCTCCTTACCTTTACCTTTTCTCTCTGCTCATGCTTTTCCTGGTGCTTATCCCCGGCATTGGCCGCGAAGTATCAGGCGCCCGGCGCTGGATCATATTGGGCCCCCTTTCCTTCCAGCCCTCGGAGTTCGCCAAGCTGGCGCTTATCATCGCGTTTTCCCATTTTCTGGTGAAAAAAGAGGCTGCGGGGCGGCTGCGGGATTTTGTCTCCGGATACATGCCCAACGCGCTGGCATTGGCGGTGATTTTTGTGCTTATTTTATTGCAGCCGGACATGGGGACTTCGTTGGTGGCCGCCGCCGTTGTATTCGGCCTTTTCTTCGTCGCCGGCATCCGGTTCAGCTTTATCCTCGGCACGTTTCTCACCATGTTGCCGTTTTTGTACGTGGCGGTGCTGAATGTCGATTACCGCCGCCGCCGCATTCTTTCGTTCCTTGACCCATGGGCGGATCCGACCGATACCGGCTTCCAGATCATCCAGTCCTATGTGGCGTTGGGGAACGGGCATATTTTCGGCATCGGCCTCGGCGATGGACGGCAAAAGAACTTCTTCCTGCCGGATGCGCACACCGACTTTATTTTTTCCATCATCGGCGAAGAGCTTGGTTTTGCCGGTTGCCTCCTGATAGTTTTCCTGTTCGCCATTTTCGTTTATCTGGGGATCAAAACCGCCGCGCGGGCGCCTGATCCTTTTGGGATGTACCTCGCCACCGGCATCACGTTAAGCATCGGGTTGCAGGCGGCGATCAATTTTGGCGTGGCCACCGGCCTGCTCCCCACCAAGGGGCTGCCGCTGCCGTTTATTTCGCTGGGCGGTTCGGCGCTGGTGATATGGCTTATCAGTGTTGGCATTCTGCTTAACGTATCGCAATACAGGTCGTCATGAGCGGGAGCGGATTGAGAATGATTGTAACGGCGGGCGGCACCGGCGGACATATCTACCCCGCGCTGGCGGTGGCGGACGAACTGAAACGGATGGGCAACACCATTCTGTTTGTGGGGGGGCAATCGGGACCTGAAGAGGAAATGGCGCGCCGGGCCGGGTTTGAGTTCCTCGGCGTCGACGTGCGGGGATTGGACAGGCGGAATATCGGCAAGGCGCTTATGGCGCTATTGGCGCTTCCGCGGGCTTTGCGGAAAGCCGCCAAGGCGATAAACGTATTTCAACCGGATGCGGTGGTTGGCGCCGGAGGCTACGCGTCGGGCCCTTCCTGCCTGGTGGCGTCGGCAAAAGGGGTGCCGGTTTTCCTGCTGGAACAAAATGTCTATCCGGGATTGGTTACCCGGTGGCTAGCCGGCAGGGCACGCCGGGTTTACGCGAATTTCGCCGAATCGGCGCGTTGGCTGCGGGGGGCCGATCTCATGGTCGCGGGCAACCCTTCACGGCGGGAATTTGCCGCTGCCGCATCGCGCAATTTCGACGAGCCGCGAAAGACCATCCTCGTTATGGGGGGAAGCCAGGGAGCCAACGCCATCAACCGGGCGGTGATAGGCGCGTTGCCGCGGCTGGCCAAGATGAATGTGAAGATATACCACCAGACCGGGAAGCAGATGCTGGCGGAAACCCGCGTGGCGTATCTGGAGGCGATGATGGATGCGGTGGTGGAGCCGTATTTCGAGAACATGGCGGACATCATGCGCGAAAGCCATTTGGCCATCGCGCGCGCCGGGGCCGGCACCTGCGCGGAACTGGCGCTCACCGCTCTGCCGGCCATTCTGGTGCCCTATCCCGGCGCGGGCGGGCATCAGCGGTTAAACGCGCTCGCCATGGAAAACATCGGCGCGGCGGCGGTGGCGGATGAAATGAAACTGAACGGCGAACTGTTGGCGGAAATGGTGCGCGATATTCTGCGCAGCCCCGATAAGTTGAGGAAAATGAGCGCCAACGCCCGTGAAAACGCAAAACCGGATGCCGCGCGGGTGATCGCGCGCGACATCGTAAAGCAAATGGAGGCGGCGTGACCCTTAAGCGGCAACGGACAATTCATTTCGTCGGCATCGGCGGATCGGGGATGAGCGGCATCGCCGAAATACTCCTCAACATGGGGCACAAGGTGCAGGGCTCGGATATCAGCCGCAACGATACCGTGAAGCGGCTGGAAGACCTGGGGGCCGTGGTGCACATCGGCCATGCCGCCGAAAATATCGGCGATGCCGAGGTGATCGTCGTATCGTCCGCCGTGAGCAAGGAAAACCCCGAAGTGGTGGCCGCCAGCCTGCGCAAGGTGCCGGTGATCCCCCGCGCCGAAATGCTGGGCGAACTGATGCGGATGAAGGTGGGCATCGCCGTGGCCGGGGCCCACGGAAAAACCACCACCAGCACGATAGTGGCGACTATTTTGGCCGAAGCGGGCCTCGATCCCACCGCCATCATCGGCGGACGCGTGAAGCGGTTCGAGTCCGGCGCGAAGCTGGGTAATGGCGAATTTCTGGTTGCCGAAGCCGACGAAAGCGACGGCAGCTTCCTCACGCTCGATCCGTCAATCGCGGTGGTGACGAATATCGACGCCGAGCATCTGGATTACTACGGCAGCAAGGACAAGATCGACGAGGCGTTTTTCACGTTTTGCAACAAGGTGCCGTTCTTCGGCGCCACCGTCGCCTGTGGCGACGATCCCGTGTTGCGGAGCTTCATTCCCCGGATGAATAAGAAGTTCATCACCTACGGCTTTTCCAAGGCGTGTGACATCATGGCGCACGACTACACGCTGGGGGACGGAATGGCCACCTTCACCGTTTCAGATAAAAACGGCGAACTGGGGCAGGTGCAGATACACATGCCGGGGCGCCACATGGCGCTGAACGCGCTGGCCGCCATACAGGTGGCGATGCTGGTGGGCGTTGATTTCAATACCGCCGCCGCGGCGATGAAGCATTTTACCGGCATCGGCCGCCGTTTTGAGCTGAAGGGGGCCAAGGGGGGCATCCCCGTCTATGACGACTACGGGCACCACCCCAACGAGATACGCGCCACGCTCAAGGGGATCCGCGAGTGGAACAAGAACCGGCGCATCGTGACGCTGTTTCAGCCGCACCGGTATACCCGCACGCGCGATTGCTTAAGCGAATACTTTACCTGCTTCGACAATACCGATGTGCTGGTGCTGCTGCCGGTTTACGCGGCGGGCGAATCGCCCATCGCGGGCATCAGCACCCGGCTGATTTACGACGGTCTGGTGACCGCCGGCAAAAAGAACGTTCATTATTTCGAGACCACGGAGGAAATACAGGGCTTCCTGAACCGCACCTTAAACGGCCGCGACATGCTCCTGACGATGGGAGCGGGCGACGTTTATAAGCAGGGGGAGCTTTATTTAAAGGGCGATGAAGGTATTAAAAAATGAGCCGCTGGACAGGCGCACGACGTTCCGCATCGGCGGCCGGGCGGGGATGTTCATTATCCCCGAAACGGCCGGCGAATTGGCGGCCGCGCTGCGCGGGCACCCTAATGCGTTTGTATTGGGGGGCGGCAGCAACCTGCTTATCGCCGATGGCGGTATTGGAGAGGTGATCTCGATGGAACGGTTTGACGTTGTGGATGTGGCCGAAAGCCCCGGTGGCGCGGTGTTGACCGCGGGGGCCGGAGCATCTCTCACCGCCGTTGCACGGCGGGCCGGACGGCTGGCCTTGAGCGGCCTGGAATTCGCCTTTGGCATTCCCGGCACGGTCGGGGGCGCGGTGGTGATGAACGCGGGCGCATCCGGCGGCGAAGTGAAACAGAGTTTGATGCATGCAACATTGATAGTGAATGGAGAGGCGGAGGAGATCGAGGCCGGGGCGCTTGGCCTGGGGTATCGCCGTAGCGCGCTCCCCCCGGGAGCCGTGGTAGTGTCCACCGCGTTCTCCCTTAAGAGGGGGGACGGGAATGAAATTCTGGAACGGATGCGGATGGGGATCGCGGCGCGGAAAAAAAGCCAGCCGCTTGAATACCCTTCGGCCGGTTCGGTATTTAAAAACCCGCCGGGTGATTTTGCCGGGCGCATTATCGAGGTCTGCGGCTTGAAAGGAGTGCGTGAAGGGGATGCACAGGTAAGCCTCAAGCACGCCAACTTTATCGTAAACCTGGGGCATGCCACCGCGGCGCAGGTTTATTCCCTCATCCGCGCCGTCGAGGCGGAAGCGCTGGCAAAGACGGGTGTGCGGCTGGAACGTGAATTGAAACTCGCGGGAGGATTTTGAACATGTTGACCGTGGCAAAATTTGAACGGCTGGCCGGACGGCGGCAATCCCCGGCCGCGCGTGACGCACGGCGTTCCCCGTTCCAGACGGATTCCGTCCGCGCCAAGGGGCGTTTAAAGGAACGTGTCCTGCTTTACGCAAAGACCGCCGTGTTGGGGATATTGCTGGGGGCGTTCGCGGTATTGGCCGTGTTGGTTTACCGGATGGTTTCGTCGAGTCCGTATTTTGTGGTGAAAACCGTCAACGTCACCGGCGTCCGCATGCTTAATCCGGAGCAGGTTCGCAAAATTGCCGGTACAGGATTGACCGGCAACGTGTTTACCCGCGACCTCGAGCGGATTGCCGCGTTGATCGAACAAAACCCCTGGGTGGAATCGGTTTCAGTGCGCGTGAAATTGCCGGATATCGTGGAGGTGGCGGTAAAGGAGCGTATGCCGGTGGCCGCCGTGGAACTGAATGGCAAGGCATGGCTGGTGGATGAAAAAGGGTATCTCATCGAGGAAGCGGGCCGCGTGCGCCCGCAGTTGGTGATAAACGGGCTGAAAACGCGGGCCGCGGCTGGCACGCGGATAGCCGACCCGCGGCTGTTCGATGCATATCGCGCCGCCTCGCTCTTTAAGCTGGATACCGTATTCGGCGACATGCCGGTGGCGGTGGATGTGGGCCGGATCGATAAAACGGCCGTGCGCACCGCCGGGGGGTTGATCGTAAAGTTCGGTCCCGATCAGGAACAATGGGAGGAAAAATTCATGGAATATCTTGCCGTCCGGGGTGTGGCGTCCGATTTCGCACCTGGTTTCGCGGGATTCGACCTCTCGTTTAAAAACCAGGTTGTCGCCACGTTGAATGGCGGCGGCAAAAACGAAAAACGTAACGAATCACAGGGGGTGATCTGATGGCGAAAAAGGAACGTGATACGATTTGCGGCCTCGATATAGGGACCACAAAAATATGCTGCGTTATCGCGGAAGTGAGCGATAGCGGCAAGCTGGATATCATCGGGATCGGCACCAGCCCGTCGAAAGGGCTCAACAAGGGCGTGGTCGTGAACATCGAAAGCACCGTTGAATCGATACGCAACGCCGTGGAAGAGGCCGAACTCATGGCCGGGGTGCAGGTGGAAAGCGCCTATGTGGGGATAGCGGGCGGCCATATTAAAGGGTTTAACAGCCACGGCATCATCGCCGTGAAGAACCGCGAAGTGACCGACCTCGATAAGGAGCGCGTGATCGAGGCGGCCAAGGCGGTGGCCATTCCGATGGACCGCGAAGTGATCCACGTGATCCCGCAACAGTTTATCCTGGATCACCAGGGCGGCATCCGCGAGCCGCGCGGCATGACCGGCATCCGCCTCGAAGCCCGCATCCATATCATCACCGGCGCGGTCAGCAGCGCGGCGAATATCGTCCGTTCGGTGAACAAGGCCGGGCTGGATGTGGACGACATTATCGTGGAACAGCTCGCCAGCGCCGAGGCGGTGCTCGATGCCGACGAGCGCGACCTGGGCGTGGCGCTCGTCGATATCGGCGGCGGCACCGCGGACCTTGCGCTGTTCTCGGAAGACAGCGTGAAATACACCTCCGTGATCGCGGTCGGCGGCAATCACATCACCAACGACCTCGCCATCGGGTTGCGCACGCCGCAGGCCGAAGCGGAGAAGATCAAGCGCAAGCACGGCTGTGCGGTAGTGGCGATGGTGAAAAGCGGCGACCTGGTGGAAATACCCAGCATGGGGGGGCGCGAGCCCCGCGTGATCAAACGCGACGTGCTGTGCGAGATCATCGAGCCGCGCGTGGAAGAGATGTTCCAGATGATTTATCACGATCTCGAAACGTCGGGCTACCTCGGCATCATCCCGTCGGGCCTCGTGATCACCGGAGGCGCCGCGATGCTTGAGGGGATGCCGGAAGTGGCCGAGCGGGTTTTCGGCCTGCCGGTGCGGCGCGGCAACCCCAAGGACGTGGGGGGACTGGTGGACGTGGTGAACTCGCCGCAGTATGCGACGGCGGTGGGGTTGCTGCTATTCGGGATGAAGTTGCGCCGCAACGGTCCGCCAAGGCCGTTAAAGGGACGCAACCTCTTTAACAACGTCACGGACCGGATGAAGGGCTGGATAGAGGATTTCTTTTAAGCATTGTGTAAGAAACGGGGACAAACGTTTAACATTTTTTTGGGGGTAACTAGTCATGGGGTTCGATTTTGACAAGCAGGACGGGAATTCGCAGCCATCGTTCAAGTTTTCTGATAGCACCCATAGCAACGCGCGGATCAAGGTGATCGGCGTCGGCGGCGGCGGGTGCAACGCCGTGAGCGCGATGATGAGCCAGGTCATTTCAGGCGTCGAGTTCATCATTTGCAACACCGACGCCCAGGCACTGGGCAAATCGCGCGTGCCGGTGAAGATGCAGATCGGCGGGCAGTTGACCCGCGGCCTCGGCGCCGGGGCGAATCCCGAAGTCGGCCGCAAGGCGGCAATGGAAGACGCCGACGGCATCCGTGCGATGCTGGAAGGGGCGGACATGGTGTTTGTCACCGCCGGCATGGGCGGCGGCACCGGCACGGGAGCTGCGCCGGTTATCGCCGACATCGCCAGGAAGCTTGGCATCCTCACGGTGGGGGTGGTCACCAAGCCGTTTATTTTTGAAGGCCAAAAGCGTGGCAAGCAGGCGGAATCCGGGCTTGAAGAACTCAAACGGACGGTCGACACCCTTATCACCATCCCCAACCAGCGGCTGCTGGGCGTTGTGGACAAGAAGACCACTCTGAAAGAGGCGTTCACGACCGCGGACATGGTGCTCTGCAACGCGGTGAGGGGAATTTCCGAAATTATCACCGTGCCGGGCCTTGTCAACGTGGACTTTGCCGATGTGCAGACGATCATGAGCGAGATGGGGCAGGCCCTTATGGGCACCGGCATCGGTAGCGGCGAGAACCGCGCCCGCGAGGCGGCGCAAAAGGCGATCAGTTCGCCGCTGCTGGAAGACACCTCCATCGAAGGGGCCCGCGGCATCCTGATCAACGTCACCGGCGGTGAAAACCTGACCCTGTTCGATGTGAACGATGCCGCCATGGAAATCCAGAAGGGGGCACATGAGGACGCCAACGTGATCTTCGGCGCGGTGATCGATGAAAACCTGAAAGACGAAGTGTACGTCACCGTTATCGCCACCGGTTTCAACCGCGCCGCCACGCGTGAAATGCCCGCCGCGAAGATGGAGGGTATGATGACGGCTCCGCAACAGGCATCGGCGCAGGCGGCTCCCGCCTTCTCCGCGTCCGCGGCGCGCCAGCCGATCAGCAATATCCCTTTCAGCGGCGGCAAAACGGGAAAAGGGAACAAACCGCTGGTATCGCTCGATCTCGCGGAATTCGCCGATGAACTCGACATACCGGCGTTCATCCGCTACCGCCAGGCCGATTGACCGGAAGGGGGCGCGATGGACAGAAAAACGTTGATGATGGCGAGCAAGATAAGCAATAGCGGCTTGCGGAGCGATATTATGATCCTCCGCAACAACCTCAAGCAGTTGGTGCAAACCAGCAAGCGCAACACTGAGATACAGCAGAAGATAGACGAGGTTGGCGAGGCCGCCGTGCGTTGCGAAGACCTGGAGACGCTGGCCGCGAAAACGACCGACACCCTGCGGGAATCGTTCGGATTGACCGTGGCCACCTATTGTCTGGAAAGCGGCTACCGGGAACTGCTTCCTCCCCCCATGGAGCACCTTCCGTCCCCCGCCGCGGACCGGCTGTTTTTTATGGAACAGGAACGGATTGACGGCATGTTCGCGCAGATGACACCCCTGCTACGTGGACGGCTGGAGCACGGCAGTGTCCATTTCTTCGGCATACGGGAATTGCGGCGGATACGTTCCGAGGCGCTTATTCCGCTGGTGTATGGCGACGCCGTCATCGGCAGCCTGAACCTCGGCAGCAACGATCCCGTCCGCTACAGCGAAGGAAACGCGACCGATTATCTGAGGCGATTGGCCCAGGTGACCGCCCTCGCGATGGTGAATCTGCGGTTACGCCATGCCCACGGCAAAGCATCCCCCGCGCTTATGGAAAAGAATTAAAGAACCGGCTCACTGCTTTTTTTTCAAGAACCCGGCCTCCGGCGCACCCCCGCCGGAGGCCGGGCCTCCCCCCTGTGTAGCGGGCCAGCCCCCTAATCAATCAGCGGGTAGCTGCTCGGCTGGCCCTCGTACACCATACTGCAGCAGGCGGCGCAGCTTTTGAAAATCTTCCGCTTTTTCAATTCGCGCCGGAAGCCGGTCATTTTGCCGTTATTCCAGAGTTCCATGAACGGCGTCTGCCGGATGTTTCCCACCGTATAGTTGCTGCACGGGAAAACGTCGCCATAGGCGGAAAGCGCCGCCGAACTCCACGGCGTATAGCAGGCCTTGTTTCCCATATCGAGCCGCCTCTCATAGACGGCCAGCACATCGCCGTCAGTGAGGCCCGGCGGCGTGATGCGTAACTGCACCTTTGATGTTTTTTCCCGCTGGCGCATCTTTTCAAGTTGCCGCCGCAGCTCCGCCGTGTCGAAGTTATCCGCTGGAACGGGGGATGCGTCCGGCGCGATTTCGCCGGTCATCGCCAGCCGGTCGGTGGCGGGAATGCCGTAATAGGTGATCGGGTTGAACATGTCCACCCCCGCCTCCTCCGCCAGCGCGTACATGTCGTCCAGCATCGCCACGTTGTGGGAGGTGATAACGCATTTCAGCCATACCAGCGGAAATGTTTTCCCCGCCCGTTTCTTTGCCGCCACGAAATGACGCACGTTGCCCATGATCTTTTCGAACGAACCCGGAACTTGCACGATCTCGTCGTGGCGCGGCCCCAGCGCTTCCAGCGAGATGCCGACCGATGCCATCCCATGGGAAAATAGCGTGCCGCCGCCGAGCCGGACGAATTCGTCCGCCACATCTTCCTTCAGCAGGATGCCGTTCGTCACCATATAGACCTTGTGCCGCCGCGCCGCGTGCCGCACCAGCTCCATGATGTCTTTGCGCAACAGCGGTTCGCCCCCGGTGAACACGATGAGTCCCAGTCCGCTTATCTGGTCCACCACCCGGTTGATCTCGTCCGTGGCCAGCTCTTCCCCTTTTTTTTCGTTCAGGCGCGGGTCGTCCAGTATGTTGAGGAACTGGCACATGTTGCACCGGAAGTTGCAGCGGTAGGTCAACTCCACGAACAGCGACAGGGGACGGAAGGCCCGCCCGCCGCCGAAATGGTAGGGGAGCTTTGCATAGCTTTCCACGGCGAAGTTGTAAAGTTTTGAGTAGTTCATCGCGGCCTTCAGTATAACAAAGGGCGCGGCGCGGCGCTTTTGGGTATAATGGGCATGTTTACGGTATCGTAAGGATCAGGCCGTTTCTTTAACCATCGCGGAGGTCGTTTATGCCAGAACCGAAAGTAGCCAAAATAGGACCATATGTACAGTACGCTGAAGTGGGAACCTATCACTGGTGCGCCTGCGGCCAGTCGGCCAAACAGCCGTTTTGTGACGGTTCGCACAAGGTAACAAGCTTTGTTCCTCTGCAGGTGGAAGTGAAAGAGGCCGGAAATCTGCCGTGGTGCGGCTGCAAGCATACCAAGAGCCAGCCGTATTGCGACGGAGCGCACACGAAGCTTTGATCGGGGTACAATAGGCTTTAGCCTGTTGTTGGCCCGCAGGGCCAAGAGAGTGTTATCCCCAATGGGGACAACCACAGGATAAATCCTGTGGTATCAAAGAAACAAAGGAGGTACGTCATGCCGGAACCGAAGATTGCGCAAAAAGGGCCGTATGTGCAGGAAACCGAAGCGGGCACTTACATATGGTGCGGTTGCGGACTTTCAAAGACCCAACCGTTTTGCGACGGCAAACATAAGGGAACCGAATATCACGGCCAGCCGGGTGTGGCGATGCGGGTGGATGTGGAGGAAGACGGCAAACTGGCATGGTGCGGTTGCAAACACACCAAGACTCCTCCATATTGTGACGGCTCGCACACAAAGCTTTGATGGGGGTACAGCGGGCTTCAGCCTGTTGTTAGTTTGCTGGGGTCAAAAAAGCATTGCCGCTAGCGCGGCAATCCACAGGTTAAAACCTTTGGTACCAAAGAAACATGAAACCAAAATCATTTTCCATCGGCGGGAAAAAGCTTTCTTCCCGGCGCCCGCTCATCATGGGGGCGCTCAATGTCACGCCGGACAGTTTTTCCGACGGCGGCAAGTTCTCCCATAAAACCGCCGCCGTGAAGCGTGCGCTTCAGATGATTGAAGAAGGGGCGGATATTATCGACATCGGCGGCGAATCATCCCGCCCCGGCGCGCGCCCCGTGCCCGAAAGAGAAGAGTTGCGCCGCGTCATCCCGGTGATCGAGGCGTTGCGTAAAAAAAGTTCCATTCCCATCTCTATCGATACCACCAAGGCGGCGGTGGCGGAAGCGGCCCTGGCGGCGGGCGCAACGCTTATCAACGACATCGGCGGCTTCCGCGATGCCGCAATGGCGGCGGTCGCTGCGCGGCACAAGGCGCCGGTGGTGGTGATGCATATGCGCGGCAACCCCCGCACGATGCAAAAGAACCCCCGTTATAAGGATGCAGTGGCGGAGGTTTGCATGTGGCTCGCCGCGCGGTGCGCCGCGTTGGAGCAACAGGGGGTGACGAAGATAATAGTCGATCCCGGCATCGGTTTCGGCAAGACCGTTGCCCACAACGTGGCGCTGTTGGCCGGGTTTTCACGCATCGCATCGCTCGGTTATCCGGCGCTGCTCGGCGCGTCGCGCAAATCATTCATCGGCGGCATCACCGGCGCGGCGGTGGCGGATAGGCTCCCCGGTACGCTGGCTGCCAACCTTTGGGGAGTATTGACGGGGGCGTCTATTGTGCGGGTGCATGATGTGGCGGCCCATCGGCAGGCGTTTGAAGTTTTTCAGGCGGCTGAAGGGGTTGTCCAACAGCGTCCACATAAAAAGTCCAGATAATTCAAGGTATTTGATTGCGTTCACCTTGAAATTATGGGTATAATTTCCAAAGGTTGGCGGGTTTTAAATGGCTTGAAACGTATCGTATTTCATCTTCGTTGTAAAGGGGTAGGGTTAGGATATGAAGAATCTCAGTCTCTCCATGAAGATGTCAGTGGTTTTTGCCGTGTTGACCGTTGTTTCCCTTGTCATGGTTGCGCTCGGCGTCAACCGTCTTTATTTCATTAACACGAATGTCGACAAGGTCGTAACTCTTTCGACAAAGTTGGCGTTGACATCCGAGATCTACGAAAATGCCATCTGGTGCGTCCGCGCGGAGAAGAACATCATCATGGGACGCTACGCTGAAAAAAAGGTGGATTGGGAAGCCTTGTTCAACAAAAACCTGGATGAAATGAGGGCCGCTGAAAAGAAACTTGACGCGATGTTGAGCGAAGAGGCCAAAAAAATTCTGCGCGAGTATGACGTAAAATGGGCCGCTTACGAGGCGAACGCCCGGCAGATCATCGCGCTTTCAAAAACCTACGGTACGGTGGAAATCGCCGATGGCAGCGCCGGCCTGGAAAAACGGAAAAACCTGATTCAGGCGATAAGCCTTTCCCAGGACATCGGCAAAAAACTGATTGGCGAGATGGAGGGGGACCTCACCGCGCTGACCAACCGGTACAAAGGGCAGATTAAAGAAGCTGAAGATGAATCGGAAAAAGCCCTTGCCTCCACCATTTGGTTGTTTGCCATCGTTGCCACCATCGGCATTCTTTCCGGCATTGTATTGGCGGTGATCATCCTCCGTTCCGTCAGCAAGAGCATCGGCGTGGTGATGGAAGGGCTGACGGAAGGGGGCGCGCAGGTGACCTCCGCCAGCGGCCAGTTGAGCGAGACGAGCCAGCAGATGGCCGAAGGGGCGAGCGAGCAGGCGGCGAGCATCGAAGAGACCTCGTCGTCGCTGGAAGAGATATCGTCCATGACGAAGCACAACGCTGATAACAGCAACGCGGTGAACAACCTGATGGGCGAGACGAAGCGCGGGGTCGACAAAGGCTCCGGCCAGATGAAAGAACTGGTGACGGCGATGGGGGACATCAAGAAGGCCTCCGACGACATCGCGAAGATCATCAAGGTGATCGAGGAGATCGCGTTCCAGACGAACCTGCTGGCGCTGAACGCGGCGGTCGAGGCGGCGCGGGCGGGCGAGCACGGCAAGGGATTCGCGGTGGTAGCCGAGGAAGTGCGGAATTTGGCGCAGCGTGCCGGCACGGCGAGCAAGGACATCGCGCAGCTTATCCAGAATGCGGTGTCGAAGGCCGACAGCGGTAACGAGATAACGGTACAGGTGGCGAAGTCGCTGGACGAGATAGCGACGGGGATCAAGAAGGCGGGCGACCTCGCGGCGGAGGTTGCGGCGGCGTCTGTTGAACAGGCGCAGGGGGTCGAGCAGATCAACAAGGCGGTGACGCAGATGGATAGCGTGACGCAGCAGAACGCGGCGAATGCCGAGGAAGCCGCCAGCAGCAGCGAGGAGCTTTCGGCCCAGGCGGAGCTTTTGAACGGGCATGTGCAGCAGCTTGCGGCGGTGATCTTTGGCGGCGAGCACGGAACGCACGCCCCGGCGGCGGCTCCTGCGCGGAGACCGGCTCCCAAACCGGCGGCACGGCCTGCGGCAAAACCGATGGCGAAGCCGAAGGGTCTTCCCGCTCCGCGCAAAGCGGCTCCCGCTCCGGCGTCGAAGGGGCCGAAATCGGTGAAGGCCGAAGAGGTGATCCCGTTCGACGACGACGATTTCAAGGAATTCTAGGCGTTTCCGGGTAGGTACAGGCTCTCAGCCTGTACCTCGTCCCGGGTAGGGGCGACAATCCTGTCGCCCATTGTCCCCTTAAAGGGGATACCCGCCCCGGATTGGAATTGTGGCTCCGGGGTTCCCTTGCGCGTCAGCGCCAAGAGACGGGTCATGCCTGCGGCATGATGTACCCAATAAATTGGGTACTCACCAGGAATCCCGGTGGGTACACATTTCAATGTGGTACATTGGCGCAACGCGCCAAGAGGGTTCTGCTGGGAAATGTACATGTCATGTACCCACCCATGAATTGCCGTGTTTGCCGGGGAATGCCGCAAAGCAAGACCTTTTTACCCTCCCTCCATTAGAACGATCCGTTTCATTTAAGCGACGAAAAAGATGCCTGTAAATCTAAAAAAGTGGATTAGAATACCCCAAGATAACTGTTTCACGCATATGCCGGTGTAATAAAAAAGGGAGAAATATGAAGAACCTTAGTCTCTCGATGAAGATGTCCGTGGTCTTCACCATCCTGATAGTCGTCTCCATTGTGATCGCAACGGTTGGCCTTAACCGTATGGCGGCTATTCAGGATAATGTCGACAAGCTGGCGACGTTGAATGAAAAAGCGGCCATGGTCAATACCATCTATTCCAAATTCATGGCCACCGTCCGCGTTGAAAAGAACATGATCATCGAATACAACGCGGCCAATAACCAGATGTGGCTGGATAAACGCAATGCGGCGTATGACGAGCTGAAGGCAAAAGAAAAAGAGCTGAAGGCCATCTCCAGCGATACCGGCAAAACGATGATTGATGAATTTGACGCGAAATACGAGGTTTACTATGGCACGGTCAAGGAAGTGTTCCGGTTGACCGCCGATGTTGATACCGCCACCGCCCTTTCCGACGCCACTACCCCTGCCGTGCATAAAATGCGCACCGACCTGATAGCCGCCATAAAATTGTCGATGGAGACCGGCCGCAAGCAGGTGGGGGAAGCCGAGAAGGAATTGAACGACCTCGTTGAGTTATACGAAAAGCAGGCGAAGGAAGCGGAGAAATCATCGGTCGAAGCCTATGCCCAGACCAAGATACTGGTACTTCTTACCGCGATCATCGGCATTCTTTCCGGCATTGTATTGGCGGTGATCATCCTCCGTTCCGTCAGCAAGAGCATCGGCGTGGTGATGGAAGGGTTGACGGAAGGGGGCGCGCAGGTGACCTCCGCCAGCGGCCAGTTGAGCGAGACGAGCCAGCAGATGGCCGAAGGGGCGAGCGAGCAGGCGGCGAGCATCGAAGAGACCTCGTCGTCGCTGGAAGAGATATCGTCCATGACGAAGCACAACGCTGATAACAGCAACGCGGTGAACAACCTGATGGGCGAGACGAAGCGCGGGGTCGACAAAGGCTCCGGCCAGATGAAAGAACTGGTGACGGCGATGGGGGACATCAAGAAGGCCTCCGACGACATCGCGAAGATCATCAAGGTGATCGAGGAGATCGCGTTCCAGACCAATTTGTTGGCGCTGAACGCGGCGGTCGAGGCGGCGCGGGCGGGCGAGCACGGCAAGGGATTCGCGGTGGTGGCCGAGGAAGTGCGTAACCTGGCGCAGCGTGCCGGCACGGCGAGCAAGGACATCGCGCAGCTTATCTCGAATGCGGTGTCGAAGGCTGATAGTGGAAACGAGATAACGGTTCAGGTTGCGAAGTCGCTGGACGAGATAGCGACGGGTATCAAGAAGGCGGGCGACCTCGCGGCGGAGGTTGCGGCGGCGTCCGTTGAACAGGCGCAGGGGGTCGAGCAGATCAACAAGGCGGTGACGCAGATGGACAGCGTGACGCAGGCGAACGCTGCGAACGCGGAAGAGGCGGCGAGCGCCAGCGAAGAGCTTTCGGCTCAGGCGGAGCTTTTGAACGGGCATGTGCAGCAACTTGCGGGGGTGATCTTTGGCGGCGAGCACGGCTCCCACGCCCCGGCGGCGGCTCCTGCGCGGAGACCGGCTCCCAAACCCGCGGCACGGCCTGCGGCAAAACCGATGGCGAAACCGAAGGGGCTTCCCGCGCCGCGCAAAGCGGCTCCCGCTCCGGCCCCGGCGTCGAAGGGGCCGAAATCGGTGAAAGCCGAAGAGGTGATCCCGTTCGACGACGACGATTTCAAGGAATTTTAGACGCTCTCTGTCATCCCCGCGAAAGCGGGGATCCAGAAATATTATCAAAGTTTCCCTGATCGGCCCTAAGGGCCGAAATCTCTTGGCGCGTTGCCGCCAATGGGCGAATTAATTCGCCCCCGCCTCCGGAGCCGCACAATCAGTCTGGAAGGCTCGCAGTATTTCTCCTGCCGAGAAATTGTACATGCTGAGAGCATGTACCCACCCGGAACAGATGTGAGCATCTGCCCACCGGGAGTTGAGAAGGCGCTGTTCAATTGAGTTGTTCGGAACGGGAGGGGGCAGTTTTTGCTTCGTCGCCGGTTATGACATCCTTCGGCTTTTGTCTGAACGTTTCCACGGCGGTTTTCGTTTCCATGATATCCGCCTTTATCTTGCGGATTTCATCTTCCTCCATGGATTTCTCCATGTGCAGTTTCGCTTCCCGCGCGGGAGCGGCGATTTCCTCTTTCAGGCCATCCAGGGCTTTCTGGAATTCCTTATAGGTGCGGCCAACGGTGCGGGCCACTTCGGGCAGCTTTGCCGGGCCGATGAAGATGAGGGCGAGCACCACAATGAGGGCCATTTCCGGCGCGCCTATTCCGAACATCTGGATGTTCCTCCCGGTTTGAAAACGGCTCTCTCCCCATTTCGCGGGAGACCGGCCATTACCCAGCAACGCCTTTAAACGGGTTTGTGGGTTTTGGTTTCCGCCGCGTCTTTCTTTTCGTCTTTTTCATCCTCGCCCTTCATCGCTTTGGTGAAGTTGCGGATGGCCTGGCCCATGCCCGATCCCAGTTGGGGCAGCTTGTTGGCGCCAAAAAGTATAAAGACAATAAGGAAGATAAGTAATAACTCGCTGAAACCTAATCCAAACATATGTATAATTCTAGTCGCGTGGCCCCCGTAATGCAAGTCAAAGAGGAGACCGCGTTTCCAAAGGAGGGGTATGCGCCGTTATGTCATGGTTTTCCGTCCATGCCGGGGGTTGAATGGGCACTGAGATTATTATCAACGTGGAGCCATATGAAACCCGCGTCGCGTTGCTGGAAAACCGCAGTATCAGCGAGATTTACATCGAGCGGACCAAGGAAAGGGGCATCACGGGGAATATCTACCGCGGCCGTGTAACAAAGGTGCTGCCGGGGATGCAGGTGGCGTTTGTCGATGTAGGGCTGGAAAAATCCGGTTTTCTCCATAAGAGCGATATCAATCTTGCTGAATACGGCGTTGTCCCCGATTTTGGAAAATCGCCGGACGGGCATGAAGGGAACGATTCGCTTCTGGAGGAACTCCCCAACCACATAGCCGCGCCGAAGGAAATTCCCCCTATCGAGGAAATACTCCAGGAAGGGCAGGAGATCATGGTGCAGGTGGTGAAAGATCCCATCGGCACCAAAGGAACCCGGATAAGCTCATTCATCACCTTGCCGGGGCGTTATCTGGTGTTTATGCCGCTGGCGGCCCAGATCGGCGTCTCGCGCCGCATCGAAGCCCAGGGAGAGCGCGAACGCCTGAAAAGCCTGGTGGAAGAGTTGCGGAGTCCCGGCCACGGGTTCATCGTCCGCACCGCCGCCGAGGGGGTCACGCGTGAAGAGCTTAAGCGCGACATCGATTTCCTGGCCCGTTTGTGGGAAACAATCCAGACGAAGAATGAGCGGACGAAGGCCCCGTCGCTTATTCACCGTGACCTCGACATCGTGCTCCGGTCGTTGCGCGACCTCTACGGACGGGATGTGGACCGGGTGGTTATCGATTCGCCCGAGGATTTTCAGCGCGCCGTGGAATTCATGAACGCCGTTATCGGCGATCCCCACGCCGCGATAGAGCTGTATCGCGGCGGAGAACCTATATTCGAGGGATACGGGCTGGAGCTTGAGATCGAGCGCGCGCTCGGGCGCAAAGTATGGCTTAAATCGGGCGGGTATATCGTCATCGACCAGACCGAGGCCCTCACCACCATCGATGTGAATACCGGCAAGTTCGTCGGCAAGCGCAATCAGGAAGAGACCATCCTGAAGACCAACCTGGAAGCGGTGAAAGAAATCGTCTATCAGCTCAAGCTCCGCAACCTTGGCGGCATCATCATCATCGATTTTATCGACATGGAAAAGGAGCCGAGCAAGGAGAAGGTCTACAAAACGCTGGAGCAGGCGTTGAAGACCGACCGGAGCCGCACCAACATCATGCGGGTGTCCGAGCTGGGGTTGGTCGAGATGACCCGCAAACGGACCCGCGAGAGCCTGGCAAAGATTCTCTGCCAGCCCTGCCCGCATTGCGAGGGGAAGGGGATGGTGAAGAGCGCCAAAACGGTCTGTTACGAAATTTTCCGCGAGATTGAGCGGGCCACCAGAAAAAAGCCGAAAGCGAAAAAGATATTGCTGGAGGTGCCGCCGCGCATCGCCGCAGCCTTGTACGAGGAGGAAAATGATTATCTTGAACGGCTGGAGAGCGAACGGCAATTCAAATTCAAAATACGGATCATGAAGGAAATGCCGGATGAGGAGTACGAAGTCACGGTGATGGATAACTGATGGGCCGCCGTTCCTTCCGGCGTGGCGCGCAGGTTGCTCCTGATCCCGTTCCGGGGACGGCCGGGGGATCCGGTGTTTCATTATGCATTACATAATTATAACCGACTGCGGCGGCCTTGCCGCCGCGTTGGCGGGATTGGCGGGCGAAAAGGACGATGTCACCGTCATCGTCCCCGGCAACCATCCCCTCGCCGCTTTCAAGAGGGCGCTTCCACGGGGCCGGTGCGCCATGCACCGCATAACGGCGTTGAAGACGATGCGTTCCCGTGGCGCCGAACGCGTGGTGGCGTGCGTTACGCGCGGCGCGGCCGCTCTGTTAAATAAAGCCAGGGCCGCATTTCCGGCCGCGCCGGCGCTCGTGGTGGAAACCGGCATCATCTCCAAAACGGAGCGCGAACGCCTTGCGGCCATGCCCGATGTGGCTGTCATCGCCGCCGCCGCCCTGTTCCGCCCCGCCGCCATGCAGCGGTGGAAGCTGTTGGAATTGCGGAAACGGATCGCATTAATGCGCCGATGCGTCGATCCAGAACGGCCGCTCTGGATTCTCACGCAAAATGACCCCGATCCCGACGCCATAGGCAGCGCCTTGGCGCTTACCCACCTGCTGCGGCGCAGCCGCCGCAATACCCCCATTGTCACTTTGAAGGGGGTTTCGCGCAGCGAGAATATCAGCATGATCTCGCTGCTGGGCATCAAGGTCAAAGCGGTAACCGCCGCCGCTCTCCGGCGCGCCGAGCAGATTGCCCTGGTGGACGTGCAACCGGCTTTTTTCAGGCGGGATATTGGCAATGTCCGCATTGTTATCGACCATCACCCGCAAACGGAACTGTGTGACGTGCCATACGTCGATATTCAGCCCGGTTATGGGGCCACCAGCAGCATGATGGTTGAATACCTGGATGCGGTTGGGCTTAAGATCAACGCCCGGCTTGCCACGGCGCTCTATTACGCCGTCAAGACCGATACGCTGCTGTTTGGCCGCGGCGTTTCGCCCGAGGATTTCCGCGCGTTCGGCGCGCTCTGGCCGCTGGCGGATCACGAGTTGATATCGCGCATGGAACGGCCCCGGCTCAAATCGCATGAAGTGGCCGTATTCATCCGCGCGCTGAAGCACCATCATGTCGAACGCGGCGCGCTGTTCGTCTCCCTTGGCCGGTTGCACAAGGAAGACCTTGTTCCGCGCCTGGCCGATTTTGTGCTTCAGATCGGCGAAGCGGAGTTCGCGCTGGTTTGGGGGAGTTTCGGGCAGCTTACCACCTTCTCCGCCCGCGCGCTCAACCCGCATATCGACGCGGGGGAAACCATGCGCCGCGCATTCGGGCATTTGGGGAGCGCTGGCGGCCACGGCGAAATGGCCCGCGCCACCATGTCAAGCAAAGCCCTTGCCGCCGATTTGGGCGCGCGGGGAGAGGCCCGGTTGACCGCTCTGATCAAAAAACGGGTTTTGCGCATCATTGCCGCCCAAAAAAGGTCCACAAAGGAAAAATGACAATGACAACGGCGGAAAAGGATAGGGCCAGCGGCGCGGGACGGACACTCCCCGGCACGCGGATAGCCACGTTGTTCGTCAACCTCAATACCTTCGCGGCTCTATTGACTGTTGGCGCGGCTCTCGTCGGCTGTTTTATTCCGGCAATTCCGGATATGCTCCACTACCATATACCGTTGGGGCTTATTGCGGTTGTGATCGGCCTGTTCGCGCTGGTAGCTGCGATGTTCTACCTGGTCGTCACCGGCGCAAGCATCAAGGAGGCGGTGGCAGGGAAGGGGATCGCGAGAGATTATTTTGAGCGTACCAAGCCGCTAAAAAAAACGCTTTTCCCTTTTTGCATGATGACCGTCACGCTGCTGATCGCCATGACGGTGTTGGGCGGCGCGGTGCATGTGGGGAAGGTGGACTGGAAGGCGCATCTTTTCTTCGCGCTGGCGACGGTCGTTTCCTACTACTGCACCATCAGGAAGATCAAAGATGTTTTTCAGAAAGACCGCGAGCTGATCGCCGACGCATTGGAAGCCATCGACGCGGCCACGCCTTCCTCTCAATAATCATTGGCGGCTATTCCCCGCTTGGAAACGTTGAATCCCAGGAACTGATCTATCAGCATCGTTCCCTTTTCCTCGAAAGGATACCAGACCAGCTCGGCCGATATATCGCGCACCGTCATTGAATTGTAGAAGTTGACCGTCTTTCTATCGGTGCGCCCAATGACCGAGAATGCCACCACCCGTAGCATTTGCCGCGCTTCATGAAGCGGCAGCGACGCCCCCTGAAACGCGGCATGGGGAAACTCTTCCATGTCGTCAAAGGGCATCTCCTTTTGCGCGCCGCAAATGCGGGTGGCCAGCTTGAGGGCGGCTGTGGCGTTAGAGGCCGTGAGGGCGGGCAGGTGGAAGACGATCAGGTTCTCGCGCGGGATGCCGCGCAGGTACAGGTCGCCCCCTTTCACCAGCTTTGCCAATTCGCCCACCGTGCGGTACCGTTCGCCTGAAGCGGCGTTCTCCAACTCCAGCGTAAAGCGCCAGAAGGGAATGTAAATGGTTCCTTGGGCCACCGTGCTTTTCAGCGTTTTTTTGGGAAGGCGGCGGTAATCCCCTCCGTCCAGCAGCCAGAGGCTGAAGCAGAAGCGGCAGTAAAAAACTATATTGAATCCGCCCGGATCAAGATCATGCCCGCAGTTGGGACACCGGTGGGCGATGAGGCTGAAGCGGGATGTTGAATGCTCCCACGCTCCGGTTTCGACGATAATTTCTTTTCCCGGGATGGCGGCGATAAAGTTGTTGTTGATCCCGTCCAGCAGTACGGTCGTATGACCGCCATCCCCTTCGCAGACCGCGGCCGTAACCGGATAGTAAATGATGAAGTATTTTTCGCCGATGAAATTGAGGCTGGAGTACGAGTACCGTTTCCTATCGATGTTCATGTTGTTCATGGCCGCGGCCAGAGCCGTTTCTTCCGCCGCGGCTTTATCCACCGTGATGGGGGCGACGAGCGCCTCTTGGTACTGTTCGCTGTCGTACGGTTCCAGCGTCAGCACCTCGGCCTGGATGCCGAGGGTGAGCAGCGGGCCGGCCAGTCCGGGGTTCGCCGCGAAAGTGTGGCTCCACGATTTGGCGGTTACGTTCGCGATGCGCTCGGTATCGCGTATGGCGGCGGTGAATTCCCGTTGCGCGGGAGGATCATTCTCATCGGTCATCAATGGCGCCGATGCTCCCATCCGCTCATCCGCGTAGGCGAAGAATAGCATCCCCTTGCAGTACCAAAACGGTTTGTAAAAGGTGATGATCTTGCGCACCGCGCTCAGGCCGTCCACTTGTCCCGCCCGCATAGCCCGTTTCACCGCCAGCGGGGCATCGGCGGGGGGAACGCGCGCGGGGATGATGTACTTGAGAAATGCTCCTTCGTCTTTTATGCGCAGGACGCTGGCGCAAAACGGGCATCTAAACGTCAACACCCCTTCGGGATGGCGGGCTGGCGCGCCGCATTCGGGGCAACGCGCCGAGATGTAGAAAGCCACGCGGCCTCAGCCCGTTTTTTCCCCGCAGCTGGTGCAGAAATGAGTTCCGGGGGGGAGCGGCGTTTTGCACTTGGCGCAGACGGTTTTTGCGTGAAGGTCAAATCCGCACTCCATACAGAATTTGGCGTGAACCGGGATCACTTTGGCGCAGCGGGGGCAACTGTTCATCGGGTTCATCTGGTGGCCGCATTTATAGCAAAAACGGCTGTTTTCGGGGGTGTGTGAAAGGCACTCGGGACACTGCACCGTTCTTACCCCGGTGGTTTTCAGGTCCTGCTGATCCGGCATAAACGCCTTGCTCATGAATCCGGGCATCATCATGCCGACACCCATCCCTACGCCTATGCCGGCACCCATCCCGGCACCGTCCTTGACCGTGCCGCCCGTTTCAAGTGATTTTGCCAGTTGGAATTTCAGGAACTGGTCCATATCTTTCACCGCCGCCATGC
This sequence comes from Nitrospinales bacterium, assembly GCA_023248535.1. GTDB lineage: Bacteria > Nitrospinota_A > UBA7883 > JACRGQ01 > JACRGQ01 > JACRGQ01. The sequence goes on along the minus strand of JAHFEJ010000030.1, from coordinate 2,387 downwards.
CGCCGCGCTCGTCTATCATCTTTTGCACTTCGTCCGGCGGCGTAATGGAATTGATGAAAAACCCGGTCAGTTCAATGCCGAACTTTCCAAATTCGGTTTGTAGCCGTTTGCTTAGCTGCGTGCCGAAGGCCTCGTACCGGGAGGGGAGATCGAGGAAACTGTCAACGGATTCCCCCAACATATCATTGACGCGGCTGACAATGATCTCGCGCAGGTAGTCTTCGATCTGCGGGGTGGTGTATTTGGCCTCGCGGCCGACAAGCTGGTTGATGAAAAGTATCGGCTCGGTGATTTTGCAGCTGTACGCGCCGAATGCGCGAAGGCGGATAAGCCCGAGTTCTTTGTCACGGAAGGCGACCGGTTCCCGCGTTCCCCATTTTAAATTGACGAAGGATTTGTGGTTGATGAAATAAACCTCGGCTTTGAAAATGCTTTCAAAGGCCCACGGGGCGGAAAAGAGCTTGGTGATGATCGGCAGGTTGAAGGTGGCCAAGGTGTGGCGGCCGGGGCCGAAACTGTCGCAGGCCTTGCCGTCGCGGTAAAAGACCGCCGACTGCGATTCGCGCACGATAAGTTGCGCTCCCAGCTTGATGTCCGCCGACCCTTGCGAAGGGTAGCGGTTGATCATTTCGTTCGGCTGCGTATCCGGCCATTCGATGACTTCCAATAGAATCGACATGGAATATCCCTCCTGCCCGGTATTATCGCCTATTGCCGCGGTAATCGGAAGGGACTTTGGGAATTTCCTGATTCTTAACCCGCTTTACCGCGCGCCGCCGCAATGGGGGGGCCGCGCCCCAAATGGAGGCATTGACGTTGCGCCGCGGGACGTGCAAAAATCCTTTAAGCCAATGAATTTTTTCAATAGCAACAGCCGATTCCTCCCGCCGGATGTTATACGCATGGCGGAGGCCCAGCCACCGCCCGCGGTTGAAACCGCGAAATCGGGTGACGCCACCTTGAGAGTTAACGGCGTGGCGGTCGCCTCCGGCGTGGACCCGCGGGCGGAGGGAGGGAAATTCGCCGCCGCCGCCGAAGGCATGTTCCATGTGTTGGTCTACGGCTTTGGCCTTGGGTATCATCTCGAGGCGCTGCTCGCTTCCCCGGCCATGCAAAAGCTGGTGGTGGTGGAAGCCAACCCGAAATTGATGCGTGCCGCATTGGATAGCCGCGATCTTTCCACGGTACTGGGCGACCCGCGGCTGCTGTTGATCGCCGCCGATACCGAAGCGGCGGCCGCAGCCCGGTTGGCGGAACTGCTGGCAACGGGGGAGGAATATGAAATCCTCATTCACCAGCCTTCGTTCCGCCTGCTGCCGGAGTCTTTCACAAACCTGCGCAATATTTTGGAGACCATACAATCAGAGCGGCGGTTTGCCTCTTTTTTCCGCGAACAGGAACGGCGCAACATTATCACGAATATTCCGGCCATTGCCGCCAGTCCCGGCGTGGCGCCGCTTTTTTCGGCGTTTGCCGGAAAGCCTGCGGTAGTGGCGGGCGCCGGGCCGTCACTGGACCGCGCGTTGCGCCACCTTGACCGGCTGCAAAACCGTGCCCACATCATCGCGGTGGATACGGCTGCCGCCGTTCTGGCCCGCAACGGCATTCGTTTTCATGCCGTCATCTCGGCCGACCCCCAGCCAATGTCGGTTTTTCATTTTGCCGGCGGAATGCCGGATGCGCCGCTTATTTTCCTCCCCACCACGCACCCGGCGGTGGTGGCGATGTACCGGGGGCGGCGTTATCTGATGTTGCAGGAGCGGCACTCGCTGTTCGCCGGGGCGGAGAGGTTGTTGCCCGGCCAGGGGAGTTCCGGTACCGGGGGATCGGTGTCATGCCTGGCGCTTGATATGCTCCTGCGGGCCGGCGCGGGGCCTCTCTTTTTTGCGGGGCAGGATTTCGCTTTTCCCCACGGGATGCCCTACAACCGCGACACCCTTGCCCAGTATGCCACCGATTTGCCACTCTCCGCCGCCGGTGAACGGGGAATGCTGGACGAGGCATTGGGTTTCGCGCCGCCGGTTACGGTTCCGCTGGAAGGGGGAGGAGAGGGGGGCACAGGCGCCAATCTGCGGGGCTATCTCCAGTCGTTCAACGAACTTATTGCTGCCGCCCCTCGGACCCGGTTTTTCAACCTCGATTCGCGCGGCGCCGCCATCCGCGGGTGCAGGAACCTGGCAGCCACCGCCGAAGTTTTGGGAGATGTCCCCCTGTTTAAGGCTGGGCCGCTGCCGCTATTTGGGGAGAAACCCGACGCGGCGCTGGAAGCGGCGCTGCTGAAATCAATCGCGGAATAGGAGTGAAATGTCCGCGGCCGTGGCGGAGTGAGTGAGGGCGCCCACCGAAATCCGGTCGACCCCCGTTCGCGCGAAGCGCTTCACCGTCTT
>JAHFEJ010000114.1 GCA_023248535.1 Nitrospinales bacterium | reverse complement strand
AAACCGTGGGCGTCGAGAACCAGCCACGCGTAGAGGGGCGCGGTGATGAGCAGCACTTCCACTTTGAAGAAATAGGCGGCGGCCGCGGCAACCGCAATCCAGGGCCATTGCTTCCGGTCGCCAAGGTACGCAAGAACGGCCCACGCGGCGAACAGCAGCATCAGCGCATACGAACGCTGGTAAAAAACCGCCGGGGCGGACGCCACCAGAAGCACCGCCGCGGCCAGCCACGCCCCGGAAAGAAAACGGCGCCCTATCAGCCAGCCGAAGAGGGGAAAAAACGCGGTGAGCACGGCAATGACGCGCCGGAGCGGCAGCATGTCGTCACCGAAAAGGCGGAACGACGCTTCGGTGATCCAGTAGATGCCGGGGGGATAACCGAGAAAATCCTTAAAGACGCGCTGTCCCTGCATATAGCGCTCGCCGCCGTAGTACAGCCCCCCCTCGTCCCAAAGGTTGATGCCGTACTGGCAGAACGAAAGATAGTAAATGGCGAATCCGGCGAAGATGAGAATGCCCCTTACAGCGGTGCGGGAGAAAAAACCGCCCGGTTCAGCGGGCAAGCTGTTTTTTTGCATCCTTTTCAATCGCGGTTCCCGGCGCGAGTTGCGCGGCTGCCTGAAATTCCTTTTTCGCCTCGGCCAATTTGTTCATGGCGCTTAATATCCGGCCGCGCAATAAATGGCTGTCGGCCAAGGCAAGGGTATCGTTCTTACCCAGCGAAGCGGCGGCCTTGCCGGCCTGTTCCAACGCGGTGGCATGCTCCCCCTTCGCCAGGCTGATACGGGCGGAATAATAGTAATACCCCTGCTGGTTGGCCGGGTCTTTTTCAATCCCCTCAGCCAACGCTTTTTCAGCGCGGCCGTACATGCCGGCCGAGGCCAGCGCCGCTTCGGCCACGCCGGTCCGCGCAACCCAAAGCTTCGGATCTTTCACGAGGGCCTTCTCATAATAATCCGCCGCCTTGCCGAAATCCTTTTCCATCTGGCAATACCGCCCCATGTAGAAAAGGGCGAACTGGTTATCCGGCTGGATATCCAACACCTTTGTCAAAGGGGCAAGCGCTTCCTTGTGCCTCCCCCCCAAAATCAAAAGCTGGGCCAGATTCAGGTGTGCAAACGGATTTTGGGGATCAAGAGCTACCGACTTGCGGAAAAACTCTTCGGCTTCCTTTGATTGATGCCGCTCCACCGCCAGCGCGCCGAGGTAATTGTGAACCAGGCCGCTTTTGGGATTGATGGCAAGCGCCTTGTCCAGCGCCTCCCGCGCCTTGTCCAGCTCATGCGCCCCCAAAAGCGCCATGCCAAGCTGGCTCCATGCGCGTTCGCTGGCAGGCTCGACGGAAGTCCACTTTTCGTAGGCCTCCACCGCCTGGCGCGCATTTCCCATTTTGGCGCACGTCTGGCCGATCATCGAATAGTTGTCGGCGAATGCGGCGTTTGCCGCCGCGGAGAGTTTGAAATGCTCAAGCGCCTTGTCCATCTCCCCCTTGTGAAAGGAGAGCATGCCAAACCAGTGTTCTTTCAAATACGCGTCTTGCGGCCCAAGTTTTTCGGCCGCTTTTTCCACAACCTGCAGCGCCTCGTCGTGACGGCCCCCTTTCGCCAGAACGTCCGCCTTCAAAAAAGCGGCGGCGGTATTGCCCTCGTCGGCCTTCAAGGCGGCGTCGGCTTCGGCCACCGCCTTGCCGGGATCGCCCGCCATCAGATATTCGCGGGCAAGCTCAAAATGGATTTTTGAATCGGCCTTCGCCTTTTCGGCGGGCTGGCAGGCGGCAAGGGGGATGAGCGCGAGAAGAAGCGAAATGGTTCTTTTCATAGTATGTGATTATAGATGAATGGAACGCAAAATATAAAAAAAAACCCGGCCATGATACATGGCCGGGGAATGTAAACCTTCAGGTGCTGGTATTACTCGGCAGTGTGGCCGCCGGTGTCGATGGTCAGGTCGAACCCGGAAAAGGTGGCGTTGGCCTGCGTGGTGTGCCCATGGATCTTACCAGCCGAGGCGCCGGTGATGACAACGGTACCGCGGACGGCCGTTTCCAGAGCGCCGGTGCTAAGCGCGGTGACGCCGATGGCTGCGGTGGTGAAGTTCCACTGTCCGCCCGGCTGGATGGTCATCGTGGTGCTGCCAAGTGCCGTTATCGCCGTACCCGTGGTGCTGGTGGAAATCGGGTAGAACGTGACGGTCGCCGCGCGTGCCACAGTATCCTCATTGGTGATGTTAATGTACGTGGTCCAACCAGCCGAAGTGCTGTGGAACCAGAAGCCGCGGTCGGCGCGGGCGGTGCCGGAGCCAAACGCTATCACGGCCAAAGCCATAACAAGGAACAGTGCTGTCTTCTTCATAACAAATCCTCCAAAAAAATTAAAAAAATAAATTTAATAAGCCAAAAATAATTAGGAGTATATGGAGCAACGTCCCGCACTAATCAGGATAGAACCTCCTTATTCTCCCCACTCAAACATAACCTTTCGCACAGCACCGCACTACTTTTCTTCCCGCCAAGGTGAACCGCCGTATTTTGCGATACCCCCGCAAATCAACACAGTGCTATTGCTATTTTACAAACTGTTACGCAGGTAGTCAACAGCCCCGCCATAACCGGCGATGGTTCCTTAAACCGGAGCCTACCACTCCTGTATGCATTCTATCGTCAGATGGGTACCGATTCTTTAGCCCGCCAATACAAAAGAAAATAGGTAAAAGCGGCAAAAAGGCTGAAAGCCATGGCCACAAGGAGGCAAACGAACCCTAATGTTTGAAAATTCACATGCTTATAATCCCAATTGAGCAATAGAAACTCCATTGCCGCAATTTCAAAGCCTGTCTTATATTTTCCCGCCGTGCCCGCAGGAATAACAAGTTTCTCCGTTGCGGCCAAAGCCCGCAGGCCGCTTATCGCCAGTTCACGGCCGATCATGATGGTGGCCAGCCATGCCGGTATCCGCCCCACCCCCACCAGCGGGATATAAACCGATACCATCAATATTTTGTCGGCTATCGGATCGAGCAGCTTTCCAAGAGTTGTAACCTGCCCGGTGGCGCGGGCAAGGTGGCCGTCGAGCCAGTCGGTGATGGCTGCCAGGGTGAAAACCACCGCCGCCAGGAAAGAGAAGAGGGGGGACGGTTTCACAAGAAACACGATAATGAGCGGAACGATGAAAATCCGCAACAACGTCAGCCGGTTCGGCAAGTTGATCCGCTTCATGCCCCCGTCCCATCAATTTGCGAAATCATTAATTGAGTCCCTTTCCCGTGCGAGGCGTATCGGTGAGAAGAATGGAGCCATCACTGGCGGTGTACCGGTAAATCCTGATTTTCGCCATCGCATCGCCGGAAAGCGCGGTGGACTTGTTGTAGTTGTGGAGTATTTTGGACACGTATTCCCGCGTCTCGCGGAACGGGGGAACGCCGTTGTATTTTGACACCGCGTCTTCCCCCGCGTTATAAGCGGCCAGGGCCAGCTTCATGCTCCCCTGGTATTTTTTCAAAAGCGATTTGAGATGACGGGTGCCGCAGTGAATGTTCGCCTCCGGATTGAACGGATTATCCACCCCGTACCGCATGGCGGTGGAAGGCATCAGTTGCATCAGCCCCCGCGCGCCCGAGCGCGACACCGCCCCCGGGTTAAAGCCGCTCTCCGCTTCTATTACGCAAGAGATAAAACCGGGATCGATGCCATGCTCCACCGCGGCGGCATGTATCAGCGGCAAATAGCGGTGACGGTTGGATTCATACAACAGGGTGGGGGGAAGGGGCGCATGCGCCCGTATGCGCATGAAGACCTCGCGGTTCCCCGGCACTCCACGGTCGGTGAAATTGAGCACCCCCTCTTCATCAACGAATTTCACGATATCGGCGGAGGCTCCCGGGACGGCGAAACCGAAGAGGCATACCGTCATCGCGGCGCGGAATATATTTTGCCCAACCATCTTCTCATCAGTCTAGTGATAAAAAAGTGCCCAGTCAAACCGCAACTGTGCTATAAAAATCAGTAATTATGGGGGTAAACGCAATGCGCAACGGGTTATCTTCCCTTGCGGTTTCGTTGATCGCCGTCCCACCGGCGCTTGCCGCCCCCTTTGACGGCGATTCGTTCTGGCTGGCGGGCGTTTTCGCCAAAGGGGGCTTTATGATGTGGCCCATCCTTGCCTGCTCCATCCTCGCGGTGGCGATCTTCATCGAACGATTCATCGGCCTCCGCCGGAGCAACGTCATCCATCCGCGTTTCATCAATGAAGTAAAAGCCCACTGGGAAAAACGGGATTTTGCGCAGGCGCTCAAGGTCTGCCGCAAACACGATGTGCCGATCAGCCGCATCCTCCGGGCCGGACTGCTGCGCGCCGACCTCGGCGTTTTGGAAACCGAACGCGCCGTGGAGGGGGCGGGAGGCCACGAAGCGGCCTGGCTTATCTCGCGGTTGCGCGGACTGGGGGTCATCGCCAGCATCACCCCGATGCTCGGCCTGCTCGGCACCGTATCCGGGCTGATCCGCTCTTTCGGCGCCATAGCCGCCAGCGGGCCGGGCAACCCCTCGCTGGTGGCCGCGGGCGTGGCGGAAGCGCTCATCGCCACCGCCACCGGCCTGATGGTCGGCATCATCGCGCTGGGGGGATATCACTTTCTGCGGGGACGGACTGAACGCCTCATACACGAGATGGAAGAGGTCTCCATCGACCTGATCGAAGGGGTGCTGGAACGCTTCGTTTCCGACAAGAAAGCGGGTGAAACGGCCAATGAAGTTCCTTAAACCCGCGGAAGAGGATTTCTCGCTCCAGATCATCAATCTGGTCGATGTTGTGCTGGTACTTCTCATCTTTTTCATGGTCACCACCTCATACGTCGGATTCGCGTCGCGCCTCGACATCCAGCTCCCCGACGCCAAGGCGGGCGCCGCCGCGGGCCAGAACCGCTCCTTCACCATCGAAATCAGCGGCGAAGGAAAAATATTTCTCGACGGTAAAGAAAGCACCAAGGAGGAAATCGACGCGGCGCTGCGGCAGCCCGCCGGCGCCAAAAGCTCCGTTATCATCCGCGCCGATAAAAGGCTCTTTTACGGACTGGCCGTGGAAATCATGGGCATCTGCCGCGCGGCGGGAATCAGCGATATTGGATTGGCGGTCATATGAGCATCGAACGGAACCTGCCGCTCCTTCTTACGCCGCTGGCACAGGCCAACAGCCAAAAAACCGCCCGCGCCGCGTTGAAAACCTTTTTGGCCGAACTGACCGCCGCCGCCGGGATGGACGCCGGCTGGGCCCGCATCCACTTCAGCCATACCGGCATCGCCACCGAAGCCGAATCGGGCCACGAACTTGCCGGTTTCTGTTTCGGCGGGCTGGAAGCCCCCGCCTGCGCCTGCCGCGCCGCCCTCAAAAGCGGAACCCCCCAGTGGGTGGAGGAGACCCAGGGCGGTTTCTGTGAAAAGAACGGTTTCGCCACCGTTGTCTGCGTGCCGGCGATTCACGAGGGGGAATGCCTCGGATTCATATTCCTCGCCAGCCGTGCGCAAAAAGAGGCCAACCTGCCGTTGCTGCAAACCGTGGCTAAACATCTGGGGCTTATGGCGGCACGGGTTCGTGATGCCGCGTTGATGGAAAAGCGGCTGAAGACCCTGCAAACAATCAGCCACATCGGCACATTCATCGCCTCGCAGCTAACGCTGCGCGAGCTTACGCAGTCGGTGGTGGAGCATCTGGGCAAAGTGCTGCGCACCGACCGGGTGAACATCGTCCTCTACCACCCGAAAGAGGAAAAACTGGAATTCATCGCCAGTTGGATCTCCGGCGAAGGGCACCGGGAACCGGAGAGCTATCCCTTGAGCGACGGAATGAACAGCTGGATAATCCGCAACCGCCGCCCCCTCCTTATCAAGGAAGACAGCGAAAAAGAATGCGCCGCCATGGGAATCCGCCACGGGGGCAAACCGGCGAAATCGTGGCTTGGCGTGCCAATGCTGCAAAGCGGCCGCATCGCCGGGGTTCTCTCGGTGCAATGCTACCTCGACGCGGGGCAGTACGACCAAACCTCGGTGGAAATGCTAAGCCTTGCCGCCCAGCAGGTGGCGGTGGCGGTGGCGAACGCCCAACTCTACGAAGCGGCGGATAAGCGCGAAAAGGAAAAACAGCGGCTTTATCACTCCCTCACCCACGACCTTCTATCGTTCGTTACACCGGTGAACGGATACGGGGAGCTGGTCCGCCGCATGGATGGCCCCACCCTCATTGCCCGCAAAGAGGAAATCGGCACGCAGATCGTCAAGGCCGGCCGGAAAATCGCCGCCTTTGTTGACGATATTCTGCTCTACGGCAAGCTGGAGTCGGGACGCCTGGCGATCTCCCCCATGCCGGTAAATATCTACAAGATCATCGACGCTTCGGTCTCCAATTTTTCTTCCGAGCTGACCATGCGGAAGATAGACCTCTACGTGGAAGGGACGCGCTGGACGGAAGGGGATAGCGGCGGCTTCCCGCAAAAAATCGTGAGTTGCGACATGCTGCATATCGAACGGGTGCTCAACAACTGCATCCAGAACGCCATGAAGCACGCGAAGAACAGTGTGGCGCTCAGCACCCGGCTGGATGCCAGCGATCTGTATTGTACGGTGGAGGATG
>JAHFEJ010000029.1 GCA_023248535.1 Nitrospinales bacterium | reverse complement strand
GGGTTGTGCGCAAGCATGGTAAACGCCTCCAACGGAAGCCCGGCCTGCTCAGTTCTTTCCTGCGGCACAGCCCCCTTTCTTTTGACCCGCGTTAGGACATTATCCGTGCATGAATCAATAAACTCCCGAAAATTGATTTTGAATGATGGCGATAAGCCTCGATAAAGTCTTTTAGAATGTCTTTGTGGTTAACCAGGCACCTGTCAGAAGATGGTGGGTGTTGTTTATATGAAATTACAAGGTCGGCAAGTAAAGGTGTCCACAGTGCTGATGCGTCCCCCATAGTTCCCCCTTCTTGTGCTATGCCGTCACAAGGCGCTTTAATCGGGCAATCTCAAGATGACCGCGGGACACCTTGAAGCCGGTTAATCCGTTAACCAGCATCCCAAGAGACTTTTGTTCAGCGCCTTCCCCATGAAGTACATGCTATGCCAATCGGTAGATGATGTCAATCGCATCGCATTATCCATTTTTAATAAAACCGGGCCAAAAGCTGTTACAATACCGCTTCCTTAAAAACGTATTTTGAACCGTTCAGCTAGAGGATCGTCATGGGATTTAATTGCGGCATCATCGGGCTTCCCAATGCGGGCAAGTCGACCCTGTTCAACGCCATCACTTCGGCCGGCGCGGCCGCCAGCAACTTCGCCTTCTGCACCGTCGATCCCAACGTGGGGCGCGTCGACGTGCCGGACGAGCGGATCGAGAAGATCAGCGAATTCGTCAAGCCGGAGCGGGTGGTTCCCACGCAGATGGAGTTCGTCGATATCGCCGGCCTCGTCGAAGGGGCCAGCAAAGGCGAAGGCCTCGGCAACCGTTTCCTCAGCCACATCCGTAACGTGGAAGCCATCGCCCATGTGGTGCGCTGTTTCAGCTCCGCCGACATTATGCACGTCATCGGCGCGGTGGATCCGATACGCGACATCGAAGTGATCGAAAGCGAGCTGATGCTGGCCGATTTGGAAGGGGTGGAAAAGAAGATCAACTCCCTGCGGAAGACCGCCAAGGCCGGGAAGAAAGAAGACGCCGAACTGCTGGCGAAGCTGGAGCCGATAGCCGACGGGCTGCAACGGGGCATCATGGCCTCGGAGACCGGCGGATTCGCGGTGCAAACCGAGCTGCCGCTGCTTACCGCCAAGCCGCTGATGTTCGTGGCGAATATCGGCGACCCGTCCGAAGAGGACGGCCCGCTGGTGCAAAAGGTGCGCGAATACGCGCAAAAGCGCGGGGCCGGGTTCCTCACCATCTGCGCGCAGGTGGAAGCCGAGATAGCCGAGCTGCCCCCCGCCGAGCGCACCGCCTACCGCGCCGAGATGGGGCTGAAATCCAGCAGCCTCGACAACATGATCCGCGAAGGGTACAAGCTGCTCAACCTCATCACCTATTTCACCGCCGGGGTGAAAGAGGTGCGCGCCTGGACGGTGCATCAGGGGGCGAAGGCCCCCGAGGCCGCCGGGGTGATACACACCGATTTCATCAAGCACTTCATCCGCGCCGAGGTCATCGCGTATGACGATTACATCGCGTGCAAGGGCGAGGCCGGGGCGAAGGAAAAAGGGAAGATGCGGCTGGAAGGGAAAGAGTACGTGGTGAAAGACGGCGACGTGATCTACTTCCGCGTCAGCGCCTGATGGCGTTGGTTTGCTGGGGATGTCATACTGAGGGAGCGTGAGCGGCCGAAGTATCTCTTTCCGGCTTGTCATCCCGGCCTTGAGCCGGGATACAGTCATATTTTCAAAGCTCTCTTTTTTCCCTTTTCTAATGCTTGGCGGTTGTGGAGGCCGCGCCGGTTTCTGTCTGATATAATGCAATCAAAATCTGCGGTGTACTTTGGAGGCTGATAATGGGCAGGGAAGATATTTTAGCCGTTTTGCGCGATTTCAAAAATAAGTTCGCCGAGCAATACGGGATTGTCGAACTCGGCATCTTCGGCTCGGTGGCCCGCGATGAAGCCCGGGACGACAGCGATCTGGACATCTGCATAAGAACAAAGACCCCCGATGCCTTCGCGATGGTGCACATCAAGGAGGAAATCGAACACCGGGTGCATAGGCATGTTGATATTGTCCGGGTGAGGGAAAACATGAACCCCTATCTCAAAGAGCGGATCCAAAAAGAGGGGGTATATGTTTGACAGGGGCCTGATCCTGGCCATTCTCATGCAGATAAACGAAGCCCTGGAGAAAATTCAAGCCCGCACAATCCATATAAAAGACGCAAGCGATTTTACCGGCACCCCCGCAGGCATGGAGAAGCTGGACGGCGTTTGCATGCTGTTTGCCGCCGTTGGGGAAGCATTGAAGCAGGTGGACAAGATCACTTCGGGAAAACTCCTTGCGCAATACCCTGAAATTGACTGGAAGGGAGCTATGGGTTTTCGTGACATCATCGTTCATCATTACTTTGATATCGATGCCGAGCAGGTGGCGTGGATATGCAAATACAAAATAACGCCGTTATCCACCGCGGTAAAGCGGATGATTGGCGATATGACGAACAGTGCTCTATCCTAATTTTCCACAACCGGCGATTTACACTGGGCAGGCAATCCCAAAAAGAAAGCCGCCGGGAAAATAATGGACAGCCCGGCGGCACCGGGTTCGCTATATCGATAGCGATTATTTCTTTTTGGCCGTGGAGCCTTTCGGCTTAACCGCGCTTTTGGAGCCGCATTTGGATTTGCATGCCATAGATCAAATCACCGCCTTCCCCTTTTTCGAGCCAGCATAAACAGCAGCGCGCCACACTGTGGCGGCTTGTGAAGTATATTAAACCGATATTGCTCCGGTGAACATACGGTTTTTGCGGATTCCCGAACACCGCAAAAGTGATGTTTTGAGTGGGTACCCAATTTATTGGGTACATCATGCTGTAAGGCATGACCTTCTCTTGGCGCGTTGCGCCAACGTACCCATTAAAATAGGTACCCACCGGGCGACAATGGGCAGGAGTGCCGCCGCTACCAAGAAGCGGAATATTCCTTATACTGTAGTTGCCAGAATCATAAAAATTTGAGGGATTGATCGACAATGAAACATCGGCACGCTCCGGCGGGCATTGCGCATATCGCCGTTTCCCCGGTAATGGCGGCGTTGGGGGCCGCGTTCCTTTTCGGCGGGAGCACCCCGTTCGCCAAGGTTGCGCTGGGCGATGTGCCGCCGGTCCTTATGGCCGGGCTTCTGTTCCTCGGCAGCGGCATCGGCCTGTCGGCGGCGATGCTCATCCGCGACCGGGGTTTTGGCAACTTCCGCCTGCCGATGAAGCACCTTTTCTGGTATCTCCTTTCCATCGGCTTTGGGGGCGTGCTTGCGCCCGTGCTGCTGATGGAGGGGCTGGCCCGCACGGGGGCCGCCGCGGCTTCGATGATGCTGAACACCGAGGCGGTGTTTACGGTATTGCTGGCATGGTTCGCGTTCAGGGAAAACGCCGGGTGGCGGGTGGTGCTGGGTATGGCGCTGATAATCGCGGGCGGGACCGCCCTTGCGTGGCCTTCCGGGGATGTTGGATGGGAGGGGATGGCGGGAACGCTTGCCATCGCCGCCGCGTGTCTTTGCTGGGCGATAGACAACAACCTGACCCGGAAAGTATCCGAAGCCGATGCGATGTTCGTGGCATGTGGCAAGGGGTTGGCGGCGGGGACGATAAACACCGCGTTGGCCGTGATCGGCGGCGCGGCGCTTCCCGCAACGGGCGCGATAGGTTCCGCGATGCTGATCGGCCTTTTTGGCTATGGCATCAGCCTTGCGCTGTTTGTCGTCGCCTTGCGCGGGCTGGGCACGGCGCGCACGGGGGCGTATTTCGCCACCGCTCCGTTCATCGGCGCGGCCCTGTCGATAGCGGCGTTCGGCGATACGGTATCGGGCGGGTTCTGGGCCGCGTCGGCGTTGATGGGGGCGGGGGTTTGGCTTCACCTTACCGAGTTGCACGGGCACGAGCATTGGCACGCGCCGCTGGAACACACGCACCGCCACCATCACGACCGGCATCACCGCCATCCGCACCCTTTTGCATGGGACGGCAAAGAGCCGCACACGCATCCGCATGTTCACGAAGAGATCACCCACGCCCATCCCCATTTTCCAGACATCCATCACCGCCATCCTCATTAGGCCGCGGCGGTTTGGATGCGGCGGGAAGGCGCGTTATAATAATTAGATGAAGTATTTTGTTACCGCAATCTGCGCCATGATGCTGTGGGGCGGAGCCGCCGCCGCGATGGATGAGAGAACCGGTTTAAATACCGCGCCCGGATTCCTGATTTTTCCCTCATGGCACGAATTGATGGATATCATTGATCAGGGCAGGGAAAAAGACAAAGATGGGGTTTCCGCGCCAAGGCTGGCCGCGGGAACCTTTCACCCGTATATCGGCCTTGCCGACGTATCCCCGGAGGCGTATCTTGTTCCCGGCAACCGGCTGGATGTGAGCGGCGGACTTTCCTACTATTCGCCCCGCACGGGCAAGATAGGAAGTGTTGGGATGATCTTCGCCGTGAAAGACCGGATATCGAACCGGCTGACGGGCTATACGTTTGAGCCATCGAACTTGACGACGTTTATCAGCCTCAGCATCAACTACTAAGCCACGCGGCAAACGCCGCTTCTTCACGCACCGCGGCTTGCAACGTCAACAGGTGAAACCGCTGCCGGTGTTCCTGCGTCATGCGCGCCGCGTCTTTTTGCGTGGTGAGCAGCATGCCGCCGGTGACGGCTGCCAGTTCGGCATCGGTGAAGCGGTGGTGGTCGGCGAAGATATGGTGGCGCATCACCGTTGCCCCGAACCGTTTTACGGTTTCTTCAAATTGCGCGGGCCGCGCGATGCCGCTGGCCAGCGTAACCGCCGCGCCGCGCAGGATTTTTTCCGCTGCTGCCGTTTCACCGGCGGGGGTGATGACGCTCTCGGCGGCGATGGTGCATTCAAACACCGGCGTATCCGGCCTCAGCAACCCGGCAAGGCGGCGCCGGATGCGCGCCACCGCCTGCTCATCCGCCATGTTGGCGCGGGTTATCAGCACCGCGTCTGCACGCCGCGCCGAGGAGAGCGGTTCGCGCAGCCGCCCGGCCGGCAGCATTTTTTCGCCGCCGAAGGGGTCAAGCGCGTCCACCAGCAGTATATTTTTGTCGCGCGCCGCCGCCAGATGCGAAAAGGCGTCGTCGAGGATCGCCGTTTTCGCGCCGAAGGCGTCGCGGACGGCGCGGATGCCATCCACCCGGCGCGGGGCGCAGATCACCGGCACCCGCGGCAGCGCGGCGGCGCAGACCAGCGCCTCGTCCGCAGCATCGGGGTAGGGGGCGATGGCTCCCTTGCCGTCGCTCACCAGCTGCACCGGCTCGGCGCTGGCGCGGCCATAGCCGCGGCTGACGATGGCCGGTTTTTCCAGCATCGATGCCAGCATGACGGCCACCGGCGTTTTGCCGGTGCCGCCGACGGTAAGGTTGCCGATGCTGACGACGCGTATTCCATCAACTTTTTTAGAGGGGAGCAGCCCCGCGCCATATAGCGCCAGCCGCGCCCGCACCCCCGCGCCATAGAGCCACGACAGCGGCATGAAGAACGCCCCCGTCAGCCCCCGGTCGGTCGGCTCGATGCGCCTCATCCTTCATCCTCCATGCCGAGGTATTGGCGTACGGCGGGGGAAACGTAAATATGTTCCAAGTCCTCGTCCCTCAGCGTATCGGCCATGATTCCCGCCTGTATTGATGGCGGCAACCGCTTGTCCAGTATCAGCACACGCCGCCCCTCCATCTCGCACAGGCCGCTACGGATGTTGTGCTCGTCATCCGCCAGGTTGCGGAGTTCGATTTCGATGCCGCAGTGGTTTAGGGTTTCTTCCAGCGCGTCGCGGAGCGTTTCGGCGTCCATGCCTTATGATTCTACCCCGGATTAATCGGCGGCGGCACATCAGCTTGGCGGGTACATGCTCTCAGAAAGTGCATTTGGTGGCACGGGCACTCCTGCCCGTGGCGCGTCCGGCAGGGCGCGCAATACACACGCGGCAATAAAACGCATGTGCCCTTGCGGGCACAACGCGGACAAGAGTGTCCGCGCCACCCAGGCACGGGATATTATCAATGCAGGAATCAATAAGAGCCTGTACCTACCGGCACACTATTTTTTCAGGGAATTGAAACGGGCGAAAACCTCGTCCTTGGTGAAGACCGATTCCACCGCCAGCCGCTCGGACTCCAGCCGTTCGCGCCCCCCCTCCTGCCGGTCCACGAGGGCGATGACGGCGAGGATGGCAAGGCCGAATTCACGCGCGCTCTTGATGGCCTCCAGCGCGGAGCCGCCGGTCGTGATAACGTCCTCAATGATGACCACGCGGTCCCCTTTCTTCAGGTCGCCTTCGATGGGGCTTTTGGTGCCGTGCTCCTTCACCTGCTTGCGCACGACGAACGCCTTTATCGGCTGGCCGCGGCGGAAGCTCTCGCCCGCGGTGGCCACGGCTATCGGGTCGGCCCCGAGCGTGAGGCCCCCCACCGCGTCGGGCTTGTATTTGTGGGCCAGCGCGAAGAACGTTTTTCCCACGAGGTCGATCCCTTCCGGGTCGTAGGTGGTTTTCTTGCAATTGACGTAAAAGCTGCTCATCGCGCCGCTGGCCAGCTTGAATGTCGGCTCCGGCGAGTAGAGGAACGATTTTTGCGTGAGGAGCGTCAGCAGCCGGTCGCGGGAATCGGTCATGGTCAGCCCTTTATCGGATTTGATTTTAAGGAAGCTTCCATCGCGTCCACCAGCCCGGTGATGCGCGCGGTTTTCATTTTCAGCGACGCGCGGTTCACCACCAACCGCGCGGTTATCGGCATGATCGTCTCCACTTCCACCAGGCCGTTGGCGCGTAGCGTGTCGCCGGTGGATACCAGGTCGACGATCCGCTCGGCCAAGCCGACCAGCGGCGCGATCTCGATGCTGCCGTACAGCTTTATCACTTCCACGTGGATGCCCTTGTTCTGGAAATGTCGCTGCGCGATGTTCACGAATTTCGTTGCCACGCGGATGGTGGTCCAGCGGCTGGGGTCGTCGTTCTCTTTCAGCGTTTTCGGCTCGGCGACGACGAGGCGGCAATAGCCGAAGCCGAGGTCGAGCATTTCGTAGATCGGCTTGTCCTGCTCTTCCAGTTGGTCCTTGCCGCTGACGCCGATGTCGGCCGCGCCGTTCTCCACGTAGACCGGTATGTCGGTATCGCGCACGGTGATGGCGCGCGCGCCCGATTTGGGGTCTTCAAAGATGAGGCGGCGGTCGTCGTTCAGCGCGGCGGTGAAATCGATCCCGGCGCGCTTGAAGAGTTCAATGGTCGGCTTCATGTTCCGCCCGCGCGGAATGGCCACGGTGATTTTTTGTTCAGTCATATAGACGAGAAGATACCACTTGCGGTAGCGCAGGGCAAATGGACGGTTATGTTAAAAAACCATGTTTACATGACTAGTTTAAGAAGCTCTTCCTTTCCTATCACCGTGACACCGAGCTTGTGGGCGTCGTCCAGCTTGCTGCCGGGGTCGGAACCGGCGACGAGGTAGTCGGTTTTTTTCGAGACGCTGCCGGATACTTTCCCCCCCGCGCGCTGGATGAGTTCTTTGGCTTCGTTGCGGCTCATCCCCTCCAGCGTGCCGGTGAGGACGAACGTTTTGCCCGCCAGCGTTTGCGCCGCCGGGGTCTCGCGCGAGCCTTCCATGCTTACGCCGTACTTTTTCAGTTTTTCAATCAGCTTCCGGTTCTCTGCATCGGCGAAAAACTGGATAAGGCTTTGGGCTATCTCCGGCCCAATCTCGTGGATGGCGGTGAGTTGCGCCTCATCCGCCGCCGCCAGCGCATCCAGATCAGCAAACGCGCGGGCCAGCAAAAAAGCGGCCCGTTCCCCCACATGGCGGATGCCGAGGCCGACGAGCAACTTTTCCAGTCCGCGCCCCTTCGCCGCCTCAATCGATTGGCGGAGGTTCCCGGCGCTTTTCTTTCCCATCTTTTCTATCTCGGCCACCGACGCGTAATCGAGGTTGAAGATGTCGGCGATGTCCTTCAGCATCCCTTTTTGCACCATCGCCTCGATGCGGCTGGGGCCGAGGCCGTCTATATCCATGCTATCGCGCCGGGCGAAGTGGATGATCGCCTCCATCTGTTGCGCCGGGCAGCGGCGGTTGAGGCAGCGCACTGCCGCTTCTCCCTCCGCACGCGCCACCTCGCCGCCGCAGGCGGGACACTTCTTTGGCATGGCCCACGGCTTGCTTCGATCTGGGCGTTTTTCCAGCAGCACCTTCATCACCTGCGGGATGATGTCGCCCGCTTTTTGGATGATGACGCTGTCGCCCACGCGCACGTCTTTTTGTTTTACGTTGTCCTCGTTGTGCAGTGTGGCGCGGCTGATGGTGCTGCCTGCCAAAAGAACGGGGGCCAGTTCCGCCACCGGGGTCAGCGTGCCGGTGCGCCCCACCTGCACCACGATATCCTGCACCACCGTCTCGGCCTGCTCGGCGGCGTACTTGTAGGCGATGGCCCACCGGGGGAATTTCGATGTCGCCCCCAGCTCGCGCTGGTCAAGAAAGCTGTTCACCTTCACCACCAGCCCGTCGGTATCATAGGGAAGTTTTTTCCGTTTTTCTTCCCACGCCGCCACTTCATCCAGAACACCGTCGATAGATGAATGCTTCTTATATGCATCGTTCACGGGGAAGCCGAGTTTTTCCAGCTGTTGCATCATCTCGTGCTGCGATTTTAAAACGGAGTCGCGCATCGCATTCCCGTTTTTGCCGAACACATAAAGCGCATAGCAGAAGAAGCGGAGCTTGCGGCTTTTGGTGATGTTTGCATCCAGCAGCCGAACGCTTCCGGCGGCGGCGTTGCGCGGGTTGGCGAACGGCTCTTCCCCCGCCTCGTGGCGCGCTTCGTTCAATTTAACAAAGTCGGCGCGCCGCATGTAGATTTCGCCGCGTACCTCGCAGCGCGCCCACGCGGCGGGGGATTTTATCGAGTGGGGGATGTCCGAAATGGTTTTGATGTTGGCCGTTACGTCTTCGCCGCTCTTGCCGTCGCCGCGGGTGACGCCCTGCGCCAGTTTTCCATCTTCGTATATGAGGTTCACGCCGAGGCCGTCTATTTTCAACTCGGCCAGGTATTCGGCGTCGCCGCGCGCCAGCCCTTTTTTCACCCGCTTGTCGAATTCGCGCAGCTCTTCCGGGTTGTAGCTGTTATCGAGCGAGAGCATCGGCGGATTGTGGCTGTACGCGGCAAAGTTTTCGCTCACGCCGCCGCCCACTTTTTGCGTAGGGCTGTCCGCCGTGCGGAAGAGGGGGTTTTCGTCCTCCAGCCGCCGGAGTTCGGCCATCAGCTTGTCGAACTCTTCGTCGGGTATCTCGGGGCGGTCTTCAAGGTAGTACTTACGGCTGTGGAGATCGATGAGCTTTTTCAGATCGTCGATGCGTTTTGCCGGATCGGTTTTCCCCATGCCGGTATTTTAGTGAATCCGCCCGGAAAGCACCACGGTTAAACGCGGTGCCAATGGGCGAATGAATTCGCCCCTACCAAGAGAGTGACGGCTATTTTTCGATGCGGATAAATTTCACGAACGGCAGGATGCGCTTGATGTCCGCCGGTGAAAGCTCCACGCCGCGCCGGTAGAGATCCAGCGCCTGTTCATCCAGTACATGGTAGTGGCCGTTCCAGCAGTGATAGGTCAGCAGCGGGGTGCCGAGGCTGTCGATAAGCCGGTTGAACCAGACCGGGCCGCCGCAGACGTGGCAGTGGCCGAATATCTTGGCGTAATCCGGGGCCAAGCCGGTTTTAGGATCGATGCCATCTTTCTTTTTGCCCATATTCATTCCGTCCTGTTGAAGGCATTGTAACATCGGCCGGTTGATTTTCATCCAAAATATCGTTGGTAATCGGGTAAAATTGGCTTGCTTAAATAACGATAACCGGAAATGTACGATATTGCGTGGGAACATCTATGGAAACATTCGACCTTGTGATCGTTGGCGGCGGGCCGGGCGGGCTTTCGGCCGCCGTGTACGCCATGCGCGCCCGGATGAAGACCTTGCTTTTGGAGCGTGCCGGACTGGGGGGGCAGATAGCCACCACCGACATCATTGAAAATTACCTCGGCTTCCCTTCGCTGTCCGGCCCGGCGTTGGTGGCGGAATTTGAAAAGCACGCCCAGGCGGTCGGCACACCGGTGAAATACGCGATGGCGCACAAGATAACCAAAGAGGGGAACCTCTTCATCATCGATCTGGGGGACGAAAAGATTGCCGCCAAGTCGGTGATCCTGAGTTCCGGGGCGGAGCCGAAGAAGATCGGCATCCCCGGTGAAACCGAGTTTCTGGGGCGCGGCGTTTCCACCTGCGGCACCTGCGACGGCCCGTTCTACCGCAACCAGGATATCGCCCTCATCGGCGGCGGCGACACCGCCACCAAAGAGGCGATCTACCTCAGCAAGATCGCGCGGAAGGTCTATCTGGTGCACCGGCGCGGCGAATTACGCGCCGAAAAGGTTCTGCAGGAGCGGGCGTTGGCCCGCCCCAACGTGGAGTTCCTCTGGTTCCACCGCCCGCTGGAGATTTTGGGGGACAAGTCGGGCGTCACCGGGCTTTCCATCGAAAAGATCGAGACGAAAGAAAAGAGGACGCTCGATGTGATGGGGGTCTTCGTGTTCGTCGGTGTGGTGCCCAACACCGGCTTTGCCGATTGCGCGAAGGACGGTTCCGGCTTCATTACGGTGGACGAAAAACTGCAATCCAGCGTCCCCGGCCTTTTCGCGGTGGGGGATTGCCGCGTGACCCCGCTGCGGCAGGTCGCCGTGGCGGTGGGGGATGGCGCGATAGCCGCCACCATGGCGGAGGAGCATGTTTCGGAAATGGAAGGGCGCCTCTACGCCGGAAAAGTTGTCAAGGAATAGGTTACGGCAATGTCCTCGGAAATGAATGCAGCGATAAAACCGGAGGCGGCTCAAAAGCTCTTCCTGGAGCACAACCGCCACCGGTGCCAGATGGCGGTTCAGGCCGCGCCCAAAAACGCGCCCATCGCCCTCAACTTTGTGCCGTTGCTGCTGCACTACAACCACTCCTCCCTGCCGTGTTATCTCGAAGCGCCCGAAGGGGCGGGGGGGATCGATGCCTTCGACCTGACCGACGAGATGCGCCAGACGGCCGCCGCGATGGCGTCCGACTGGCGTGGCGTTGAAAAGGACCTCGCCTATTGGAGGCCTAAAAAGCTCCTCATCGAATCGCTGATGCTCATGGGGAGCGTTGGCACCGCCGCGCAAAACGCCGCATCGGATTACGATTACTGGGTGGTGGTGGATGAGACGCGGCATACCCCCGCCGAGGCGGAATGGCTCCACCGCAAGCTGGCCTCGATAGAGGCATGGGCCGATGAAAAATACGGGCTGGAACTTCACTTCTTCATTACCGATATCAACCGGGTGCGCGCCAACAACTTCGGCAGCGTGGATCAGGAAAGCGCCGGCAGTTCGCAGGCGCATCTTTTAAAAGAGGAATTTTACCGCACCTGCATCCACGTCGCGGGCAAATATCCCGCGTGGTGGTTGACGCCCCCCGGCGTGAGCGACGCCGGTTATGCCAAGGCGCTGCAGGGGATGCAGGGGGCGTTCGGCGTGGATATGCGGAAGTACGTCGATCTGGGGAACGTGGCGGACGTTCCCGGCAGCGAGCTGTTTGGCGCGGCGCTTTGGCAGATCAACAAGGCGCTCTCTTCGCCGTTCAAGTCGGTGTTGAAGATCGCGATGCTGGAAACGATCATCGATCCCGAAGGAACCACCGCGCTGCTGTGCGACGAGCTTAAGCGCAACGTGCTGGCTAAAAGCACGGCGGTGGAGGAACGGGACCCCTACCTCCTGATGATGGACCGGCTGCTGACGTTTTACGGACGTAAAAAACGGCACGAGGTGGTCGACCTCCTGCGCAAATGCTTCTACAACAAGGTGAAGGTGAAGGTGAACGCGCAACTCAAGCGCAAGCCGAATCCTGCCTTCAAGGAAGAGGCGATGATCCGGTACACGGAAAAATGGGGGTGGGACGACACGCGCACGGCGGGGCTGAACAACTACGAGGAGTGGAACTTCGACCAGATGGTGAAGCTGGGCACCGAGCTGCACGCCTTCCTGCTCGACACCTACAAGCGGGTGACCGACGAGTTGAAAGGCCGCGAGGACGTGAAGGCCGGCATTTCGGACGAAGACCTGACGGTGTTGGGACGCAAGATATTCTCATTCTACAAGCGCAAGCCGGGCAAGCTCGATCCGGTGAAAAAAGCGTCCGATGACGCGCTGCGGCAGGAGTCGCTCACCTTCATGCCCCAGGTGCAGATGGGGAAAAAGCCCGCCTGGACGGTGTATCGCGGCAATGTTTCCACCGACGTGGCCCGCCGCGTCAACGTGGAGTACGCCGCCATCCGCAAAAGCGGGTCGCTTGCCGAACTGGTCTGCTGGCTGGCCGTAAACCAGATCACCGATGCCGGCACGTTCCTGCACCTGATCCCCAATCCCTTGCCGGTGCACCTCAAGACGATCCAGGAACTGTTGAAGGCGATCATAGAGTTCATGCCGCCGCGCGGCATTTCGGAACTCGATAACCGGGCGCTGCTGAAAACGGAAATGATCACGGGGCTTATGGTAACCGTGAATTTCGTGTCGCAACCGTGGACGAAGGATATCGAAGAGATCGTGCTGCTGTACCGCAACAGCCACGGCGAGCTGTTTTGCGAGCCGCTCGACGGCAAGGCGGGCATGGAGCGGCTGGCCGCCCTTGCCCGGAATATGGTCCCCGGTGCCGCGGGGAACATCAGTCATTGCTTCCGGCAGTTCATCCCGCGCACCGAGCATTCCGCCAAATTTGAGAAGGCCCTCCGTTCAACGTTCACCTCCCATCTGGGATAACGCGGCTTCCGGATGAACCGGCGCATCTCGGTGGTTATCCCGGCCCGCGGGGAGGGGGACTGTTTGGCGCGTCTTCTGCAATCGTTGCGGCCGGTGCCGGATGTCGAACTGATCGCCGCCGTTCCCCATGATGATGAAGCCACCGCTTCGGTCGCCGCGCATGGCGGCGCGCGGGTGGTGCGGTGCGCGGCGGGCCGCGGTTCGCAACTTGCAGCCGGCGCCGCCGCCGCCGTGGGGGACATCCTGCTTTTTTGCCATGCCGACACCATGCCGCCTCCCGGCTGGGATGCGGCGGTGCGCACGGCTCTTGCGGCGCCCGGGGCGATCGGCGGCGCCTTCCGGCTGCGGATCGGCGCGGCGGGAGCGGCCTACCGCGTGATCGAAACGATGGCGAACCTCCGGTCGCGTTGGGCCCGGTTGCCGTACGGCGATCAGGCACTGTTCACCACGCGCGCCGTTTATGACGCCGTGGGAGGGTTTTCGCCGCTGCCGCTGATGGAAGATGTCGATTTCGTCCGGCGGCTGGGGCGGCGCGGACAACTGGCGTTGCTGGAGGGGGAGGCGGTATCGTCGGCCCGGCGGTGGGAGCGGGATGGCCCGCTCTATGGCACGCTGCGGAACTGGACGCTGATGTCGCTCTACTTTATCGGCGTTTCGCCGGTTACTTTGGCGGGTTTTTACCGGCGATAAACGTTTTCCGCGCCAATGCTCTCAGGGCGTTGGCGATTTCCGGCTTGTCCCACGCGGCCGGTCCCACCAGATGGTGCAGGATGGTTCCTTCCGGGCTTACCAAAAAAGTTTCCGGCACGCCGGTTATTTTGAACGGCCCGGAGGCTTTTTGTTCAACATCCAGCAGGATCGGGAAGGTCAGCTTCAGGTCTTTCACGAACGGTTCAACGGCCTTCAGGCCGTCTTTGTCGATGCTGATGGCGATCATCTCGAAGTTTTCCCCCTTCATCTGTTCATAGAGCTTTTGCATGCTTGGCATCTCGTCGCGGCAGGGGGCGCACCACGTGGCCCACAAATTGATGAAGAGCACTTTTCCCTTGTACGAAGCGAGGCTCACTTTCTTTCCGTCCATCGCGGTGAGGGTGAGATCAGGCAGCGGCTGGCCGGTCATCGGGCCTTGGGAGGATTCCGCCGCCTTTTGCGATGCCTGCGGCTGGCTGGCACGCATCTCGTCCAGCGTTTTCAGCGGCGTCCGGTTGAGTTCGTTCACCTTCATCACGATAACGGTTGCGGCGCAGACGATGCACAGCGCGGCGAAGGGGAAAAACGCCGCCGCGCGTTGATCCCTGAAATCAGTGGTCATGCTGCCCCTGCTCCTTGTAGTACTTGTCCTGTTCCTGATAGTAGGTATCTATCGCCGCCTGGATATCGGCGGGGGATTTCCCTTCCTTGGTCATCTGGCTGGCCATTTCGGCCTCCTGCATACAACTGCCGCAATTGGAGGCGTGGTCATCGGTATAACAGGTGAGCAGCGTTTTGTGCAGGAACATCGGGTTCTCTTTGCATTTGCAGTAGCAGTACAGCTTGTCGAGCACGCCGGGGATCTCCGCCGCGATCTGGTAGGCCGCTGCCGCGCGCCCGGTGTACTTGGAGGGGGGCTGCAGCGGACGTGTTTCAATGAGGGCCGGGGCCGGAGCCGTTGCCGCCGCGGGCGCCGCCGGTGGGGCGGACGGCTCTTTTTTACCGCCGGAAAAGGCCAAATAACCCGCCATGGCGAAAAATGCCGCCACGGCGGCGATGAATATCAAGCTGGTTTTGTTCATGGTGTTTTCCTCTTAAAACACAAGTTTATCAGGAATTGGCTGTGAAAGGGAATGTTGGGGGCGTAAAAAGTTATTCACTTTTTTAGCTCGGTCAATAGATCGACGAGTTTGCCAACATCAGTGTAAGGGGCTGCGCCATCATAGGCCGTGTTCGTTAGAGCCAATTGGCTGGCTCTGCCTAGAGCCGTCGGCAGTAAATGTTTGGTGCGGGCAAAATATCCTCCCCGCCCCTTTTCGTAGCCAACCAAATATGATTTTAGGTGGTCAATTACTTCATCACGGTGGAGGGTATGTCGAATGTCTTCAAAATGCAGCAATAACCAGAGTTCGAAGTTGGGTACCGACGCAATGGCTTGAAAAGGGATTTTCTTGCGATCATCATTTTTCAGTTTGCCGTCCAAAGTCGCGGCATAGGACAAAGCATCGTAGTAGTTTCGGTGTTCATCCCTGTCAAAAACCGCATATACCTTTTCGAAAGCGCGAGGATGGACGTTTTGGAGGGAATCACCTTTTTCAAAAAGCTGCTTAGCATATTTTACAACTTGTAGCGGGTTTGTGCCGAGTTGGCTAGGGAGGATGCAAATATTGGCGGTTGGAGCCCGCAAATCTTGTCGAATTTCCTCAAAGTAGTGTGGTTCGGTTTTGCTCCCCTCGCAAACGATCAGAATGCGGTCATATGGGGCGGTCTTCCCTTGTTTACGGGCAAGTTTCCTGGCTTGGCGTTCTCGGGGATGATTGTCGCGCGGCATGAGTGTCCTTTTTCAATTCAGGTTGCGAAAAAAAGGTACTGCGCCATAGCGCCCCATTAAATAGCCACGCTCCAACGCCTCGTTTTTTCGGGGACTGAACTCTGTAAGAGGATAAACGGTTGTGGCTTGTTGGCGGTTTTTATCGACAAGCCAGATTTGATCCCTTCTAAATACTTCTTGGTTAAGCAAGGAGGTGTCATGGGTGGTGAAAATCAATTGAGCCCCTTTGCGGCTTACTGACGGATTATGAAACACGTTAACCAAATACCGAACCAATAGTGGATGCATGCTGCTATCAAGTTCATCTACGATTAAAATTCTTCCCTGTTTGAGGATGTCCATGATTGGCCCGGCTAAAGCGAATAACCGTTGTGTTCCCAAAGACTCTTCATGCAATTCAAAAATGGCCGAGCCATGTTCGGTTTCATGAAGGAATTGAGGGGTGAGAATATCTTTTTCCTCCCTTTGAGGAGCATTGGTCTCTCCCGTCAGGTGATTGAAGTGCAATGTTTGAGCCCACCCTTTTCGAGTTATAAGATTGATGTTGCTAAAGCTTATTCCCGCTGAAGCCAAGAAGTCCTCAATAGTTTTCTTCCCCTCGTTGCTTTGCAACATCTCAATTGAGAAGCTTGGATTTATAATGGAACTCGCTGGAAAAATTACCAGCTTGTTAACAATCCAGTTAAAGACTGGCTGCAATTGCTCGCTATTTAGCTGTATGGCTGTCGAGAGAAAAAGTGCGTTAGGACGTGTTGATTCTTGCCATGTTCTCCGTTGTCCAGTTAGGAAGGAGCCAAACTCATAATCATCCTGCTTGGTATCGGGATTGAAGCGGCGCGCGAACCACTGTTGTGGCTTTGATGTTTTATAAACAAGAAGCCATTCTTCATATACACGCTCAGGGGAAAGAATAAAGCCGTATTGGTAGCGTATGCCATTTTCGGCGAAGGTAAATTCAAACTCTGTGGGTTCTTCAGCGGTCTTAGAATCCAAGCGAAAGGGCTGAAGGTTGAAGAATTTTAACCCAAGTTGCATCTTTGCAGATTCGGCAACCACGCCACGCGCGAATGCTAAGGCATTGACCAGATTTGTTTTCCCTCCGGCGTTTGGCCCATAGAGCACGGCACTGCGCACTAAAGCTGGGATAGATTTGATCCCGGTTTCTATTAAGTGGGTTTCTGAATTGGTTTTTTCCTTTGCCGCGACAAGGCTCAAGATTTGCTCGTCCTTAATTGACCGATAGTTCTTAACCCTGAACTCAATTAACATATTGTCTCCATGTGTAATATAATGGCAATATTTGCATAAAAAGCACATAAAGTCAATTTATATTTATAGAATGTTGCTGTATTGTTCCATTATTTAAATATTGATTTTTTGTGAATTATAAAATTTTTGCATTCAGTCTTGTAGCCGCGCGGTCCGAAATGGTGGCGTTGGCCCCCCCGCAAGCATTACAATTGGCGCATGGCAAAAGCAAACATACTGGTGGTGGATGACGAGGCAAACATCCTCGACTCGCTCCGCGGCATCCTGACCGACGAGGGATACGATGTCTGCACCGCCGAGGACGGCGACGCCGCGTTAAAGGTGTTGCAGGAGCAAAAGTGCGATCTGGTGCTGCTGGATATCTGGCTGCCGGGCCGCCGCGACGGATTGCAGACGCTACGCGAAATACGCCGCCGGAACATCGGCGCGGAGGTGCTGATGATATCCGGCCACGGCAGCATCGATACCGCGGTGCGCGCCACCAAGCTGGGCGCGTACGACTTCATCGAAAAGCCGCTGTCGCTCTCGGCCCTTCTGGAAAAAGTGGAAGATGCGCTGCGCCATGCCCGCGCGCGCGCCGCCGAGGACCCAGGCGCGGCCGACACGTTTGAATACATCGCCGGCTGTCCCGCCATGCTGGAAGTGCGGGAGCAGACAGCCGCCGCGGCCCAAAGCGCCGCCCCGGCCCTCATCGTGGGCGAAATGGGGAGCGGCAAGGAGTACACCGCCCGTTTCATCCACGCGCAGAGCGCGCGGCGCGGCGAGCCGTTCGTGAAGGTCTCCTGCCGCCTGCTCACCCCCGCCTCGTTCGACCGGCTCTTCGGCATGGCGGACGAAAACCCCGCGGATCCCGCTTCCCATTTTGCCGGCATCAGGGGCACCGTGTTCCTGGAAAACCCAAACCTGCTGGATGCCGCTTTGCAGGCGCGCCTTGCGGGGCTGGTGGCCGCCGGAACCGGGCGCGGCACCGGCTTTATCGCCGCCGTCACCCGCAGGCCGGATGGGGGCGCCCCGGCTGTCGCCGGCGCGCCGCGGTCGTTGTTCGCCGGTACGGTCATTTCGCTGCCGCCGTTGCGCCAGCGTGGAGAGGATATTGCGGCGTTCATCGCCCATTTCATGCACGGCGCTTCGGAGGATTTCGGCAAGGCCGGCATCCGCCTTTCCAAAAGCGGCCTGGCGCGGATGCTGGCCTACCCGTGGCCCGGCAACGTGAAGGAACTGCGCACGGTGGTGGAAAACATGGTGATGGCCGCCGCCGGCGATCTGCTGGAGCCGAAAGACATTCCGTTCCCTTCCGCCGCCCCCGCCCCCGCGGCGGTGACCGGCGGCAAAAGGCATCCCACCCAAAAAACGCTGGGCAAAAGCGTCGCGCTTTGCGGTATGGGGCTGCACTCCGGCATAAAGACCGGCGTCATCGTTTCGCCATTGCCCCCCGGCAGCGGCATCATTTTCGGCGATATCTCCACCGGGCGTCAGGTGCGGGCGGATGTCGATTTTGTGGAGTCGACCGAATACGCCACCACCCTCAAGACCGGCAACATGGCGGTGCGCACCATCGAGCACCTTCTGGCCACCCTCCATATTTACGGCATCACCAACGCGCTGCTGAAGGTGGGCGACGAGGTGCCGATAATGGACGGCTCGGCCGCCGAGTTTTGCGATCTTATCGAGGGGGCCGGGATCGTGGATCAAAAAGAGCCGGTGGAGCCGCTGATGGTGAGAGAGACCATCCTGCTCGGCGAGCGCGACCCCGATAAAAAATTCATCCTGGTGGAACCGGCGGACCGGCTGACGGTGGAATACCGCTTCAATTACCCGCTTCCCATCGGCAACCAGACGGCACGGTACGACGGCGGCGGCATCGTCGCCTTCAAAACGGAAATAGCCCCCGCCCGCACCTTCGGCTTTGTGGATGTCATGAAGAAGCTGTCGGGTAAAAAAGGGTTCGCCGAGGGGGGACGCTTTAACAACTTCATCCTGTTGGACCGCGAAAAGGTCATCAACACCACCTTGCGGTTCGAGAACGAGTTCTCCCGCCACAAAGTGCTGGACCTGCTGGGGGATATCTATTTGGCGGGCCGTCCGGTGGTTGCCAAGATCACCGCCAATATGACCGGGCACACCGATAACATCACGCTGGTGCGCAAGCTCCGCGCGGCGGCGGAGGAGGCCTGACCCGTGCCTTCCCATTCATACGCCGTTTGGGCGTCGGGCCGCGGCAGCAACTTCAAGGCGATGCTCGACGCCTGCCGCGATGGGCGTCTGCCGTACAAGCCGTCACTGCTGCTCACCGATAACGCCGATGCCCCGGCGCGGGAGATCGCCCGCGCGGCGGGGGTGGATACGCTTTTCATCGACCCCAAAATTCACAAGGGGCGCAAGCAGTTCGGCGAAAGGGCCGTGGCGGAATTGACCGCGCGCGGCATCGATACCATCGTGCTGGCCGGATTCATGCGGATCGTCGACGGCGTGGTGGTTCGCGCGTTCCCCAACCGGATCATCAATATCCACCCGGCGCTGCTGCCGCTCTTTCCGGGGCTGGATGCGCAGCAACAGGCCATCGCGGCGGGCGTGAAGGAATCCGGCTGCACCGTACACTTCGTCGACGAAGGGATCGATACCGGCCCCATCATCATGCAGGCAAAGGTGCCGGTGTTCCCCGGCGACACCGCCGAAACGCTCTCCGCCCGCATTTTGGTGGAAGAGCACCGCATCTACCCTCTCGTGGTGCGGGCGCTGCTGGAAGACCGCATCGCGCTGGCGCACGGCCGGGGGATCATTGCCGATTCCCCCCATTCCTAAGGTGGACATGAAGCTCTATATGGCAAGCGCCTGCCTCGTGGGCGCGGCCTGCCGCTATAACGGCGAAGCCAAAACCGATGAAACGATCCGCGCCATGCTCGCCCGCGGCGAGGTGGTGCCGTTTTGCCCCGAACTGCTGGGCGGGATGGATATTCCCCGCCCGGCGATGGAGCTGTCCGGCGGCGACGGCGGCGCGGTGCTGGATGGAACCGCGCGCGTATTGGCGCGGAACGGCGGCGTGGATTGCACCGCCGCGATGCAGGATGGGGCGCGGCGCAGCCTCGCCATCGCCTTCGCGGTGCGCCCCGAAAGAATATTTTTAAAAGCGCGCAGCCCGTCGTGCGGCTGCGGGGCGGGGGGCGCGGAAGGGGTGGCCGCCGCGCTGTTGCGCCGCGGCGGGTTTATGCTGGATTCGATAGAGTGATCCCCCTTTACGACAATAATCCCACCCGCCGTTTTCCCGTCGTCACCGTGCTGCTCATCGCCGCCAACGTGGCGGCGTTCGTCTATGTTCTGTTTTCCCCCGCGCCGTTCCAGCAATTCATAGTCCGCTATGGCGCGGTGCCGGCGTTCATCGTGCAGCCCGGCATTCCCGCGCACGGACCGCTGCCGCCGGGCGCGACGGTTTTTACCGCCATGTTCATGCACGCCGGGTTTTTCCACCTGGCGGGAAACATGCTCTTCCTCTGGATTTTCGGCAACAATGTGGAAGACATCCAGGGGCGCGGCCCGTTTGTGGCCTTTTATCTCCTCTGCGGCGTGGCGGCCACGGCGGCGCACATCTATTCCGATCCGTTTTCGGCGGTGCCGATGGTGGGGGCCAGCGGCGCGGTATCGGGGGTTCTGGCCGCCTACCTGCTCGCCTTTCCCCACGCGCGCGTGTACACTCTTTTCTGGTTCATCATTTTTGTGCGGGTCATCCCGGTGCCCGCCGTGCTCTTCATCGGCTTCTGGTTCTTGATGCAGCTGCTGAACGCGGGGGGCGGCGGATCGGTGGCATGGGGGGCGCACATCGGCGGCTTCGTGGCCGGCCTGCTGCTTGCCCCTCTGTTCAGAAAGTATTAAGATTCAGTATATGATTGATCCATCTGGACTAAAGGAGATAAACACACGGTCGGAGGCTTGAATTGTCATTAAAAAGAGAAACTGTTTTGTGGTCTGCACCGCCTCACACCATCGCAAAGATTTCCATTCTGCAATCGTACTTATCCCGTTGGTTTGAGATTTTTGGCCGAACCCACCCAGGGAAAAGCCTTTGGTATATTGATGGTTTCGCAGGGCCTGGTGAATACACCAATTCGCCGACCGGCTCCCCTGTTGCAGCGATTGCTTCTGCAAGCGCGGCATTGCAAAACGTGGGAGCAAAATGGTGGGCCGGAGACATTCAATGCGTATTTATTGAACAAGATGCTAATACGTTTCTTCACCTCCAAAACAAATTAAACTCATTAGATGAAAATCCCAAAATTCAGAAGCACTTGTTCAACAGTTCTTGTGAGGATGGGTTGGATTCATTGCATAGGCAAAAACAAAATCCATTTTCGCCGCCAGCGCCATTATTTGCTTTCATAGACCCGTTCGGCGTGAAGGGCATCCCATTTAGAATTGTTAAGGATTTGCTTAGTCGTGATAAGACTGAAATTCTAATCAATTTTGATTCGGATGGTATAGGCAGAATCTTTAAAGCGGAAGAAGCCGCGAATTGCGAATCAAATCTGAATGAAATATTTGGCGATGACTCTTGGAAAGTTGCACTCAAAAAAGATAGCGCTTTCCATGAACTAATTCTTCAAGCTCTTGATTTATATAAGAGGAAATTACGTGCCTTGCCGGGCGTTAAATATGTTTTTGCGTTTGAGATGCGTTCTACAAAAGATAACCCAGACTACCACCTTGTTTTTGCGAGCCAGCATTTTTTAGGGTTAGAAAAAATGAAGGAAGCAATGAAAGCAATAGATAAAAATGGAACCTACAGCTTTTCTGATGCACACATTGGTCAAGAATCACTCTTTAAATTCAATGATCCCGAATCGCATGGCGATAGACTTTTTAAACAATTCAATGGAAAGACCGTTAAATATGATGAGGTTCGTGATTACGCATTGAACGAAAGCCCCTTTGGAAATCCAAAAACTATGCTTAAGTACTTGGAAGAGAAGGGTATGATTCAAGCCAAAAGTAGAGATCCAAAGCGGCGCAAAGGGACGTTCAACGAAGACAACCTTGAGTATATAATGTTTCTGCAAGGAAGCTAATGTGACAACAAAAACATCAATCGAGTGGACCGAATCAACCTGGAATCCGGTTACCGGTTGTTCAAAGATCAGTCCGGGGTGCAAGCATTGCTATGCGGAACGGATGGCGAACCGTTTAGCGGCAATGGGGATGCATAAATACCGCAACGGCTTTAATGTCACGCTTCACCCGAATCTTATTTCGGAACCGCTTTCATGGAAGAAGCCGCGCAGGGTGTTTGTTAATTCGATGAGTGATCTGTTCCATGAGGAAGTGCCCCTCTCTTTTATCAAACAGGTTTTTGAAGCGATGAATGTTTCAAGGCAGCATCAGTTTCAGATTCTGACAAAGAGGGCCGAAAGGCTTGCGGAGATCGCGCAAGAACTGAAATGGACGGATAACATCTGGATGGGGGTTACCGTTGAGAATGCCGACTACCTGTATAGGATCAAGTGCCTGAAACAGACCAAGGCAAAGGTTAAATTTCTTTCCATCGAGCCGCTTCTCGGCCCGCTTGGCATTTTTAACCTAAAGGGGCTGGATTGGATTATCGTCGGTGGCGAATCTGGGCCACATGCCCGGCCCATTCAGGAAAAGTGGGTCTTGGACATCAGGAACCAGTGTTTGGAGGCGGGAGTTCCGTTTTTCTTCAAGCAGTGGGGCGGTGTTTTCAAGAAGAAGGCTGGAAGGGTTCTGGAAAACAAAATTTGGGATGAAATGCCTGTTTTGGCAAACTTCTAATGTTCTCCGTCCCGCCCACATTCCACAAAACAGTTTTCACTTATAAAAGGGATTAATATGCGCCGATTATTGTTGGTGATGATGATTGCGGCGTTCTGCGGCGAGGCGCGGGCGGGGGATGCGGCGGCGGACGCGGCGTTCATCGCCAAGGTTGAGGCCCGGTTCGCCGAAACCGCAACCCTGCGGGCGCGGTTCGAACAGAAGGTTTTTGACGCCGCCACCGGCCAAACGCTTGCCTCGCGCGGGACGGTGCTCCTGAAAAAACCGCGCCGGATGCTGTGGGAATACAAGGAGCCTGAGACCCAAACCATCCTCGCCGACGGAAAAAATCTCTACCTCCACACACCGGCCGACCGGCAGGTGACCGTGCAACCGCTGGAAAATCTGCTTACTAGCCGAAGCCCGGCACTCTTTTTGGCGGGGGGAACCCCCTTGCGGGAAAATTTCCGGATAACGGTTGTGCCGCGCCCCAATGATAGTAAAATACCCCAAGCCTCGCTTTTGCTGGAGCCGAAGGAGAAGTCGCTGACCGTCACCCGGATTGCCATCCGGGTCAGCACGGAAGACTATTCGATAATCTCTTTCACTCTCAACGATTGGACGGGGAACCGGAGCGAAGTGGTCTTCACCGATATGGAGGTGAACGGCCCCGTCGCGGACAAGGCTTTTTCCTTCACGCGCCCGAAGGGGACGGAAGTGATCGAAGTCCCGAAATACTGACAGTAATGGAGAAAAGCCGCTGATGCTGGTATCAATGCTCTCGTATGTTTTTTCGGCCCTCGTCGTGTTGGGGGTGCTTATCATCGTTCACGAGCTGGGGCACTTCCTGATGGCCCGCTGGATGGGGGTGGGGGTGGAGAAGTTCTCCATCGGATTCGGCCCGGAGATATGGAGCAAACAAAAGGGCGAAACCCTCTACCGCCTTGCCGCCGCGCCGTTCGGCGGCTATGTGAAGATGGTCGGCGACGAGGAAGGGGAACCGGAACCGGGCGCCCCGCCCGTCGACCCGGCGAAAGCGTTCAACCAAAAACCGGTCTGGCGGCGGCTGCTTATCGTCATGGCCGGCCCGGTGTTCAACCTGATCTTCGCCGCGCTGGTCTTCGCCGTCGTTTATATGGCCGGCATCAACGTGCCGGATACCGTGATAAAAACCGTGATGAGCAACTCCGCCGCACAGGCCGCCGGCCTCAAGCCGGACGACCGGATATTGACCATCGACGGGGTGAAGATCGAGAACTGGGGCATTCTGGCCGACATCGTATCGTCCTCGCCCGGCAAGGAACTGGCCATCGCCGTCGACCGCCCCGGCGCGGGCCAGATGACGATTCACGTCATACCGGTGCCCGACAAGGCCAAGACCATCTTCGGCGAAGAGGTGTCGGTGGGGCGCGTCGGCATCCAGCCGACCGAGATATTCAAGCGCTACAATCCCATCGAAGCGGTGGGGCTGGGCGTGATGAAAATGGCGGAGGTCTCGAAGCTCACCCTCATGGTCATCGTGAAGATTTTCCAGAAGGTCGTGCCGGCCGATACCATCGGCGGCCCGCTGATGATCTTCAAGATAGCGGGGGATCAGGCGCAGGCGGGCATTATGCCGCTGATCATGTTCATGGGGGTGCTCTCGGTCAACCTCGGCGTGCTCAACTTTCTGCCGATCCCGGTGCTGGACGGCGGCCACATCGTGTTCTTCATCATCGAGGCGATCAAGGGAAGCCCCGTATCGCTGCGCGGGCGCGAGCTGTCGCAGCAGGTGGGGATATTCCTGCTGATATCGCTGATGGCCTTCGCGTTTTATAACGACATCTCGCGTTTCATCGCCCACGTCGGCGGCAAGTAAGCCGCCTTCTTTTCAGTGTGGGTACATGCTTCCGGCATGTGCAGCGGCCTTTCTTGGCGGGATGGATTTGTACGGGCGGGTTTTAAACCCGCCCCTACCTGTCCCCCATCGGCCCGCAAGGGCCGACCTCTCTTGGAGCCGCCGTTACCGCTCCACCGGGTAGTCGTTTTGGAACAGCCCTTCATGCAGCATTTTGCCGTCCGCGCGGAACAGCTTTCCCCGGCCCTGTTTCTTGTCGTCCTTGAACTCGCCTTCGTACGCCTTGTCGCCGTTCGCGCTGAATAAAATTCCCTTGCCGTCGGCTTTGTTATCCTTGAATTGGCCTTGATACAGTTTTTTGCCGTTCGCGCCGAACAGGGTTCCCTGCCCGTTGGCTTTGTCGTCCTTGAACTGGCCGGTGTATTTCTTGCTGCCGTCCCGATTGAAAAGCGTCCCTTGGCCGTTGAAATTGCCGTCCTTGAACTGGCCTTCGTACATTATTTTGCCGTCCTTGCCGAAGTAGGCGCCCTTGCCGTTCTCGCAATCCCCCTCGCACTCGGCGGCCATGGCGGGAATGCCGGCGAGCGCCATGCAGAACATAATGACCAGCGAAAACTTTACAATTCCCATCTCACACCTCGAAATTGATCCCCCACTCCCAATGCCTCCGCGCCGCGGCTTCTCCGTGAAGAATATGCTAGGTGCCCCGGTGGAAATAGTCAAACGCGCCGCGCATTTCCGGCTTGCCCTTGGGAACGTTTTTGGTTACTTTCTTCATCTGGTGTTCTTGCCTGGAAAAAACGTCCGGGCGGGGCCGTGCGTAAATTCGGCTAACCACGAAACAGATGATTGACAAAAGAGGCGGTTAAGATGGGCAATAACGAACGGGCGGCGCGCAACGTGGCTACGATGATAAAGGAGCATACAAGGGCAAAAACGGAGTTGATGCAGGCGGTCAACCACCTGAAGAATCACGACGAGGCCGCGGCGGTGAAATCGCTTGCCGAGGTGCGGAACGCCTTGATCGCGCATGTGGGGCGCGAGAAAAGGGCCCTTGATGAAGTCGCCGAAAAAAGCCTGGAATTCAAAGTAATCCACGCCGCGTCACAGGCATCTTTGGAAAAGATGCTTACCATGGCGGTGAAATTCTTTAAAGATGTGGCGAACGGCGATCTGCGGGGCAAGGAGATGGAGGTTCAGCTTACCGCCTTGTCCATGGCCCTGATAACCCGCATAGCGGAAGAAGAAAAAGCCGGCGGCGTGTACGATAAATACATCAAGTATTACGTTGAGTAAAAGCCCGCCAATATCCTGAAACCGGGGATTTGCCGCACGCGCCGGTTTTCCCGTTGATGCCGCAATGCGAGGCCCGATTTCCGATTCCTTTGGAACGCGGGTGTAACCATTATCATTTGGTTATGAACCAAGCCCAGAAGGGGGTAAACTGTCTTTTAGTCCGATCGGCAAAAACACTTTTCAAGGAAGGTGGGTATGGCGAGAAGTTTCGGGAAAATATCTGAAGTGATCCTGACGGAACCGGTGAATACCTGCGGCGCGGACCTGACGCTGGGCGAGTGCCTGAAAATAATGCGTACCTCAACTACCGGATGTATTGTCATCATGGAGCCTGGCGGCGGAAAAGTGGCCGGGATTTTCACTGAACGGGATTACATCAGGAAGATCGCCGGGAACTCAATCAATCTCGGTGTCAAAACGGTCCGGGAATACATGACGCCCGACCCCGTCTCCCTGAAGGGGGGCGATGACGTTATTTCAGCCTTGATAAAAATGCGTATGGGCAAATTCCGCCACATCGTGGTTGTCGATGACAATAAGAACCTGAAGGCCCTGCTTTCCCTGCGGGAGATATCGGAGCACATAATCGATAATTACCTTTGACGGGGAAATCCCCCTCCGTTGCGCGTTCTGCCAACCGCTGGTAACCTATTGTAAGCAGGTATCTAAACTACCCGTCTCAAGGAGGAAACCATGCGCATTCCGGTTATCATCGCCGCAACGCTTCTTCTGTTTACCGCAACCGCCCACGCCAAGGTCGTTGGCGAAGAGATCGCCTATGCCGATGGCGGCGCCCCGCTGAAGGGCTACATCGCCTATGACGACTCCATCAAGGGGAAGCGTCCCGGCATTATCGTGGTGCATGAGTGGTGGGGGCACAACGCATACGCCCGCAGGCGGGCCGACATGCTCGCCTCCCTTGGTTATACCGCGATGGCCCTCGACATGTATGGCGAGGGAAAGACCGCCGACAATCCCGACGACGCGGGCAAGCTGTCGGGCATGATATCCTCCGACATCCCATTGATGAAATCGCGGTTTCAGGCGGCGCTCCAGACGCTCAACAAGCACCCGATGGCGGACCCCAAAAACAGCGGCGCCATCGGCTACTGCTTCGGCGGCGGGGTGGTGCTTTCCGTCGTGCGCGAGGGGGCGGATCTGAAGGGGGCGGTCAGTTTCCATGGCAGCCTCGCCAGCAAGGCGATGGCCCGCAAGGGGAGCGTGAAGACCCGCCTCCTCGTGGCGAACGGCGCGGCCGATACCTTCGTCCCCGCCAGCCAGATCGCCGCCTTCAAGAGCGAGATGAAGGTGGCGGGGGCCGACCTCACGTTTATCGATTATCCGGGGGCCGTCCACGCGTTCACCAATCCGGATGCGACGGCGAACGGAAAGAAATTCAACATACCGATCGCCTACAACGAGGCCGCCGACAAAAAATCGTGGGGGGACATGAAAGAATTCTTCGCCAGCGTGTTTAAAAAGTAGTTCCGCCGTCTTTCTCCCGGTGGGGTACCCAATTCATTGAATGCTTTTGACCGGAATGAACCACAGAGTCACGGAGCCGCAGAGAGGCGGTTGGTAATAGAATGGCATTCAGGGACTTTTTATTACTCTGTGCCTCTGCGTCTCGGTGGTTATATCCATATTCCCCGGTGGGCACCCAATTTATTGGGTACGTCGGCCCTGGTGCGACATTCTTGTCGCACAATCGGCCCAAAGGGCCACATGCTGTCATCCCGGCCTTGAGCCGGGCTCCAGAAATATTTTCAAAGCTTCCCCCCATAGGCCCGCCGGGCCGAAATGGCGCGGCGGGGAGGGGTTGTTCAAATTTCCTGCCGCGGATTACGGCCCGGCGTCAGCTTTTGACCTTCGTGACCAGCACCTTCCAGAGGTCAGGGCCTTGCGCCTGGTATTCCCAGGTTACCTGTCCCGGCCTTTCGTGCAGAAACTGGTAGTACAGCGGTTTCGGGTCATGGTCGTTCACCAGCACGAACGACTCGCCTTTTTGAAGGTCGTCGAACGTTTTGAAGATAAGGGGATGCCGCTCACGCGGCACGATTTCCACCACATTCAGCTCTTTCATGCCGTGCCTCCTTCAATCGGTTTCGGTAATCGTATGCCTCTGGTTTTGGGGGTGGGGGAGGGAACGGATGCCGTTGCCCTCCCCCGTGGTAAGTCAGCGCGGAAGAATGTTGTCGCCTTTGCCCATCTTGGGGTCTGCGTCGGGCGAGTTGGTCATTATGGTTATCGCGCCGTGGTGGGCCGCTTTCATGGTGTGGTCGACGTATGCGTGGTGCGTGGTGCGGTCGGCCGGCGAATAGATGTCAAAGGTATCCGCTTCCGATACGGCCACGTTGTAGGTCTGCATGCCGTGGATCACGTTCTTCGGGTTGCCGTTGGGGTATACGCGCGCCCATATGTTGCCGATCGGGTGGAACGCCACCGGCTCGTTCACGTTGGCGTTCACGAAGAATATGCGCACCAGCTCGCCCGGCTTCGATTCAAGGGTTTTTGCCGAGCCGACGCCGTGCAGCGGGTCATAGTGGAATATCTTGCCGTTGATGAGGGAGTTGGTGCTGCCGATGTTTTCCACGATGTCCATGGCGTTGCCCGATTGCGGGAAGTACTGCGACTGTACGAGGACGTATTCGCGGTCCGGCTTCGGATAGTTTTTCGTAAAGCCCTCTTTAGGGTCGACGATGATGATGCCGAACATCCCCTTGGCGATGTGCTGAGCCATGTTGTCCGCGCCGCAGTGGTACATGAACACGCCCGGATATTTGGCGACGAACGCATAGTGTTTGCTCGACCCCGGTTTCACCGCCTCGAATTCGCTCAGCACGTCGACAATTGCCGCGTGGAAGTCCATCGAGTGGCTGTTGCCGTTGCCCTGGTCGTTGATGAGCGTGAAATCAACCGTATCCCCTTCCGTGACGCGTACCACCGGCCCGGGCATCGTTCCACCGAACGTCCAGGCGGCGAATTTTGTGCCTTTGTTGTCTATTTCGACTTCATGCTCGATGGCGTGAATATCGACCTTCACCGTTTTCGCCAGGGCCGGGGTGGCGGCGAAAAAGGCGGCCGTACAAAGAAGGGACAGTATCTTGCCCGTGGTTGTTGCGAATTTTCTCATGGTACCTCCTAAATGTTTATCTGCTATGTTTCATGACGCGTTACATGGCAGTAGTAAGGTCAAGAAACATGCCAAAACGGCAACGCGTTGATTTGATGCGATGGCGCAGGATGCGGGCCGCTGTTTCACGCCCGGATGAAACATCGGCGCTGTTTCATGAAACATCCGGTGAAACCATTTGTTTCATGGCGCGGCGGTGGGAATGGCAAGATGGCGCAGGGAGGGATATTTTAAAATCTCCCTCCCGAATATTTGGTGGGTACCCATTTTAATGGGTACACCGGCCCGCCGGGCCGACCATTCTTGCCGCTTGCGCGTCAATGTACACATGATGGCCTATAGGCCACATCCGGCGCGGATAGTAAAATAATTCCGCGCCTCCCGAATTGTGTACCCACCCGGACGCTTGGCGGTATCAGCGGATGCCGAGCGCCTTGAGCTTCCGCCAGAACGTCGTCCGGCTCATGCCGAGCGATTGCGCGGTCAACGATATCTTGTGCCGGTTCTTTTCAAGCGCGGCCAGTATCCATTGCTGCTCGGAAAGGTTGCCGGGGGACGGGGTGGTGGCCTCTTCGGCTGGGGCGTCGAAGGCCGATGTATCGGCGTCGAAATAGCCGCCGGGAACGCTTTCCATGCCGAGCATGTTCTTCCGGCACATTGCTATGGCGGCTTCCATGAGATTGTGCAGTTCCCGTATGTTGCCGGGCCAGTGGTGATCCATCATCGCTTTCA
This sequence comes from Nitrospinales bacterium, assembly GCA_023248535.1. Classification (GTDB taxonomy): domain Bacteria; phylum Nitrospinota_A; class UBA7883; order JACRGQ01; family JACRGQ01; genus JACRGQ01. The sequence goes on along the minus strand of JAHFEJ010000029.1, from coordinate 1,234 downwards.
TGAGGTCGGCGGAGATGGCTTTTATGTTCCGCCCGTACTTGGCGCAGAAGTGCCGCAGGAAGTGCGAAACGAGCAGCGGGATGTCCTCTTTGCGCTCCCGCAGGTTTGGCAGGCGGATGACGGTTCCCGCAAGGCGGAAGTAGAGGTCTTCGCGGAAGCGTTTTTCGCGCACCTCGCGCACGAGGTCGCGGTTGGTGGCTGCCAGTATGCGCACGTCCACCTTGCGGGGCCTGTTTTCGCCCAGCCGTTCTATCTCTTTCTCCTGCAGCACGCGCAGCAGTTTCGCTTGCAGTTGCAGGGAAATCTCGCCTATCTCGTCCAGCAGTATGGTTCCGCCCGAGGCCGCCTCGAAGCGGCCCATCCGGTCGGTGGCGGCGCCGGTGTACGCCCCTTTTATGTGGCCGAACAGTTCGCTCTCGACCAGGTGTTCCGGCAGGGCGGCGCAGTTTATCTTCACGAACGGCCCCTTCCTGCGGAGGCTTTGCTGGCGCATCGCCGAGGCGATCAGTTCCTTGCCGGTGCCGGTTTCGCCGCATATCAGCACGGTGATGTCGGTTTCGGCGGCGCTGCGGATGAATTCGAATACGGTTTTGATGGCCTTGCTTTGGCCGATGATGCCGCAGCAACTGCTGGAATGGCCGGTTTGCTCTTCCATCTGTTTCATTTCCGTAACGTCGGTGAGCGTCACCAGGAAGTAGCGGCGCCCGTCATAGTGGAACGGGAACGAGTTGATCCGCACCCAGTAGGCGGCGCCCTCCCGGCTTATCGTCTGCGCCTCGTAGTTGGCGGGGCCGCACTGCTGGCCGGTGGCCGCCGCGTGGCACATGTCGCAGGTATCTTCGCAGAGGGCCGGCGTGAGGAACGAGCGGCAGTCCCGCCCTATCGCCTCCTCGCTGGGAAGGCCGGTTATCCGCGTCATCGCCTTGTTGAAGAGCAGCACTTTGCGCGTTTCGTCGTGGATGAGGACGCCGACATCGATGGTATCGAACGCCGCGGCAAGGAACCGGCTGTCCGGCGCCACGATGTTTGGCCCGGTGTATTGCGTCTCTGTGCCCATAACGGCAGGCATTCTTATCATAATTGGCTGTATGATAATCCATCGCCGCCGCTTGGCTGGATGATATAAATCATCTTGGGGTCATGGGATTTACTGTCGGTGGCGCAATGCTACGCCTTGCCAAACCGTAGAGTTCATCAATACTAGACTGCAACACCGGCATCCGATATTTGCCGC
>JAHFEJ010000002.1:74964-99924 GCA_023248535.1 Nitrospinales bacterium | reverse complement strand
ACCTGCGGAAATAGTGTTCGGCCATTTCCGGCTTGCCCATTTTCAACAGCTCTTCGGCGATCTCGGACGCTTTGGAAGATTCGCTCTTCACTGCGGCGCCGAACGAGACGGCCGCCTTTTCAGCGTCCCCCTTGTTCACATAAATCTTTCCCATTGTAACGTGCCGGTCGGCATTGGCGGGGCTGATCTCGACGGCCTTTTGCAGGGATTCCAGCGCGGCGTCCTGGTTCCCTTCCTTTAAATGCAGGTCGGCGCTTTTGACGTGAGCCTTCAGGAACTGGGGGTTCTGCTGGATGGCGGTGGCGTAGGAGGCCTGGGCCTTATCGGCATCGCCGCCCATTTCGAACGCCTCGCCGATATGCACATGGATGCGGGCGGTATCGCGCAGATCCTTCGCCCGCTCGAACAGTTGGAGCGCCTTCTGGTGCTGCCCCTGACGGAGCAGTTCTTCCCCGACCTTGATAAGCTTGACATGCTCGGGAGGGTTGGCGCGCGCATCGAGGATGGCGCGCATTTTTTCCGCCAGGAGGTTGGCGACGAACGGCTTGATGATGTAGCCGTTCACGCCGATCTCGCCGGCCTGGGCGATCTGCGCACGGTCAACCTCGGCGGTTATCATGAGGATCGGCACATCCTGCGTCGCCGCATCGGCCCGTATTTCGCGTGCGGCATGGATGCCGGGCATGCGCGGCATGTTCCAGTCCAACAAAATGAAGCGGCACCCCGCATTGCCGCGCAAAGCATTCAAGGCGGTATCGCCATCGTCGGCTTCCATCACATTGGAAGACCCTATCTGCCGAAGCATATTCTTGATGGTGCGGCGCATGTTGGTCATGTCGTCCACCACCAGCACATAGCCGGACTTGAAATAGTCGATCAGGTTTACAGTCTGTTTTTCATTTGCCATATGGTTATATCCGTCATCGGTACACATTTATAAATCCTCCCACCGTGAAATGGGATTTCACTCCTACCCGCATTGGTTATTATGCCAGCAGTATCGTTAGATAGGAAAGAGCCATTACACATTGCCAATCTTAATTTATGGATACTGCTAGCGGAAACGCGCGATGCAAGATGCATTATTACATGACAATACGGCCCATTGCGCAACAAACGTCTAACCGAACCCGGCATTTTAACTGCCGGCAATATCACTTCGCGGACCAGGAGGCCGGGAGATCAGCCGGTCAAACTGCCCCATCCGTTCCTTTTCATAATTGAGCACCAGCTTTTCATACGGCTCGTCCATTAGCGGGCTTGATATGACGAAATCGGCGGTGGCGCGGTCGCACGCCAGAACTACATTGTAGACGGTGGCAATGCGTTGCAGGGCGTAAATGTCCGGCTCGTGCGGATGGGCTTGCAGCGGATCCCATAAAAAAATAACGATATCTATCTCGTGCTCGGCAATCTTGGCGCCGATCTGCTGGTCTCCTCCCAGCGGGCCGCTCTTGAACTTGTGGAGATTCAGCCCCAACTCCTTTTCCAGGATCGTGCCGGTGGTGCCGGTGGCGAAAAGCTCACGCTGCACCAACAGATCCTTGTTGTAGCGCGCCCATTCCAGCATGTCCTTCTTGCGGGAGTCATGAGCCACCAACGCGATCCGCTTTCTCCGCGGAAACTGTACCTTAAGCAAGGGTTCATAATTCACAAATGCATCCTTTCCATAAAAATGGCGGCAGTATTCATATTTCGGCGCCGGCCTTGTGACGACGCCCCCTTCAATCCCACGCCGGCCGCTTGTCGAGTGCCTCCAACTCACTTTTCGCCTCCGTGAAACCGGGATCAATGTTCAACGCCCTCCTGAACGCTTCGTAGGCCCGCTCCCTCTGCCCGCCTTCCAGGCAGGCTTTTCCCAGGTTGAAATAAATCCCGGAATCCCGCGGGTCGATCTTTATGGCGGTCTCGTATTCCCGTATGGCCTCCTGCCACTTCCCCTGGCGGCGCAATGCAATACCGAGACGGTTATAGGTATTGATGTTATTTGACAGCTTTGCAATGGAAGTGCGGAAGAAGTGCTCGGCCAAATCGTCCTTTCCATTCTTCATCAGCTCTTCGGCGATCTCCGAAGCCATGGCCGATTCCTGCTTCACCGCTATGGAGTAAGCCTCCTGGGCCTTGGCCACATCCCCCTTCTTAAGGAGGATGTTGCCGATGGCAAAATGCCTACCCGGATTGTTGGGACTTATTTCCACCGTTTTTTTGAAGGCGGCCAACGCCGCATCAAGGTTCCCCTGTTTTTCATACAACGCGGCGCTCTTCAGGTGCGCTTTGATGAACAACGGGTTTAATTCGATGGCGGCATTGTATGACTCGCGCGCCCCAGTCTCGTCGCCTCTCATTTCATGTGTTTCGCCTATGTTCACGTACACGCGGGCGCTTTCCCTTATCTCCTTGGCCTTTTCAAAAAAGATGAGCGCTTTTTCATAATCCCCTTGCAGGACAAGGGCCTCCCCCGCTTTCAGCAATCTCACATGCTCCGGCGGGGCGGCGCGCGCCGTAAGGACGGACTTGATCTTATCTTCCAGCGTTTTCGATACAAACGGCTTTACGATGTAGCCGTTCACGCCCGCTTCTCCCGCCTGCATGACCTCGTCGCGCCCCATCTCCGCGGTAACCATCAATAGCGGAACGTCCTGGCTTGCGGCGGTGGAGCGTATCTCGCGCACCACATCGATACCGGGCACCCGCGGCATGTTCCAGTCCAGAAGGATAAAACCGCAGTTTTCCTGGGTGCGGATCACGCGCAGCGCTGTGTCGCCGTCATCCGCCTCCACGACGTTGCCCAAGCCGATCTGCTTGAGCATGGCCCGGATGGTACGGCGCATGCTGGTCATGTCTTCGACCACCAGAATATACCCGTCCTTGAAATAGTCTTTTAAATCCACGTATTGCTCCAATGCTGCGGTACTGGCGATCCGATGACGGAGGGCATTTGCTGGTTACGGTCTATCACCCTTTGATCCCACGTCAGCTATTATATACCGTATACCGTTGCGGGAAAAAGCGGCGGGGCCGCTGGCGGGAAAGTAATCCCTCTTCACCAAAATCAATTTAAATGCCGCGCGCCATCAATATATCTGCCAAGCGGGAATAGAGCCAAAACCATAAACGCATATAAATAGATTCACAGAGAACAGAAAGCGCCGATTATTAACATACAGGGGCAATATCAATGCGCTAAAAAAGATACATAGAGGTGTAAAAGCCGCGCTTTTTAACCTTGCACAAACCCGGCATTACATATATATCTAGTTGATTATTAACACAAATCATAATTGGCACGGGACATGCTACATAAACAGGCAGGACTTGTTAATAAAAAAAACCAACATTTGTTTGAAAGGGTAAAAAAATGACATTCGATATTCTGTTTGTTGCGGTGATCGCTTTGATCTTCGTTCCATTCGTGGCCGTTTCCATAGCTGCGCCAGCCTTCGGCAAAAAATAACCTGTGCGGTTGCGGTTATTCCGGTTCACCGGGTGGTGAATCGGGATGGCCGCGCCAACCTGAAAAGAAAATCCACCCCCTCTACATAAGGAAAACGGAAGACCATGTTTGCTGTAATGTTTATTTTGGTGCTTATCCCGGCGGTAACTTCGATTGCCATTTTCAACTTTGCGGGCTCAAGAAGGGCCGCCGCGTACCAGAAAAATTAGCGTGAATGCCGAAGCCCTTACGGATTTATTTTATCGGCGGTCAGCCGGGATTTGCTTCCCCCTGATCCGATTTTAATAAATCCGTAACAGCGGCTTTATTTCCCCCTTCCGCCGGGCGCATGCGGCCCCCCGGCGGAATCCGGCCAACTCACACGGACGGGTTTATTTTCCCGTGACCGTAACCTTCTTCATCACGATCTTTTCGAGCGGGTTGTCGTTCCCATCCCGCTTCACGGAAACGATCTTGTCGGCCACATCCATCCCTTCGGTCACTTCGCCAAAAGCGGTGTACTGCCCATCGAGAAAATCGGCATCGGCCACACAGATGAAGAACTGCGAGCCGGCGCTGTCCGGATTCTGCGACCGGGCCATCGAAACAATGCCGCGTTTGTGGCGGGTATCGTTGAATTCCGCCTTTATGGAGTAGCCGGGCCCGCCCATGCCGTCGTTGGACCTGTCGTTGTCCTTCGAGTTCGGATCGCCCCCCTGGATCATGAAGCCAGGGATGACGCGGTGAAAGGTGGTGCCGTCATAGAATCCGGCCCGCGCCAGTTTTTTGAAATTTTCCACATGGCCGGGGGCTTTGTCCGGAAAAAACCGGATTTTGATCGTGCCCAGCGTGGTCTCTATCGTTGCGGTGTCGCCGGCTTTTTTGGCCGGGGCCGGTTTATCGGCGGCGACCGCCGCCGTGGCGGTGAACGCGACAATCAGGGAAACGAGCATCAATTGCGAAAAACGGAACATAGCATCTTCCTCCCGGATAAATATTTCATGGTTTGCGCCAACGGCGCAATTGTAACCCATTTTGGTCAAAGATTGGATACGGGCCAAATCCGGCCCGCCTTTCGGTTGCCAAAAGACGGAGAAAAGTGGTAAGTTTACCTGTCTCTTTTTGGGAGGATTTACTTTGAAATTACATGAGTATCAAGCTAAGGAAGTTTTGCGCAAATACGGCCTGCCCGTGCCGGAAGGATACCCGACGGATTCCACCTACAACGTCCGCGAGATCGCGGGACGGCTGGGCGGATTTCCGGTGGTGGTGAAAGCGCAGATCCACGCCGGGGGGCGTGGAAAAGGGGGCGGTGTCAAGCTTGCGTTCAACCAGGACGAGGCCGAAAAACAGGCCAAGGCCATTCTGGGAATGAATCTGGTGACGCACCAGACCGGCCCTGAAGGGCGCATCGTCAAGAAACTGCTGATCGAAGCGGGCTGCCAGATCGCCAAGGAATACTACCTCAGCATCGTGCTGGACCGCGCCACCTCGCAAAACGTCATCATGGCCTCCACCGAAGGGGGGATGGACATCGAAGAAGTGGCCGAAAAACATCCTGAAAAGATACTGAAGGTCTTTATCGATCCCGCCGTTGGCATTATGCCGTATCAGTGCCGCCAACTCGCTTTCGGGCTTGGCTTTCCGCAGGAGATGACCGGGCAGGTTTCCGCCTTCATCGCCAAATTCTACGATCTGTATATAAAGGAAGACCTTTCGATGGCGGAGATCAATCCGCTGGTGGCCACCAAGGACAACAAGCTGCTGGCCCTCGACGCCAAGCTGGCCTACGACGACAACGCCCTGTTCCGGCACAAGGAGGCCATCGATTTCCGCGACCTCAACGAAGAAGACCCGCTGGAGATAGAAGCCAGCAAATTCAGCCTGAATTACATCAAGCTGGACGGCCAGATCGGCTGCATGGTGAACGGGGCCGGGTTGGCGATGGCCACCATGGACATTATCAAATATTGCGGCGGCGCGCCCGCGAACTTCCTCGACGTGGGGGGGAGCGCCAGCGCCGAACAGATCGAAGAGGCGCTAAAGATCATCATTTCCGATTCATCGGTCAAAGCGATCTTCATCAACATCTTCGGCGGCATCCTCCGTTGCGACCGCTTGGCGACCGGCGTGGTGACCGCGGCGAAAAAGATCAACATAAAGATCCCGATCGTCATCCGGATGGAAGGGACGAACGTGGAAGAGGGAAGGAAGATCCTCGCCGAGAGCGGGCTTAAATTCCTAATCGGCAACGGCATGAAAGACGGCGCCCTAAAAGCGGTCGCCGCGGTCAAGGGGTGATGCTATGAGCGTATTGGTAGGAAAAAAGACCCGTCTGCTGGTGCAGGGGATAACCGGCAAAGAAGGCATGTTCCACGCCCTGGGATGCCGCGATTACGGCACCGCCGTGGTGGCGGGAGTCACCCCCGGCAAGGAAGGGCAAAACGTCGAGGGGATACCGGTATTCAACACCGTGAAGAACGCGGTGCTGGCCACCAAAGCGAACGCCACGATGATCTTTGTGCCGCCGGCATTTTCCGCGGACGCGATCCTGGAGGCGCTGGACGCCGGCATCCAGTTGATCGTCTGCATTACCGAAGGCATTCCGCCGCAGGACATGGTGAAAGTGAAGCGCGCCATGCGCGGAAGCACCGCGCGCCTCATCGGGCCGAACTGCCCGGGCATCATCACCCCCGGCCAGGCCAAGATCGGCATTATGCCGGGACACATTCACAAACCCGGCCATGTTGGCATCGTGTCGCGCTCCGGCACGCTGACCTATGAAGCGGTGGGGCAGTTGACCGCGCTCGGCATCGGCCAGTCCACCTGCATCGGCATCGGCGGCGACCCGGTGAACGGCACCAGCCACCTCGATGCCATCAGGCTCTTTAACGAAGACCCGGATACCCACGCCATCGTGATGATCGGCGAGATCGGCGGCAGCGCCGAGGAAGAAGCGGCCGAATACATCAAGGCCCATGTGAAGAAACCGGTCGTCGGGTTCATCGCGGGGCAAACCGCGCCTCCCGGACGCCGCATGGGGCACGCCGGCGCGATCATCGCGGGGGGCAAAGGCACCGCCATCGAGAAGATGAACGCCATGAAGGACGCCGGTATCCACGTATGCGAAAGCCCGGCCGACATCGGCGAGACGATGAAAAAAGTCCTGATGAAGAAAGCGGCAAAAAAGAAACCCGTGAAGAAAGTTGCGAAGAAAAAGGTTGGGAAGAAAAAAACCTTGAAGAAAAAACCGAAGAGGTAAGAAGGAGAAGTTAATGAGCGATTTAATCATACGTATCGGAGGCGAGGGGGGCGAAGGCATCATCAGCGCAGGCGACATGATAGCCCAGGCGGCCACCCGGTCCGGCTTGAATGTGCTCACATTCAAGACCTTCCCGGCCGAAATACGCGGCGGCTACGCCATGTATCAGGTCCGCTTCTCGAAGGACCACATCATGTCCGAGGGTTCCGGCTCCAACATCTTCTGCGCGTTCAACAAGGAAGCGCTGGATAAGAACCGCGCCGACCTGAGACCCGGCACCGTTCTGATCTACGATTATCCCGATGGCGACATCGAAGAGGAAGTGAAAATCGACGGCGTGACCTGCTATCCGCTGCCGATGAGCCGCATCGCAAAGAAAGACCTCGAAATGTACCGCGCCAAGAACATGGTGGCGCTGGGCGCCCTTTCCTACATGTTCGACATCGCGCTGGAAGAGCTGAAAGACCTCTTGCGCGAAAAGTTCGGCAAGAAGGGGGAGCAGGTGGTCGCCACCAACCTGAAGGCCGTCGACGCCGGCATCACCTACATGAAGGAACACCACAAGAAGACCGACCCGTTCAAGATGGGTTCCGCCGGCAAAATGGCAAAAGACGTTATCATCATCTCCGGCAACGAAGCGGCCGGCCTGGGCGCCGTCCTTGGCGGCTGCCGGTTCTTCAGCGCCTACCCGATCACACCAGCCACCGAGATCGCCAATTACATGTCGCAGTGGCTGCCGAAGCTGGACGGCACGCTGGTGCAGGCCGAAGACGAGATCGCCTCGCTGGCGAACGTGCTGGGCGCATCCTACGCGGGCGCGCGGGCGATGACCTCCACCTCCGGCCCCGGCCTTTCACTGATGCAAGAACTTATCGGCCTCGCCTCCATGGCCGAGTTGCCGGTCGTCATCGTCGACGTGCAGCGCGGCGGCCCTTCCACCGGCTTGCCGACCAAGCATGAACAGTCCGACCTGTTCATGGCCTGCCACGGCGGCCACGGCGACGCGCCGCGCATCGTGGTCTCGCCCGAAAACGTGGCGGATATCATCAAGCTCACCGCCGAGGCGTTCAACCTGGCAGAGGAATACCAGATGCCGGTGTTGGTGCTTTCGGACGGCTCGCTCGGCTTCCGCACCGAATCGATCACGCGGCCCGATCCTAAATCCTTCAAGCATGTCACCCGCGCCCGCTACACCGGCGGCGAAGGGTTCAAGCGGTACGAGCTTACCAAGAGCGGCATCTCGGCGATGTCGCAGCCGGGCGATGACGTGGCGGGTTCCTATATCGCCACGGGGCTGGAGCACAACGAATTGTCCAACCCCAACTTCACCCCGGAAAACCGGGTGAAGATGTGCGACAAGCGCTTCGCCAAGCTGGATACCCTGCTGGCGAAATACCCCGACCCCGAACTGCAAGGCGATGGCAATGCCGATGTCGGCGTCATCTCCTTCGGCAGCACCATGGGCGTCAGCCGCGAAGCGGTGAAGCTGGCCCGCGAACAGGGGCTGAAGGTCAAGGCCCTGCACCCGCGCCTGATCTGGCCGATGCAGACAAAGCAGCTGAAGGCGTTCGCCGCCACCTGCAAGACGATACTGGTTCCCGAATGCAACGCGCAGGGCCAACTCGCCGAGTTGATGCGCGGCGCCACCGGCATCAATCCGGTAAGCTACCGGCTGTATGACGGCCTGCCGTTCTCGCCCCAACAGTTGCTTGCCAAAATCAAGGAGGTAATGTGATGGAAGCCGCCACTGAAGCCCTGAAAGCGAAAGATTACCGCAGCGGCATACGCGCCGTCTGGTGCCCCGGCTGCGGCGACTACGGCGTGCTCAACTCGGTGCAGAACGCCTTCGCGGCGCACCAGTTGCCGTTGAACAGCACCGTCTGCGTATCCGGCATCGGCTGCTCCAGCCGCCTGCCGTACTTCCTCAAAACCTACGGGTTCCACACGGCGCACGGCCGCTCGCTACCCGTGGCGGCCGGCGTGAAGCTGGCCCGGCCCGACCTTGAAGTCGTGGTGTTCGGCGGCGACGGCGACCTGTTCTCCATCGGCGGCGGGCACTTCCCGCACATCGCCCGCAAGAACATGGACCTTACGCTGGTGATGATGGACAACCACATCTACGGCCTGACCAAGGGGCAGTCCTCGCCCACCTCGAGCCCCGGCTCTATCGGCTCGATCACCCCGTACGGCGTGCCCGATACCAGCAACGTCAACCCGCTGGCCTACGCGCTGACCTACGGCGCGACCTTCGTGGCGCAGGGGTTCTCGGGCAAGCCGAAGCAGATGGACGCCATCCTGCAGGAAGCGCTCAACCACGAGGGCTTCTCGTTCGTGAACGTGCTCTCCCCCTGCCTTACCTTCAACAAAGTCGATACCACCGATTACTTCAAAGCGGCGTTCACCGATCTGCCCGAAGACCACGACAAGGGGAACCTTGCGGCGGCGCTCGACCGGGCATTCAATCCGCCCGCCGGCAAAGTCTACAGCGGCATCTTCTTCCAAACACGCAAGCCCACCATGGTGGAAAACCTGCGCGCCATTAACAAGAAACAGAAGGCGGACAAAAACATGGATCTCAACATAGCGGTGGATTGGTTCAAACCATGAGCAAGCAACGGACACTGGGCCTCATCAAGCCGGACGCGCTGGAGCGCGGCAAACAGGGGGCGATCATCGACCGCATCCTCTCGAAGGGTTTTAAGATCGTGGCGATGAAGCAGATCCGCCTCACCAAGGCGCAGGCCGAAACGTTCTACGCGGAACACGCCGCGCGGCCGTTCTTCGGATCGCTTACCGGCTACATGGTCAGCGGCCAGATCGTCGCCATGGTGCTGGAAAAGGAAAATGCCATCGCCGATTGGCGCACGTTGATGGGGGCCACCAACCCCGAGAAGGCCGACGCCGGCACCATCCGCAAGGATTTCGCCGTCGACATGGAGAAGAACTCGGTGCACGGGTCGGACAGCGAAACGTCCGCCGCCCGCGAAGTTCCCTTCTTCTTCAGCGCGCTCGAATACTGATACCGTTCCGATACATCCCGGGTTCCGCACGGACCCGGGATTTTTTTGTTCAAAATTGCCTTCCGTCGGCGGCGGCGATACACTGCACCCATGGCTGATCCGCTGATAGAAAAATTCCTCCTCTACATCGGCACGGCGAAAAACTTTTCCCCACACACGTTGAAAAGCTACCGCAACGACCTTGTGCAATTCGCCCATTTCGCCGCCGCGCGCGGCCTTGGCGCGGAGGACGCGCTCCGGTTCGCCGACATGGAGGCGGCGACCGTGCGCGGATTCGGCGCCGATCTGCACCGGCAAAAAATGTCTCCCGCCACCATCGAGCGCAAACTTTCGGCATTGCGCACCTTTTTCCACCATCTGTTGCGGGAAGGGGTGGTGACGAAAAATCCGGCACTGGCGGTGCCAATCCCCAAAAAACCGAAGACGCGCCCCAAAGTACTCAATGTGGACGACGCTTTCGGCATGGTTGAATCGGCGAAAGAGGACGCCCCGCGCGACCGCGCGATGCTGGAGCTTTTCTACGGCTGCGGCGTCCGCATCAGCGAGCTGGCTGGGCTGCGGCGCGAGGACTTCGATCCGGTCACCTGCACCATACGGGTGATGGGGAAGGGGAGCAAAGAGCGGGAGCTGCCGGTGGGGCGCAAAGCGTTGGAAGCGCTCTCCGCATACCTCTTGAAATTGCCCGGAAAAACCGGCCCGCTCTGGCCCAACAAAGAGGGGAAGCCGCTGGGCGTGCGGAGCGTTTACAACGTCGTTATCAAATATGCCCGTAAAGCGGGCGCCCCGGTGGGGGTTTCCCCCCACACGCTGCGGCACACCTTTGCCACGCACATGCTGGATGGGGGAGCGGATTTGCGTTCGATACAGGAGCTGCTGGGGCACGCCTCGCTTGCCACCACTGAAAAATACACCCACGTGGGGATAGATCACCTGATGAAGGTTTACGACGCCGCCCACCCCCACGCCCACAAAAAGGGAACGGCCAAAATTCCCGCCAAACGAAAAACCCCAGCAGAGTAGAATCGCTCCACGCGCCTTTTGATGATATCGGATCGGCGGTTTTAGCCCAAAAATTTTTGGTTTGGCCGCGGTTGGCGGTATACTTTGCGCTATGGGCGATTTGAAAGAACTGGTGCAAAAAGCCGATATCCTGCTGGAGGCGCTCCCCTATCTGCGCGAGTTCGCCGGCAAGACCATCGTCATCAAATACGGCGGCGCCGCGATGGTGCAGGACGAACTGAAAGCCTCGTTCGCGCGCGACATCGTGCTGATGAAATTCATCGGCATAGACCCGGTCATCGTGCATGGCGGCGGCCCGCAGATCAACAAAACGCTGGCGCGGATGGGCGTGGAATCCCGCTTTATCGAAGGGCACCGCGTCACCGACGAAGAGACGGTCAACGTGGTGGAGATGGTGCTCGTCGGCAAAGTGAACAAAGAGATCGTCGCGCTGATCAACGGCGCGGGGGGCCGGGCCGTTGGGCTGAGCGGCAAGGACGGGCGGCTGATAGAGGCGGAAAAGAAACTCATCACCAAACCGTCCGCCGCCGAGAACCGGCCGGAGATCATCGACATCGGCCTTGTGGGGAAGGTGACGAAGGTCAACACCGAAGTGCTTGAAACGCTCGACCGGGGGAACTTCATCCCCGTGATCGCGCCGGTGGGGGCAGGGGCGAACGGCGAGACGTATAACATCAACGCCGATACCGTGGCGGGCGAAGTGGCCGCCGCGCTGAAGGCCGAAAAGCTGATGCTGCTCACCGATACCAACGGCGTGTGGGACGCGGATAAAAAGCTGATCCCCTCTATGAACGAAAAAAAGATACGCGAGCTGATCGCGTCCGGCGTCATCGCCGGTGGCATGCTGCCGAAAGTGGATTGCTGCCTGAAGGCCATCGCGGGCGGCGTGAAGAAAACGCACATCATCGACGGGCGGGTGGTACACAGCGTATTACTGGAGATATTCACGAGCCAAGGGGTGGGCACCCAAATCACCGCGTGATGTCATCCTGCTGGTAGGCAAGGCAATCCTGCCGTGCATCGCCTCTCTTGGTGGGTACCCAATTCATTGGGTACATCATGCCGCACGGCATGACTATGCTCTTGCCGCTCACGCACCAATGGTCGACAAGAGTGTCGACCCTACCGAACATGCCCCGCATAACTCAAACCCCTTTAAAACAACGCAATAACCTAAATATTGCCCGTATTCGGAAAAATAATGTTAGAATCTTCGCTTCTTGCGGAGAGGTGGCCGAGAGGCCGAAGGCGCAGGTTTGCTAAACCTGTGAACGGGTAACTGTTCCGGGGGTTCGAATCCCCCCCTCTCCGCCATAAATAAAAACCGCTCCCATCGGGAGCGGTTTTTATTTATGGGATGGAAAAGTGGGGATTTGAAGCCCTCATCCGTGCCCGACTGATGAAGGAGGGCAAACGCGCTGGATGCGCGTTTAGGATGTGGGCCGGCCTGAGACGCCAGAGCGTGATGCGACGGCAGTCGAAGGCGAATCCCCCTCCCTTTCTTCCTCCCCTTCTTTTCCCTTCTTTTCCCTTCTCTTCCCTTCTCTTCCGCTCCCCCTCCCCCTCTTTTTCCCCTCCGCTCCCCGCTTACGAATTATTTATCGCTCAAAATTAAATAATCCCCGATAATAATTGGCTGATGGAAAGTCCCCAGCTAAAAGGGAGGGGGGACTGCTTGGCACACCATATTTTGAAGGAGCCGGTATGGAAAAGAAGTTTTTCGGGTTAACGGTAGCCTCGGTTTTCTTGATCGCCTCGATTTGTTCCTTGTCAGTCCCCACGCTCGGCGGCGTTTCGGCCGCGTGGGCGGCAACAGAGGAATTCAGCTATCACGACGATGAAATACTGCATCTCTTTTCCGAAGGGGAGAGCGAGCACCACTACGCCCACCTCAACGGGATGTTGGTCCAGCTTTGGAAGGAACAAAAACGGTTTTTTGAATCCAAAGGGACCGGGGAGAACAGCGTCGCCTCGCAGGTGGAAGAACTTTTCAACGAATCAAACACCGCCGCTAGCGAGGAAAACTATCACGAGGCGTTCGCCAGCCTTAAAAACGCGTACGGCCTGTTAAAAGGCTCCCTGGACGAAATGGGCATAAAGAACGCACGTTAACGCGCCAAAAGGGGTGACAAAGAATTTTATAAATCACCCCTTCTTCACTGAAGCGTCGATCCAGTCGAGGTAGGCGGGGAGGCCGGCGGTGATAGGCAACATGATGACCTCCGGCACCTGATAGCTGTGCAACGATTTCACCACCCCCATCAACTGCGGAAAGAGTTCGCTGCGCGTTTTGACGATCATCTGCACCTCTTCCGCTTTTTCGGTTTTACCTTCCCATGTGTACACAGAGGTGATGCCGGGGATGATGGCGCAGCAGGCGGCCAGTTTTTGATCGACCAGTGCGGCGGCGATTTTTTCCGCCATCTCTTTTGAGGGGGTGGTGATGAGGCAGACGGCGTGATCGCTTACGGCGCAGTTCATTTTTTGTCCTCCACACGTTCGCCGGTTTTCATCACAAGGAAGTAGCCGGCGTAAAATTCCAGCAGGCCGATGACGGTATCCTTCATCATCTTCGCCATATCGGGCACGCCGAAAAAGGATAAAAAGGCCATCGCCACATAGATGAACCCCAGCACCTGAAGCGCGCGCCCCAGCATGAACACTACTCCGCTCATTCCGCCGCTCCCGTCATCCTGAGCCGCAGGCGAAGGATCTCTGCCCCTTCTTTTTCCGGAAAGAGATTCTTCGCTACGCTCAGAATGACATCCATAAATGTTTCTCGATACGCTTTTAAACCGGGTGCGCTATCAGGTCGTAATCCATCGCGCCGGTCACCGCTACCTTGATTATCTCACCGGGAGCCGCTTCGCAGTCATCCAAAATAGTTTCGCCGTCCACCTCGGGGGCCTGCGTGGTTAGCCGCCCTATCAGCAAGCGGTTTTCCTCGTCGTACCGCTCCACCAGCGCGTCGAATGTTTTTCCCAACTTCTCCTTGTTCTTCTTTTTCGATATCGCATTCTGCGCCTTCATCAGTTGGTCGCGGCGTTTTTCCTTCACCTTTTCCGGCACGTCGTCGGCAAAGGCGGCCGCACCGGTTCCTTCTTCGCTGGAGTAGGTAAACACCCCCACATGGTCGAACCGCGCCTCTTTCACGAACTCCAGCAGGTTGTTGAACTGTTTTTCCGTTTCGCCGGGGAAACCGACGATGAAGCTGGTGCGTATGGCCCCGTGCGGCATTTTTTCCCTAATTCGTTTCATCAATGAACGGATGTCGGCGCTGGTTTCCTGCCGTCCCATCCGTTTCAACACCGCGTCGTCGTAATGCTGGAACGGCACATCGATATACGGCGTGAACGGCGGGCCGGACGCGATCATCTCTATCATCGCATCGGTGATGAGCGTGGGGTAGAGGTACATCACCCGCAGCCACCCTTCCTGCAATTCTTTCAAATTGCCCAACTCCTTCAAAAGCTCCACCAGGCCGTTTTTCTTCCTCAAATCTGCCCCATAGCGGGTGGTATCCTGCGCCACCAGCACCAGTTCGCGTATGCCGACGGCAAGCAGCTCCTTCGCCTCGGCAACCACCGCTTCCGGCGGACGGCTTTTCAGCGGGCCGCGGATGGCCGGGATGGAACAGAAGGAGCATGCGTTGCCGCACCCCTCGGCGATCTTGAGGTAGGCCGAGACCACCCCCGGCTGCGTGATGCGCTTGATGTTATCGGTGCGGTAGACCTCTTTTGTGCTTTCGTCCGAGATGGCGAGTAGGTAGTCGATCTCGGGAATATCGCTTTGCAGCTCGGCCTTGTAGCGCTCCACCATGCAGCCCATCACGGCCAGCTTTGCGCCGGGCCGCGTCTTTTTTATCTCGGCCAGGCTGAGGATGGTGTCGATGGTCTCGCGCTTGGCGGCATCGATGAAGCCGCAGGAGTTTACGAGTAGGCAGTCGGCCTCTTCGGGGTTATCGGTGATGGTGCACCCCTGCTGTTGCAGAATGGCCAGGATTTTTTCGCTATCCACCCGGTTCTTGGCGCAGCCGAGCGAGACCATATGCAGCCGCATGTTGCGCAGATTTTTCATGCGGAGATTATAGCGCGGATTTGTTGGCGCAGGGTTTGATGAATATGGAGGTTCAAATCCTGTATCACCGCAAGAATAGACGAAGGTGGTAATATGCAGAACCGCCGACCACTTTATCGCATCCAAGTATATACTAAAGGTAGATTTTAAAATCGCACTTAGAGGGAATTATCATGGAAAAACTTATCAGGACGGAAAGAATATGGCTTAAAAGCCATCCCGAAATCACCGAAGGAATGATAGAAAATATTATCTCGGATAATCCATCTATTCTTGAATTGGGAGATATCATTCTTAAAGATCGGCAACGACGTCAGCCGCACGCAGGCAGATTGGACATGTTACTCCAAGATGAAGAAGATAACAGGAGATATGAAGTTGAAATTCAGCTTGGGCAGACAGATGAGTCTCATATTATCCGGACCATCGAGTATTGGGATATCGAAAAAAAGCGGTTCCCGCAATACGATCATTGTGCTGTACTTATCGCAGAAGACATAACAAGCCGCTTTTTGAATGTAATTAGCTTGTTCAATGGAACTATTCCTTTAATCGCCATCCAGCTAAATGCCTTTAAAGTGAATGATCAAATTGCTCTAAGTTTTGTCAAAGTACTTGATGAAATGCAACGCGGGCTGGTAGATGAGGATGAAGAAATCCAGATAAAAGCCACGCCGGAATACTGGGAACAAAGAAGCAGCAAAGAAATGCTAAAGCTCGTAGATGAGGTATTTGCTCTCGTTAAAGAACAGTATCCCAATACGTCATTAAACTACAACAAAGGTTATATAGGCATTTTGCTCGATGGAAAGCCCGTAAATTTCGTAGTATTTAATCCCAAGCGTCAAAGCATGACCTTGGAATTAAAAATCAAGTTCAGCGAAGAGATGAGTAAGCGGATTGATGATTCCGGACTTGAAAGACTTTCTTATAATAACGGATTCAAATATTATCCAATTCGGCTGACCAAAGGTGGGGCTGAAAAATACCAGAATGCTTTAATTGAGTTTATTCGTTTATCTTATGAAAATCGCGTTTCTGGAAATTGAGAGGATTTAAAGTTTACTATATCGCTTTTCGAAGCTAACCATGACGTTTCGTTTGCGATAACTTATACCCAATTCCACAACCCTGTTAAATTTACCGTTGGGGAAAAATGGTGGGTGATAGTGCCAAGGTAGCCCGCTGCGCGGTTGCATCACGCAACCGCTTGCCGGGCGGCCCGTTTCCTCTTCCGACATCCATGCCGGAAGGCGCTCCCTTATCGGTCGCGCACGGAACCGGGCTTCAAATCCTGCATCACCACAAGGATAGACGTATGGCGCAATGCTAAGTATGAGGCTGAATTTACCATTGAGGAAAAAATGGTGGGTGATACAGGATTTGAACCTGTGGCTTCTACCGTGTGAAGGTAGCACTCTACCGCTGAGTTAATCACCCAATCGAAGGAGAGATTATAAACATATCCGCCATTTATGGCAACCGAACCTTTCAAAACCGGGGGAAAGCTTTGATTATATGGCTGGATTCCCGCCTGAACTTACCCCCGTGAAACCAGGGGCGGGGATAAAAAGAGTAGGAATCGGCCCTTCGGGTCGATGACGGACAGGAGTGTCCGTCCCACCTAGAAGAGCATCTACCTGTCATTTCACGTGGCGGGTTTTCACCAGCATGTCGACCACCGAGGGGTCGGCCAGCGTGGAGGTATCGCCCAGCGCGTCGATATCGTTCTCGGCGATCTTCCGCAAGATGCGGCGCATGATCTTGCCGCTGCGGGTCTTCGGCAGGCCGTGGGTGATATGTATCACTTCCGGCTTGGCTATCGGCCCGATCTCTTTTGCCACGTGCTCCTTCAGCTCTTTCTCCAGCGCCTCGCTCCCATCGAACGGCGCTTTCAAAATCACATAGGCATACAGCGCCTGCCCCTTGATATCGTGCGGCATGGCCACCACCGCGGCCTCGGCCACTTTTTCGTGCGATACCAGCGCGCTCTCCACCTCCGCCGTGCCGATGCGGTGTCCCGCCACGTTGATAACGTCGTCAATGCGCCCCATCAGCCAGAAGTAGCCGTCTTCGTCCACACGTGCGCCGTCGCCGGTGAAATAGCGGTTTTCGAACATGGCGAAATAGGTGCTGCGGAATTTGGCGTGATCGCCGTAGACCGTGCGCATGATGCCGGGCCACGGCTTGTTCAGCACGAGGTAGCCCCCTTCGTTCACATCGGCCTTGCTGCCATCCTGCCGGATGACCTCCGGCTCCACGCCGAAGAAGGGGAGGGTGGCGCTGCCCGGCTTCAACGGCGTGGCCCCCGGCAACGGGGTGATGAGGATGCCGCCGGTTTCGGTCTGCCACCAGGTATCCACGATGGGGCAGCGCTTGCGCCCCACCACGCGGTAGTACCACATCCACGCTTCGGGATTGATCGGTTCGCCCACGCTGCCCAGCACGCGCAGCGATGAAAGGTCGTACGGTTCCACCCACTTCTCCCCCTCGCGGGCAAGCGCGCGGATGGCGGTGGGGGCGGTGTAGAAAATGTTCACCCGGTACTTATCGCAAATGCGCCAGAAGCGGCCCGGATCGGGATAGGTGGGTATCCCCTCGAACATCACGGCGCTGGCGCCGTTCGCCAGCGGGCCGTAGACGATGTAGCTGTGGCCGGTTATCCAGCCGCAGTCGGCGGTGCACCAGTAGGTTTCGTCCTCTTTGTAGTCGAAGATGTATTTGAAGGTCTGCATGGCGTACAGGATGTAGCCGCCGGTGGTGTGCAACACGCCTTTGGGCTTGCCGGTGCTGCCGGAGGTGTAAAGGATGAAGAGCGGGTCTTCGGCGTCCATCTGCTCCGGCTCGCAATACGCGCTCATCGGCTGTTTCGCCATCTCCTCGTGCCACCAGAAATCGCGCCCCGGCGTGACGGATACCTGCTCTTTGCAGTGGCGCACCATCAGCACGGCGCGGATGGGGGTGTGCCCTTTCAGGGCTTCGTCGGCGATGGCCTTGAGCGGGATGAATTTCTTGCCGCGGTAGCCGCCGTCGGCGGTGATGAGCAGTTCGGGGGTGGAATCATCGATGCGGTTGCGCAGCGATTCGGCCGAGAAGCCGCCGAAGACCACGCTGTGAACCGCGCCGATGCGGGCGCAGGCCAGCATGGTGATGGGCAGCTCCGGTATCATCGGCATGTAGATGGCCACGCGGTCCCCTTTGCGCACGCCGTGGCTTTTCAGCACCAGCGCGAAGCGGTTGATCTCGCGGTACAGGTCGCCGTAGGTGAGTACGCGGCTGTCGTTCTCGTCGTCGCCTTCCCATATGAGGGCGGCCTTGTTGCGGCGCGGGCCGTGGGCGTGGCGGTCTACGCAGTTGTAACTGACGTTGAGCTTGCCCCCCTTGAACCATTTGACCATCGGGGTTTTGAATTCCCACTCGCAAACGGTATCCCACTTTTTGTACCAGTGAAGCTCTTCGGCCTTTCCGGCCCAGAACGCATCGGGGTCTTTGATGGAGCGGTCATACTCGGCGCGGTAGGCATCCAGCGAACCGATGAAGGCGTGCTGGCTCTGCTCTTTGTGCGGCGCGAAAACGCGCTCTTCGGTTTGCATGGAAACGATGGTCTTTTTGGTCTCGGTCATTTGCCCCCCTTGCGGAAAATCATAATCCCGCGCAATGCGCTTGCAAAGCCCAAACTTGCGGCAGTTCCCATAAGTGTCATTCCCGCGTAGGCGGGAATCCAGCGTTTTTTAGTATCTGAGTCATGGAAAAGTAAATCCATATCAGGTTAAACAAGTGCGCAATCTTGTATTAAAATACAAATTGCATCGGGAGAAATGATGTACAAATACGAAGTCATAATTTACTGGAGCGAAGAGGATTCGGCTTTTCTGGCAGAAGTGCCTGAACTTCCCGGTTGCATGGCGGACGGGCAATCCTATGAGGAGGCATTACGCAATGCCCAACTGGTAATTACCGAATGGATCGAAACCGCCAAGGGCCTTAAACGCGCCATTCCCACACCGAAAGGCAAACTCCAGTTCGCCTAAACCCGCGATGCCTCGGTCGAAAAAGAACAGCCTCTGCTGGTCTTTGCACCCCTGCTTGGCATTCAATAAGCAACGGTTGGGGCCTATTTCCACACATCAGGTGGCATCATTAAGGTAAGCTCGATTTTTGGAATGAGGTATCCATGAATTTGTTTTTTAGCTAACATTCGTCCATGCCCAAAACGTATTCTCTTTAATGATTCTTCGTACCAATCAAGCAGATTCTTTGCTTTTTTTTGATTGGGTGTCCCGGCTCTCTTGGAAAGATATTGGGGTAATGTCAGAAGGTTACCTTCCGCAATACGGGTCAATTGAGTTTTTATAATATCCCCGCCTTCGGCATATTCTTCGTAATCCGCCACATATAGCTGCACTTCAAGGTCATCCAAAAAATTAGCGGCACCATCATCTTGTGTTTCGTCGAAGAAGCTCTCTATATAATCAAGTATTTCACTAGCGCGGCATTCCCCTTTGGTGAACTTAACGTAAAGAGGATAGTTTTTTAACCGTAGAAGCAAAAGAACGCTTAAGGGGATTGGGAACATAAGATTATTAACCGGAATATTCTTAGCTACAAAGATAAACGAACGGATACACAGCTCGATTTCACGCAAAGTCAATCCAAGCTGCTGGCAAAGCTTTGAGAAAAAGTCGTTAAACTCAATGTAATCCGTCTTATGTATGGCATTCCCGGCCTCGGCAGACCGTTTTTCAAAATACTCAGCCATTCCATGGCGTTTCATCAGATGGCGGCAAAACGTCCGGGCATCCGCCGATGGCAGAGTAAAATCCATATCAAAGAATCTGCGAAGATAGCCGTCTACATCAATTTCGCCGTAGACAGCCTTGATAGATGAGGCCAACTGATTTCGGTCTATTCCAAAAACAAATACCATGTTGGGAATATCAAAAATGTGTTTAACCCGCTCCAACAGTTCAATGGAAAATGTGGGGCGGCAACGGTCGAGTTCATCAATTATAAATACCATCGGATGACCGGTATCCTTAGCCACCTTCGCCGCCATCGCGGCAAGCCTCTTTTTCAATTCATCTTTATTAGCCCGCTGCTCGAAATATTCATCCACAGTTTTCAGGGCGACTGATTTAAGTTCCTCCTTGGAAATGTCAATAGCCCCTGCGGTAGCAGTGCTAACTATATTTAACAAGGTTTTCGTAAATAGAGGCTTTGCGGCTTCCTTGATTGCGTTGCCATATTCCACCGAATCAGAATCCTTCAAAGACTCCCACAACTGGCCAATAATAGCCATTAGCGGGTCGCCGCAAAAATCATCTTCCCAGGCATTGAAATAAATCGCCTTGTAGCCGTCTTTATTCAACTGCGCATGCCACCGCTTCAATAGAAATGTTTTGCCAGAACCCCAACCTCCATTCAAGCTGATAGTTAAAGATTGCGTTTCATCCTTGAACAGGTTGGTTAGGGCTTCCGCTATCGGCTTGCGTACCAGTGCGTCGTCCTGCCACAGGTCTTCTTTAATGCTTGGCTCTTCCAACTTCAATATAGGATTGCTCATTTGTCCATTACCTCACCAAGATGATTTGCAAGTGTTTGTACAAAGCCTGCTGGACTGTGGAAAATAAAATAGAAATAATGCCCTCATTCATCATCGTTACAAATCCTATCACAGATAAATACTGAAAGCCGTTTTCCTGCCTCTACGGAAACAATTACACGAATACGGAAAAAATAGTCTGGATGCCCGTCTACGCGGGCATGACAAGAACGGCGGCGATAGTGCGGGCGTATCAGCGCGTCCAATCCTTGAGGTGAAGGCCGGGGATCCGCGTGAATTCCTTTGTGTTGTTGGTGACGAGTGTACAGCCCAAGCTTAACGCGTGCGCACCGATAAGCATATCCAGCGGACCGATGGGCGTACCTTTAGATTCGAGGGCCGCGCGTAATTTGCCATATGCCATTGCCGCCGCATCCTCAAAGAAGGCGATCTCCAGCGGGATCAAAAATGCCTGAAGCGCCTCGCGGTTTGCATCGGGGCGGGAGCTTTTCTCGACGCCGTATTGAAGTTCAGCCAGCGTGATCGATGAAATCCCCACATCCCCCGGAATACACTCTTCCAGCCGGGCGATGACCTTGGCGGACCTTTTCTTTATCAGGAAAATGCAGATGTTGGTATCGAGCAGCCATTTCAATCGAACATATCCTCCCGTTTTTGGCCGCGCGGCTGGTTCCGCTTCGCCATAAAATCCGGGGAGAACATGCCAAGGCTTGCCGTGAGCGTGCCCCAAAACCTTTTCTTGGGCAACAAGATGACCGCCTCGCCCATCCGCTTGATGAACACCTCATCCCCTTTGAACCTGAATTCCTTGGGGAGGCGCACTGCCTGGCTCTGCCCGTTCGTGAACAATTTTGCCGCTTTCATCCATCACCTCTTATATATACTAAAAGTATATACTAATGATGGGCTTGTGGGAAGTACGCTACGGAGCTTGGGAATGAGGGGAGAAGCTTTGATAATATTTCTGGGTGCCCGTTTGCACGGGCATGACAACCGATTGTGGGCCGAGGAGTGTGCGACAGGAATGTCGCACCTACCCGGGCACAAAAACCCACCCGCTTGAAAAGCCCAAACTTGCGGAGGGGGCCGGGCTGTACGATAATACGGCGTACAAGGGGGAACGCGAAAACGTGAAGGACAACATCGGCGATTGGCGAAAGAAGATCGACCGGATCGACAGCCAGATCATAAAGCTGCTCGATAGCCGCACCCAGTGCGCCGTCGAGATAGGCAAGATCAAAGCCGCCACCGGCGCGCCGGTATTCGACCCCAAGCGCGAAGCTGAAGTGGTGGAGCGGCTCACCGCGCTGGCCCGCATTATCCCCAAAAAATCGCTGGAAGCGGTCTACCGCGAGATATTTTCCGCTGCCCGCGCGGTCGAAAAGCCGCTCAGTGTCGCCTTCCTCGGCCCGCTGGGCACGTTCTCGCACGAGGCGGCAATCGCGCTTTTCGGCACCTCGAACGAGTTCAAACCGCTGGCCGGTTTCGCCCCCATCGTGAAAGCGGTGGAAGGGGAGGAGTGCGATTTCGGCGTGCTCCCCATCGAAAGCTCGGTGGAGGGGCCGGTGAACGCGAACCTCGACCTGCTGAAGGATTCCTCGCTCACCATCTTCGGCGAAAAGACCATCAGCGCGCACCAGAACCTGATGTCCAAATCGAAAGAGATAAAATCCATCAAGCGGCTCTACAGCCATCAGCAGCCGCTGGGGCAGTGCCGGGGCTACATCCAGCGGGTGTTGCCGGGGGTCGAAATCCTGGAAACCTCCAGCACCGCCGCAGCCGCCGAAAAAGCCGCAAAAGATAAAAACGCCGCCGCCATCGGGGCGCTGACCGCCGCGCGGATATACAAGCTCAATGTCCTGGATAAAAACATCGAAGACGGCGCAAGCGGCAAAACCCGCTTTGTGGTCATCAGCCGCACCCCCCCCAAGCGGACGGGGAAGGACAAAACCTCCATCGCCGTCGCTATCAAAAACCGGCCCGGCGAGCTGTTCCGCCTGCTGAGCCTTTTCAACAAGGCGAAGATCAATCTAACGCAGATCGCCTCGCGCCCGCTTAAAGCCGGCGCGTGGGGCTACCTCTTCTTCATCGATCTCGACGGCCACCGCGAAGAGCCCGCCGTGGAGAAAACGCTTAAACAGGTGGCAAAAATGGGCGACTTCCTCAAAATCCTCGGAAGCTATCCGAAAGGAAACGGATGAGTCCGCGATTCGGCAGCCTTGTTCCCCCCTACATCCAATCGCTGCACCCGTATGAGCCGGGGAAGCCGCTGGAAGAAGTGGAGCGCGAACTGGGCATACGCAACTGCATAAAAATGGCCAGCAACGAAAACCCGCTCGGCCCCAGCCCCAAGGCGAAAAAGGCCATTGCCGCCGCGATAAAGAAGGTTCACTACTACCCCGAAGGGGATGCCTTTTACCTGCGCAAGCGGATGGTGAAGGCGCTGGGGGTGTACAGCGAAGAGCTGATTTTCGGCAACGGCAGCAACGAGCTGATCGAACTGCTGATCCGCTGCTTTGTGCGGGCAGGGGATAACATCGTCGTCTCCAAACACGCCTTCGTGGTCTACAAGCTGATCACGCAGGGGGCAGGCGGCGAAACGCGGGAGGCGGCGGCCACCGCGCAATACGGGCACGATCTGGATGCGATGGCGCGGCTGGTGAACGGCAAAACGAAATTGGTTTTCGTAGCAAACCCCAACAACCCTACCGGCACCTACAACACCGAAAAAGAGCTCTGCCGGTTCTTGGATAACGTGAGCCACATCCCGGTGGTGATGGACGAAGCGTATTACGAATACGCCACCGCGAAGGATTATCCGCACACGGTGAATCTGCGGAAGAAGTATCCCAACATCGTCATCCTGCGGACGTTCAGCAAGGTATACGGACTGGCGGGGGTTCGCATCGGCTATGGCATTGCCGACGCGGAGTTGGTGCAATACCTAAACCGGTTGCGCCAGCCGTTCAACACCAGCCTCGTTGCGCAGGCGGCGGCGCTGGCCGCGGTGGATGACAAGGCGCATGTAACCAAAAGCCGCAAGCTGAACGGAGCCGGGTTGAAATTTCTGTATATGGAACTTAAAAAACGCAAAATCCCCTATCTGCCGTCGCAGGCGAATTTCATTCTGGTGAAAAGCGGGAACGGCCGCGCGGTATTTCAAAAGCTGCTGCGCGAAGGGATCGTCGTCCGCCCGATGGACGTGTACGCGCTGCCCAATCACATCCGCGTCACTGTAGATACCGAGCGCAACAACCGCCGCTTCCTCAAAGCCCTGGACAAAGTCTTGGCGGGTAGCGGCAAACCCTGAACTCTCCACGCACCTCGGCTGATTTCGTCATTCTAAGCCATAGGCGATGGATATCCTTCCGGAAGGAGATCCTTCGGGTGCCGATGGCCCCCTCAGGATGACACCCCCTCCTGCGGCAAGCTCAGGTGAAGATAATAAAAACAGCTTTTTTTGGCAAAAAGGTTGATTGCGGGGGGAAAATATATATAATTACGGGTCTGATTCCGGTTTTTAAAAATGTGCCGACGTGGTGGAATTGGTAGACACACCATCTTGAGGGGGTGGCGGGGCAACCTGTGCCAGTTCGAGTCTGGCCGTCGGCACCATTTTTTCATTATCTTCCCGAACACACGCTCCCCGCGGGGTTTCGCGTAATGCATATTC
Source organism: Nitrospinales bacterium (assembly GCA_023248535.1). Classification (GTDB taxonomy): domain Bacteria; phylum Nitrospinota_A; class UBA7883; order JACRGQ01; family JACRGQ01; genus JACRGQ01. The sequence goes on along the minus strand of JAHFEJ010000002.1, from coordinate 75,876 downwards.
GTGCTCTGCGCTCATTAAAAAACACAGAGCCACGGAGGCGCAGAGAAGATTGTTTGAAGTAAGTGGGAATAAACCACTGCAAAAAACTTTTCAGCTCTGTGCCTCTAAGGCTCTGTGGTTGGATTCATCCCGAAAACGTCCTGAGGAAGGAAACTGTATCCCCGCCTGCGCGGGGATGACAACAAGGAACAGTGCGGCTAGTTTTTGGTGTTGGCGCGGATGACGTTGAACAGCTCCAGCGACGAGTCGGTATCGATCTCGGTGATCTTCAGCCCCATGCCGCGGGAGCCGGCCTTGGTCATGTTGTTCTGCACACGGAACTTGCCTTTGATCTCGTGTTCCTTGACCGTCTCCACCATGGAAAGATGGATGGTGAATATTCCCTCGGTGCCGACCGGATAGGGGAAGCTGGTGAACACGAACATCCCGCCCATGCTGATGTCGTTGGTTTCGTCGTATTTGACTTTTTGGCCGTGCACGTCCAAGGTAACGGACACGTCGAAATCAACGCGGTCACGAACCCGTTTGTTATCCCGCCCCTCAGACTTTTTTCCGCTCATAGAACTCCACTATGCTCCCAATTAATGCATCTATAGTATACACTTTTGGCATCGCCGGCACGGTAAATCCCGCTTTCAGGGCTGTCTCGGTGGTGATCGGCCCTATCGAGGCGGCGGTGAGGTTCTTGACCACGTCCGGCAGTTCGCCCGGCTCGAACATCCCGGTGAAGTTGGTGACGGTGCTCGACGAGGTGAAGGTCACCATGTCCAGGCCGCCTTCGCGTATCAGTTTCAGCATTTCCTCTTTTTTCCCGGTCGGGCGCACGGTGCGGTAGGCCGGCACCACATCCACCTGCGCGCCGCGTTTGACCAGCTCTTCCGGCAATATCTCGCGGGCTTCCAGAGCGCGGGG